>CAYGRF010000028.1:0-22931 GCA_964352275.1 uncultured Caulobacterales bacterium
ATAAATGAATCTATTCAACCGCAAAACGCTCTAGTGCAATTCTTGTTTAATCAAAACTATTGAAATATCGGAAAATGGGCAAATAAGGCCCAATTTCCGATTCCGGTTGAACAAGAAATGCACGATACCCTCTAAGCGCACAGATCGCGAATGCGCGCTGCGGCCTGCAAAACAAATTCATCGCGGCCCTTGGGGCCGATGATTTGCATGCCAATGGGCAGCCCGTTTTGGCTGCGCCCCATGGGAATCGTCACAGCGGGCAGACCCGCAAAGTTTGCGAATGCCGTAAAATCCGCTTGTCCCGCCGGAATAGGGTCACCAAACTTAAAGGCGGTTTGCGGCGCGGTAGGGGCGAGGATAATATCGGCATCTTTGAAAATTATGTCGGCAAAATTTGCGGCCTCTTGCAGGCGTGCATATGCATCCCGGAGTTTTTCCGAGCTTTGCCGGACGCCCCAGCCCAACATAGATTGGAAAGGCTCGCTGAAGCCATCCGGATCTTTTTCATATCGCGCAGAATGATAATGGGCCGCCTCAACCTCACTGATGAGCAATCCCGCGCGCCGTTGACGCCCAAAATCATACCCCTCTAGGCAATCACTGCGGCGGTCAAAATTTTCCTCGCCGGATAAAATACCGGCTAGCTGCATAAACGCTGCGCGGACGTCCGGCTCAATATCCATATCTTTCGGAACGGACATACAAGCAAAACGGATAGCGCCATATGACGTGATGTTAAAGGGCCGCCGGGTCCCCGCCATAATCGGGAGAATAATCGCGGCGTCTTCGAGGCGGCGCACATGCGGGCCAACAGTGTCGAGGGTTGTTGACAGCGGCATGACGCCGTCTTTAGACACCAAATCTTGGGACGGTTTGTGGCCGACAAGCCCGCAATAAGCGGACGGAATGCGCACGCTGCCCATTGTATCCGTGCCCAGCGCGGCCGGTACCATGCCCGCCGCTACCGCTGCCGCCGAGCCGCCGGATGAACCGCCCGGCGTATACCCTTCGCGCAGCGGATTAAACGTCTTGCCAAACCACGGATTATCTGTAGCCGCACCCAGTGCGCCCTCCTCCATATTCAGCGAGCAGAGAATGACCGCCCCTGCTGAGCGTAAATTTCGCACAACTCGCGCATCAGCGCTCGCAACCGTGTTTTCATAGGCCTTGATTCCGCCGTGGCAGACATAGCCCTCAAAGGCGATGTTGGCTTTAATACCGACCGGAATCCCGTCCATAAAGGATGTCGGACGCCGGGCGCGGTATCGCCGCGTTGACGCCGCCGCCGCCGCTTTAGCCTTATCTTCATAGACCTCTAAGACGGCCTGGATTTTTGGGTTTTCCGTTTCAATGCGGCGTAAGCAATACCGTAAATATTCCGTGGGCGTCCATTGTCCGCGCGAGAACCAGTTGACAAGCGATGCTATGCTCGCCCCAGCCGGATTGGGCCGCGCCACCATTAGGCGAACCGCGTATCCACGAGCCGGATCGGTTTCTGGCGTATGTCAACCTGTGTGACGTCAGCGGTGCCGCCCATAGGCTTGAGATCAACGGAGACGCCAATACCGAGGCTGGATTTGAGTTTATTTTCAAATCGGCTGGCCAGAGCCGCACTGGGCTCATGGCATTCCGCCACGACAATCATTTCGTCCCGGCCTGCGCCGTCGCGTTCAACCCGGCAATAAAATTCTCCGCCAAACCCGTCCACATCTTCGAGGATCGGGCCCATCGCATGCGGAAAAATATTGATGCCGCGCAGTTTGACCATATTATCCGAGCGCCCTAAAAACCCTTCTATCCGGCGATAATTTAGCCCAAGCGAGGACCTTCCGCCGCGCACAGCGCTGACATCATGGGTATTAAACCGAATAATCGGATAGACATCGTCCTTGAAAAGACATGTACACACCATATCGCCTTCCTTACCGTCTTCAACCGGTTGCCCGGTATCAATATCACAGATTTCTAGATACTGCGCATCTTCCATCACGTAAAGCCCGTCTTGATCCGGGCCTTCGCCCGCAATCGCGCCCGTATCTCCAACGCCGTACCAGTCGTAACATTGCGCGCCGCCCCACATCTCGGACAATGAGGCTTTATCTTCGCGGCCTAAATGCCCTGAAATCGTGCGCACAGGAATATCAATGCCCGGCTCTATGCCCGCTTCGCGCGCCACACTGGCTAGTTTTTTGATATAATCAGCAAATCCAACAATGACGGTCGTGCCGAAATCTTTCATCATCTGCACCTGTTTGACGGAGCGCGTTTCAATACCAGTGCCCGCCGGAACAAACATGGCTTGCGACCAATGCGTCACTGCCTCGCGGATGTAATGACCGCCATTGATCGGCCCGTGACCGTAAACCGAATGCACCACATCGCCCAGACCAATGCCTTGAAAATGATATAATCGTCCGAGCAGCAAGTTTTGCACTTCTCGGGACTTCGGCCCGAAAATCAGAACCTGCGGGCGGCCCGTTGTCCCGGATGTCGTGTGAAATTTGACCGGAGGGCGGTCATTATCTGCGTAGGTCTCAAGGCCGTGAAAATCCCCAAAAGGTGGGCGCTTGGCGATGGATGCCATAATGTCGGACTTGTCAAATGTCGGCAATTTTCCAATATCTTTCAAACCGTCAATATCGCCCGGCTCTATGCCCGCCGCGCCCCATAAGCGTTGATAAAACGGAATTTTCCAAGCCCGCTTGAGGCACTGCCTGAAAAGCCGATCCTGATGCATGAACAATGCATCGCGGCTGGTATTTTTAGCAAAATCAACAAAAGCTTCGCCAATCGGATGGTCGCGGCGGATAGCGTCTGCGTCAATACAGTCAAAATATGTCCGGTGCATACCGTCCCCTCAAAGTCCTGCTGCGAGGCTGAATACATCGCCGCACGAGGGCAAGGTTTCAATCGCGCTTATCGCCGCAATGAGCCTTTGACTGCGCACGTCTGCATTGACTTCACGCAAACCGAAGTCCAGACAGGCTCGAAATTTTTCCAGATGTTGATCCGGCGAAAGAGGATCCATGGGAGATCCGAATAATTTGTCGATCTGAGCTCTGACAATACTGCCGTTTTTCATCACTGCTGTGGCGCTTTGCGGAACAAATTCAGCCGGATCGGTAACATGATTAGTTTCCACGCTGACCCGCTGTGACAAAGCGCGAATGTTAGGATCTTTAAGGTCAGCATCTCTAAAATCTCCAAGCCCCACCGTTCCTCGCAACAGCGTGATCGGCGCTAGATAAGGAAAACAGAGCCGCGCATAATTGGCGCTCATGTTATCGGTCATGGGCCGATCCACGAGGCGCGGAATAATCGGCGGGGCCGATAAAGTCAGGCTCTCCAAGCTCTCCGCACGAACGCCCTGCTGTAATAATTTTTGAATAAGAACAACCCCGCCCTGCGCGGCGCGGCCTGTCGGGAACGGCTTCCAACTTACCTCTGTGATCCGGTGCACTTTGCCAAGCCGCAAAGCGGCCCCCTCCATATCAGCCGCATCTTCAAACATGGCAAAATATCCGTACGGCCCCTCCAAAGAAGCGGCGGGCCCATCAAGACCGTTCTCAGCAAGGTCACAGGCGACAACCGCCGCGCGGGCGGCTCCGGCGATTTGCGCGGGCAGTGTGGGTTTGCCCTCAACATGGGCCTGCATCACCCCGGCGCATTGCGCCAGCGCGCAGCCCATGGCCGATAGCGCCGTCGCCTCATCAAACCCCCGCAACCGCGCGATCCCAAGCGTGGCCCCGAACAGCCCTGCGGTCGCCGGACGGAAAAACTTCAGGCCGGTTGTGGCCGCCACGCCAAGTTCAACCGCGACATCCACGCCGACAATCACCGCCTCCATTAAGGCCCGACCATTATGATTTCGGCTTTCGGCGTCCGCGCAAAGCGCCGCAAATATCGTTGCCATAGGATGCACAACCGCCGGTTCATGCACGCAGTCATATTCCATGCCGTGGATTTGAAATCCGTTCATATAGGCCGCGCTTGCCGCTGGGGCTTTTACGCCGCGACCCCAAATATGCGCCGCATCGCCCGCGCCCCAGCCTTGCACCGTTTTAAAAACCGCATCGGAAAACGGCGCTTTCGAACCTGCAATGCCGACGCCGAGACTGTCGAGCATGAAGGTTTTGGCAGAGGCTTCTGCGGCACCCGGAAACTGTGAGGCGGTTAAAGCATAGCGGGCGAATGCGTGGCTGATCGGGTTCATGGCAACGCCTCCGTATAATCCGTTAGCCGGCCTTCAGGCTCTGAAAGACTGAGCGTTTTGGAAATCAGAGCCTGAGCCGCATTATCGGTGAGGCCCGCATGCGTCATCAAAGCGAGTGCTTTTGCGCGGATTGCAGGCACATCCATCGGATATTCAGGGTCGCCGTAAGCATCCTTCGCCGTATGTGACACATCGCCCACAGTAACGCTTGCCCCGTAATGGGCCGGATAGGCGGCACTTAATGACAGGCTTTCCTTCACCTGAATATTACGCGCGGCATGCGCATCGAGATTGCTGCGTATGGCCTCCGGCGTAAAGTCGCTCAATGCCAAGCGACCTTTATTCAAGACGAGGCCAACACAATATTGCAGAGAAAATTTCGCCTCTATGGGCGTCTTTGGATCCGTCTTGTCACAAAATGTAAGCGCGTCGCTATAAGTCTCTATCAACACATCAGCATGGGGATCGACGCCCTGTTTATGCAAAGCGAGTGCTGCATCAATGGCGGGGTGTGTGTGACGACACGCCGGATAGGGTTTAATGGATGTGTCGTGGATCAGCCAGCCAGCATCGGGATTAGTCAAAACATCACTCGGGTCTGCGCCGGGGCACATAGCGGCAAAGAACCCCTGCTCTCCGTCTAAAATGGATCTCGGCCCTTGAAAGCCTTGCGCAGACAAAAAAGCGGCCAGCATTCCAGCATGGGCAGCATGCCCGGCGTGAAGCTGTTTAGCCATCGAATCCGGCTCGTGGCGCGTTTGCCACAGACCCGCTGCCTGTGTACCGGCAAGTCCTAAGGCTGAAACCATATCACAGCCGGGCAAAAGATGGCAGGCCGCCACAGCCGCGCCGAAAGGCCCGCATGTCGCCGTATTATGCCAAAATGCATAATGGCCGGACCCCACGGCACGCCCGATGCGGATGGTCGCCTCATATCCCATGATAATCGCATCCAAAAAATCAGCCGCGCTTGCGCCGACATGCTGCGCCGCCGCTAAAGCCGCAGGCATAATTGTCGGTGCGGCGTGCAATACGGCGCGCTTATCCACATCGTCCATTTCCAATATATTACCAAGACAGCCATTATGCAACGCGGCCATAAGCGGCGAACTCGCGCTGCTGCCGATACGGCTGCAACGCCCGGATTCGTCAGGGAATGCCGCCGTTATTTTTTGGCCTGCGGATTCCGATTGCCCGGCAACCGCGCAGCCTGTCCAGTCGAGGAGTAATAGCGCGGCGCGCGCGCGGTCACCGCCGGATATAGGGCGGTTGAGAACCTTTGATAGGCGCTTAGTGACCGTCATTTTTGAATAAACCGGATATTGGCTCCGTCCGGTGTTTTGACCCTAAGAGCGCGTGTATGCCTTTCGTAAATATTAACCCCGCGATCAGACAATTTTTGGCTAAGATCATCAATATCATCGACGAAGAAATGCACCTCTGTAATCCCAATATTTCCCGGCGCGCATAGGCTAGACAGATCTTTGCCGCCCGACATCATCACTTCGATCATTTCCATACGGCCCCACTCTAGGCCCAATTTGGGCGTCACAATACCGGCTTGATAGGGCGTGGTTGTTGTCATCTCTACCGGAATACCCAGCGGCATCACTTCTGGCTGGGCCGAGACGGAAGGTTTGCCGTAATAAAACGTCTCAAAACCCAAACCTTGTTGATAAAACGTATAGGCCGCATCGCGCGCACGTACCATTTGCATCATATTAAAGGGCCGCGACAGGCGCTCAAAATCCGGAAAGCCCTCCGGAATCGGCGTGGTCAAGCGCTCATAAAGCTGGACTTGAATACCTGTTTTTTCATGCCCCAGTACAACAATATTAAGCTTGGACGGGCCAAATTCCAAATAAGCCATGTCTGTTAAAGGCGTCCAACCTAGCGCGGCGGCGTCCTCGATAATGGAGGACAGGTTCTTGGCTCGCATCATCACCGAGAAATAACACCCAGTATCCCATGAGCGGCTGCCAAAGGGGCGCGTTTTCGCTGCATCCGCTGGCGTCAAGTGAAACCGGATAAGCCCGCTCTCTACGCCGGGCGCGCCGAGCACTAGGGCGTTGCGGCTTTGCTCCCGCATGGTGAAACCGCCAATATCCGTAAAAAGGCGCGGAACGTCATCCAGATCAGGAACACCGATAACAATCTCCTGCCACGGCTCTGTGGTGATAGGGGCCGGTTTGGCCCGCAACGATAAATCCGTCCAAGCCTCTTGCGCTGTATCGGTTGCAGTCTCCGGCCCGCAAGCAGCCAGACCCAGAACGGCGCATGCCGCGAATAAATATTTCATCCTATTACCCCCTCTTCATACGCCGCGTCATCAGCGCACCTGTAAAATTACCTATTATCGCGATCCCTGCCAAAATGATAAACGGCCACAAAGTGCCATCGTAAAGAATTCCGGAGATGACCGCAAACAGACCGCCAATGATAAGCCCAAGCGAACTGGAGAGCCCGGCGGCTGTACCTGCCAGTTTGGCATCAAGGCTGATCGATCCGGTCAAAGCCAACGGGCAAATCATACCCGTTCCGAGCATGGCCAGCATTATCGCAGCGGTCACCCAGAGCGCATTATCGCCAAACTCGCTGTAAGATAACGCCATCACGCATAGAGACAGGCACATCCAGATCGACGCACCAAAAATAACGCTGTCCATGCCATAGAGGCGGACAAGCCGCGTTCCCAAAAACGAACCCGTCATAAAGGCCAGCGACAGTGCAATCCAGCACGCCACAAAGACAGATGTTGACTGCCCTAACACATTTTCAAAATAGTCAGGCGCAAACGGTAAATAGGCAAAAAACACGCCTTGCCCAAAACCGAACATCATTGTGTACCCTAAAAATTGCGGGGATGTGAGCAGAGCTTTATAATCACGCCAGAGTGTTTTGATAGATTTTGGCGCGCGCATATTGGCTGGGCGCGTTTCGGGAAGAGCTATTTGCGCGGCAAACCAGATCACAAACCCAGCGGCCGCACACCCGGCGAAAATGGATTGCCAGCCTAAAGTCTCGTTCATGATTCCGCCAAATATTGGCGCAAGAATAGGCCCAAGCCCCATCGCGATTGAAATATAAGACAGGGTAACAGCCGCATCTTCGCGGGGTTGTACATCATTAACAATCGCGCGGCTTGTGACCGTTCCCGCGCTAACACCAACGGCTTGCAGGAACCTTAAAATGACGAGCATTGTCCACGATGTCACAAAACAGCTCGCAACACTGGCAATCAAAAATATCGCGAACCCCGTCAGGAGAACAGGCCGCCGCCCATAGCGGTCCGCCAAAATGCCGTGCACGGGTTGAGCAACGCCGAGGCCAATTAAAAACACAGAGATGAGAAGCTGTACATCCGCAACATCTTTGGAAAAAGCCGCCGCTATATCCGGAAAAGCCGGAACAAGGAATGACATGGCGAATGGCGAGAGGCTGCACATGACCGACATAAAGAGGATAAACCGCCATCCCGAATATGTAGAGATGCGGACGCTCATTTAGCCCGGCATGGAGAAAGGCAAACGGACGGGCGCTTCATTCACGGCCAGCCAAAAATGCCGCAGGGGTTTGCTCAAGCTCTGTCGCCAAGGTCGCGTTCCAGCGATTGAGAAACCCAAACAGGGCGATGACAGAGACAATTTCAACAATCTCGTCATCATTATAGTACTGTTTTAAATTGTCGAAGTCTTCGTCGCTCACCGCATTCGGCGTCGTGCCTGAGCCTTGAGCCACCCGCAGGGCTGCGCGTTCTGCCTCGGTAAATAAATCAGAACTCTCATAATCCCAGGCCGCGTCAATTTTTGCGCGCTCAACGCCTGCATTATGCGCGCCGTGCGCTGTATGGGCTTCGCAGTAGGTGCATCCGGCAGCGGTGGAATTGATATAACCAATGAGGCGTTTAAGACCCGGGTCGAGCGTGCCAGCGCCGTAAACCGCGCCCACAAGATGTGAGGCCGCTTCGAGAAGCGCCGGATTTCGCGCCATAATCAAAGCGTCATTGGGCGTAAACCCCATCATTTGCTCTCCCATATCCAGCAGCGCTTTGGCACTGTGCGGCAATTGCTCTTTGGGGAGTGGGTCGAGCCGAGCCATTAAAACCCTTTCGTGAGGTCTTTGGTATGCTGCCCAAGCTCAGGAAGGCCGAATGAGAGCTGCGCGGGTTCCCGTTCAAACCGGATCGGATTTTGAATATGTTTGCGCCCCTTTTTATCGGTCATCACAGGCGCGGCGTCCTCGGTCAGGGATTGGTGCAAGGTGCGAATGGTTGACCAGCAACAGTCAACATTGCCTAGGAATTTTTCCCATTCCTTTTGTGTGCGCGATTTAAAGATGACCCTAAGCGCGCCAATTAAATCGGTTTGCTCACCAACGGGCAGTGCTGCATCTTTGAGGAGTTCTGGGCGGCCTATTGCGCCGAGAAAGTTTGCGACAAATTTCGGCTCGCTGCCGCCCAGCACAATATAGCCGCCGTCTTGGGTTTCGTAAATATTGACAAAAGCATTACCGCCAAAGCTGCGCATTTTTGATCGCTTCGGCGCGCGGTCTTCGGCAAACACGGCCCCCGTTACATTGGACACCCATGATAGAAGACTGTCATACATGGAGATGTCGAGATAATCACCTTTGCCCGTAGTCTCCCGCCGGTAAAGCGCCATAAGAATCCCAGATAAAGCATGGAGCGATGCCGCCATATCGGCGCTCGGCATCGGCGTCAGCGCAGGCGCGCCGTCCATACCGCGCGTCAAATCCGCCGTCCCGGCCATAGCTTGCACCACCAAATCATGGGCTGGCTTGTTTTTGTAAACGCCGTCCTGCCCAAAGGCTGATATTGAGCAATAAATAATGCCGGGATTGACCGCTTTGATGGCGGCGTAATCTACGCCGAGGCGCGTGACCACGCCGGGGCGGAAGGCTTCCACGAATATATCGGCTTCTGCGGCCAAGCGCATAAAGTCTGCGTGCTGCTCCGCGTCTTTGAGATTAACGGCGTAGCTCTTCTTCCCGCGCGCAATATTAGCAAACCAGACACTGGTGCCATCAGGATAGGTTTCGCCCATTTTTCGGGTCGGCTCACCCAGCCCGTTATCAGGCTCAACCATAACCACGTCCGCCCCGTGATCTGCCATCATCATGGTCATATGCGGCCCCGGAAGGAAGGCCGAGAGATCAAGAACTTTGACGCCGGAGAGTTTCATGCGGCGGCCTCACGCGGTGAAATTACAAATAATGCTCCCCAATCGGCCCCACATACCCGTTCCTCGTGCTGAGGAGCGCCAAAGGCGCGTCTCGAAGTATGGCGTCTCGCGCCATCTTTCGAGTCCCTGCGCTGACGCGCAGCCTCAAGATGAGGATCATAGGAAATGTGAGCGCTCATCCGAGAAGGTCATCCGTATCTGCGCCAAGTTTCGGCGCGGTGCCGCCTTTCAGGCGCTGCCCGTTTAAGCGGTAGGGCGATGATAGAAGGCGGATTTTTTGCTCCGGCATACCGTCATGTTTGTCCTCGTACACCATCTCGACCTCATGGGCGTAGGGATTATCCAGCGCCTGCGCGATATCATAGACAGGCGCGGCGGGGACAAAGCCGCCGAACTTATCCATCCAGTGCGCCACGGTTTGGGATTTCAGCACGGCTTCAACCTCGTCTTGAACCACGGCGCGGTTGGCGCGGCGGTCTTCGACCGTCACAAAACGCGGATCGCTCACCCATTCAGGGCGGCCTAAACGCTCACAAAGCCGTTCCCAAAACTTTTGTGTTTGGCAGCAAAACATAATCCAGCCATCGCCCGCTTCCATAAGCTGGCTTGGGACAATCGCCGGATGCGCGCCGCGCGGCTGCCGTGTGGTGATGTCGCCCGCATTTAAATACCATGTGGCGGGATAGGAGGTTTGATGCAGGGCCGTATCAAATAATGAGACATCAATGTCCGCGCCCTCGCCCGTGCGGTGAGCGCCGAGAACGGCGGCGACCAGCCCGGTTGCAAACATCGACCCGGTCATAAAATCGACCATCGACAGGCCAAAGCGCACGGGCGGGCCGTCCGGCTCTCCTGTGACGGAACAGAATCCCGCTTCGGCCTGCATGAGATAATCATAGCCCGGCCAGGCTTCGCGGGAATTGCCGCGGCCATAGGCCGACAGGTGCGCGCAGACGATTTTGGGGTTAATCGATTTCAGGGATGGGTAATCAATTTTGAGCTTTGCCGGAAGGTCACCGCGCAAATTATTCGACACGGCATCGGCGGTTTTCACCAAAGCTTCGAACGCCTTGCGCCCTTCCGGGGATTTGAGATCAAGCGAAAGCGATTTTTTATTACGGTTAAAGGTTTGGAAAAACTGGCTGTCTTGATCGCCGATAAGATGCGGGGAAACAAAGCGCGACACATCTCCGCCCGTGCCGGGGTTTTCGATCTTGATGACTTCCGCGCCGAGATCAGCGAGCAATTGCGTACCATAAGGCCCTGCGCCGTACTGCTCCACGGCGATAATGCGGATGCCGGAAAGGGGAAGGTTTTGGGTCATGAGGATGTTCCAATTAACAAATCTACAATCTCATCAAACGAAGTAACGCAATCAAATCGCGAAAGGCCGAGTTTAAAAGAATCTCTTCTTTTTAACTTTACACCGTCTTTATTCGCTTTGGTATGCTTTGCCGCAATACCTGAACGGATGTCGGAGCATCCAACATTTAAAGCACCGCCAAACCAATAGAAACTTTCGAAACACAGATTATCTTTGTTAACCTGCATAACAATGACGCAACCATTTTGCTTATCTGCTATTTTGGCATTAACCGTCATCGGAAATGATTTCTTGGATATAGCAGCCTTTAACTGAATATGTCTCATTCCATCTGGAACACTCAACACGAGATCATACCCAGCGGCATCTATATCGCTTTGCAGCAACTCAGCCTCGTAAATTCCCCTGCACCATAATATCCTAAGAAGCTCCCCAATGAAGAGGTTTTCAAGAATTTTTTCCCTTCGCGTAGAGTGCAAGGAGTGTGCATTAGGTATCATTGCTCTCAAATCTTATTGCGCGCGATTTGCTGCTTCGCAATGATCATCCGCTGCATTTCGTTGGTGCCCTCACCGATACACATAAGCGGCGCTTCGCGGAACAAGCGCTCAACCGGATATTCTTTGGAATAGGAATAGCCGCCATGAATGCGCATGGCCTCCATAGAGTTTTCCACCGCCGACTCAGAGGCGAAATATTTCGCCATGCCGGCTTCCATATCGCAGCGCTCGCCAGTGTCATAGGCGCGGGCCGCGTCCAGCGTCATGAGTTCTGCGGCTTTCGCGCGGGTCGCCATTTCGCCGAGCTTTAGCTGAATGGCTTGATGCTCGCATATGGGTTTGCCGAAGGTTTTACGCTCTTGGGAATAACGCGTGGCTTCTTCGAGGGCGCGCTTAGCGATGCCGACGGAGCGCGCGGCAATGTTAATGCGGCCAAGTTCCAGTCCGCCAACGGCCATGTAAAACCCTTTACCTTCCTCGCCGCCAATCAAATGCCGCTTGGCGTCAATGCGGTAATCATCAAAGAACAACTCACCGCTATCAATGCCTTTATAGGCCAGTTTTTGCATCTTATTGCCGGTCGTGTAACCGGAATATGTCTCGCCTGTATCCGGGTCGACTTTGGGCGTGATCAGCATCGACATGCCCCGGTAGCGCGGATCAGAATTTGGGTCGGTTTTGACCATCAACGCCACAGCGCCGCCCATAATCCCGTTGGAGATCCACGTTTTTGAGCCGTTAACGACGTAATGGTCACCGTCCCGTTTGGCCACGGTTTTAATGGCTTGCAAATCCGTGCCTGCATTCGGCTCGGTTAAGCCCAGCGCCCCGCGAATTTCGCCGGAGCAAAATTTGGGGAGCCAATAATCTTTTTGAAAATCCGTGCCGTATTTTTCGACAACCGTTGCCATCATCAAATGCGAGTTAAATATGCCTGTCAAGCTCATCCATTCCTCAGATATACGCATGACGATTTTCGCATAAGTCGATGCCGACAGGCCAAGCCCGCCATAATCTTGCGAAATCGTTGCCCCGAATAAGCCAAACTCTTTCATTTGCTCTACAAAAGCATGCGGGTATTCATCGGCGTGTTCCATCGCCATAACCTGATCGCGCACCTCTTCGCGGCACCAGCGGTCTATGGTATCCAGCATCATTTGCTCGTCTTCAGCGGTCCATGCATTGGGGTCGGAATGCGCGTTCATGGTTATCCTCGTCAAATTTTCTTAGCTCTGCGTACAATATCTTCGAGTATCAGCTATGATTCAACGCAAACCCAGCGCGGTCTTTTAAGTGCTTTGCGTTTCATGTATAGGCAAACATGGGAGGGTAAATAATGGGATATGTTGATGGATTTGTGATCGCTGTACCGAAGGCCAATAAACAGGCATTCCGTGATCACGCGCTGAGCTTTGATACGCTGTTTACGAAACACGGCGCCACACATGTGATCGAGACATGGTCGGACGATGTACCGAAAGGCGAAACCACGGATTTTTACCGCGCAGTCAAAGCAAAAGACGATGAGGCGATTGTCTTTTCTTGGGTGTTTTGGCCTGACAAAGCGACCCGCGATGCAGGCAACGCCAAAGTTTTTGAAGACATGGAGGCAATGGGCGAGTCCGCAGGCGTGATGCCATTTGATGGCAAACGCATGATTTACGGCGGGTTTGAGGTGCTGGTAGAACTTAAAGGGTAGGCAAACCTGCCTAGACACCTTTAATAATGCTCAACCCGGTCTTCGACGGCGTTGCCTTTTGACGGGATGAGCATGTTGCGCTTGAACGTGCACACCATTTCTTTTTTCTGGTTAAAGCCGCGCGTAACAATGGTGACAATGCCTTGGCCAGGACGGGATTTACTCTCGCGTTTGCCAAGCACTTCACTCTCGCCGTAAATCGTATCGCCGACAAAAACAGGCGCTGTGAATTTCACTTCATCCATGCCGAGGTTCGCGATCGCTTTTTGTGAGCAGTCTGTCACTGACATACCAATCAATAGCGCGAGCGTGTAGGGGCTGACGACAAGGCATTGTTTAAACTCGCTGGCGGCGGCAAATTCATTGTCAAAATGCATCGGGTGCGTATTCATCGTCATTAGCGTGAACATGTGGTTGTCATATTCCGTCACAGTTTTGCCGGGGCGGTGCTCGTAAATATCGCCCTCATGAAAATCTTCAAAATAGCGGCCAAATGTTTCGCGGTAGCGGTTCGGGCCGACCTGTTTAACTGTTCCAACCATTATATTTTTCCATAGGCTAAAATGCGCTGCGCTTTTTTGACAACAGGCGCTTCGATGAATTTCCCGTCAAGTAACACGACATTGCCGCGTGCCTTTTGATAGGCCTCAATCACGCGCCCCGCATGCGTGATTTCCTCCGGCGACGGCATCAAAGCCGCGTGAATGCGCTCAATTTGCGCGGGATGAATAGCGCTGCGGGCATGCATGCCGAGCGCTTTGGCCTTGCGGGTTGTCGCCTCGCAATCATCCAAATTACGCACATCAATATGCGGCACATCAAACAGGTGTACGTCGCGGGCGGCGGCGCAGGCCACCAGTTTCGAGCGCGCATATACATGCGTTTCCCACGCAAGGTCGCAATCCACATCGCCCGCATAATCCACCGCGCCGTACATGCCGAGCTTGACCCTGTTATGAGAGAAAATATCTGCGGCGTTGACCACGCCTTTGGCACTCTCGATAATAGCAAAAAACGGCCCCAAGGCTTCGGGAAGTGCATTATCGAGATCGTGGATTTCGCTTTTGCTGGCGACTTTGGGAATCATCACAAATGGCAGCGTAAGACCGGACGTTTGGAGCGCGGCAATATCCGCCTGTCCGTCCGGCGTATCCACGCCGTTAATCCGCAAGCTTACATGCGAGTGAAAGGTTTCTCGCAGCCATGCAATAACAGAGCTTCGCGCCTCCGCTTTTTCAGCAGGGCCGACGGCGTCTTCCAAGTCTATACAAACAAGGTCAGAGCCCGCATTACAGGCCTTTTCGAACCGATCAGCCCGGTTGCCCGGCACGAATAATTGTGAGCGGTAATACATAACATGTCCCTATAATTGATGCCGCTATCAGGCTTGAGGATTATCAAATGAAGCGGCGCAGCAAAGCGCAAAACTTACCTCACCTTAGAACATTTAAATCTAACTTAGAAATCCTTTGATGGAGTCTCAGCCCGCCGGGACGTGAGCCGCAAAGTGCGCGGCAATATCTTCGCGTTTAGCGATCCACACATCATCCCGCCCGGTAACGTACGATAAAAAATCCTCGAACGCACCGATACGGCCCGGACGGCCAATAATGCGTAAATGCAGGCCCAGACTCATCATCCGCGCGCCGTCTGTGTGCGATTCGGCAAGCAAAGCATCAAAGGTGCGCTTAGCATAATCCAGCCACATATCCGACGTAAAGCTCGGCGAGAGCCAAAACTTCATATCATTACTATCCACCGCATAAGGCAGAACAATAATCGGCGGCGTTCCGTCGTCAAACGTCTCCCATCTTGGGAAATCATCTGAATAATCATCCATGTGATAGAGATAGCCCTGCTTGGCCAAAGTTTGACGCAAATGATCCGTATGCAGGTACCGCGATAAATATCCCGCCGGTCGGCGCCCCGTTGTGGCCAGAATGCTGTCTGTGCCTTTTTGCACAAAAGCGGCTTCTGTGTCCTTATCCATAAAAGCCGTGAACAACCAACGATAACCGTGTGAACACGGCTCATCCCCGCGCGCCATAATCGCGTCCGCCAGCCACGGCGCTTTCTCCAGCGCCTGCGCGCAGACCGTCCACGTCGCGGGCACGCCCGCTTGCTCGAGCCGTTTCAAGATACGCGGCGCGCCGCGATTGATACCGTATTGATAGCTCGATTCATTGCCGTGAACCCGGATCGGAGCCTTGATCGGCGGCAGCAATTCATCGACCGGCTCTGGAGCCTTATCGCCTTGCGCAAGGCCGCGCTCCGCCCCTTCCTCGACATTGACAACAATGGAAAGTGCGAGCTTAGCGCCGTTAGGCCAGACAAAATCTTTAGGGGCAGGTTCGTTCATATATTAACTCTTCAGTTCTGCAAACGCGGCTTCGAACACCTTACGTTAGAGACTAATGACAAACAGTCTGGGTTCCAGATAAACTAAACCCATCCAATAACTGCGATCACCATCTAATGCGGCTCCTCTCCGCCCGATACATTCATGCTCTCCGCCGTAATATATTTGGCCTCGTCCGAACAGAGGAACGCGACCGCATTGGCCGTATCTTCCGGCAATCCAGGTCTTCCCATCGGGATACGCGCAGCCATGGCGGCAAGATAATCCTCGACCGACGCCGCGCCTGTCACTTCGGCGAAATATTCGTTTTGCCACGCCCCCAGCCCCGTTGTGACATGGTTGGGGCAGACATTATTGACTGTGATATTATGGGAGCCGAGCTCGGTTGCCGCAGAACGCACCAATCCCACCAGACCATGTTTGGATGATGTGTACGCTTGCGCGTGCGGGAACCCCGATTTTGCCGCTTGGGAGGCAATATTGATAATGCGTCCGCCATTGCCCGCTTTGACCATGTGCTCGGCTGCGGCTTTGACGCCGAAAAATGCGCCGGACAGATTAACATCAATGACAACCCGCCACTCATCTTCCGTGACGTCCAAAAGCGGCTTCATAATATAGCCAATGCCGGCATTATTGATCCAGATGTCAAGCGAGCCGTGAACAGAAACCGCGTGAGCGGCCAGCGCGCGGACATTTTCCAGTGAGCGCACATCACACACGCATGTGGAGCTATCAACGCCCATGGCTTCTATGTCTGCCGAGATTGACTCCATTTCGCTCGAGGAGCCAATATGCTCCGCGCCTGTGGCCGCATCTTTAGTCTCGCCAATATCGGAAATGACGATGTTAGCCCCGTCGGCGGCAAGGCGCTTGGCGATGGCCTCGCCCAATCCGCCCCGGCGGCCTGATCCGGTAATGACCGCCGTTTTCCCTGTAAACCGTCCCATGCAAGCCCCCTAGAGTTGTTCCGTTGTGATAAAGACCAGATCATCAACCATGGCTTGAAACTCAGCCGCAACCTTTTGCATGGTCTCGGAGCCCGCTTCTTCGCCGAACGTGTCCATATCAAGAATGTCAATAGTTTCAAAATATTGGTATGGGGGCTTATCCTCGGAAAACAAAAGACCGGTGGTCTTGAACACTTCAAACTTTTCAATCGAGCCTAGTCCATTCACGGTCGGAATATCCACAGACTTCGCCCATGCCTCATAATCCGCTACGCTTGTGCCGGGTTTTATATTAAATAATGCCAGAATTTTTGCGGCCATAATGTCCTCCTATTGTTTGAGCGTACTTTGAAACAGTTAGGCCACGCTGCCTTGACTTTCGTCAACTCTAATCTGCCTTCGGCGCGCTAACAATAAAGCAGCTAAAGGAGTGTTTTATGACCCAGTCTTATGATGGCCCCCCCGATTACCGCAATGTCGGACAACATGACATGTTCCCCGACATTAGCCATGACGAGGTGGCGCGGTTTAATTTTCTCGCCCACATGAACCGCCATCTCGCCAGCCACGTCCTGCCCGGCGTAAAAACCGCCTATGAGACGCGCATCGCGCCCAATAATCCTGCGCCCAAAGATCGCCACGCAGTACGAAAGCGCCTGACAAAAGACCCCGTGTTTCAAACATGGAGCGCCCTGCGCCGCAGCACTATGGAGCTCCGTCAACAGGCAGGCCGCTGGATTACCCAGCGGCAAGCCGGTGCGCTGAACGCAAAAGCCAAAGCGCTAACAGATGGCGATCCCCGTCTCAAACTCGACCCGGCGCTTGAACTTCCCCGTTATCTCTCCGCCATTGACCATCACTGCATGCCCGGTTCCTATCATGACGAGCTTGTCCCCGGAGACGTGACCGGCCCGGCTAATTATGACATTGGCATTTTCTGCACAACAGGCGGCGGCTTAGGACGGTTTAACGATGGCGGCGGACAGGCCGTAGTCGCGTGGATGAAAGACAACCGTCCCGATTTTGCGCCCAAACGCATTCTCGATTTAGGCGGCGGATTAGGGCAGAATGTTTTGCCAATAGCGGCGGCCTATCCGGACGCCGAAGTCGTGTGTATCGACACGGGCGCGCCGAGCCTACGTTACGGTCTTGCCCGCGCCAAATCCATGGGCATTGACAATGTCACTTTTGTTCAGGCCAATGCCGAAGACCTTTCCATGTTCGAAGATGAGAGCTTTGACTGGATCCAAACCACCATGTTCCTGCATGAGACGTCCTATAAGGCCATGCCGAAAATTATGGCGGAGACAAACCGCCTTCTCGCGCCAAACGGCCTTGTCATGCATGTAGAGCAGCCTCAATATGCCGATGATATGCCATTATATGAGCAAGCCATCCGCGATTGGGACGCGTTTTATAATAATGAGCCGTTCTGGACTAAGCTTCACGAGCTTGATCTGGACGCAACGATGCTGGCCTCGGGTTTTTCCAAGAATGAATTGATGCATGGCGGCGTTGCGGCTGTGGTTGATAAGGATTTGTTCCCAGAGCATGCAACCGATGAGGTTGAAGATTTTGGCCGCAAAGCCGCGTGGCACATTATTGGCGCCGTTAAGCAGGCCGCATAATGCCTTCTATTGATCCTATCAAACATGCGGGCGCCAAACCGAAAGGCAAGCGCCCCTATTTTTTCGAAAGCCGCGAGGCTGAACGCGTCATGGCAATCACTATGGCTGTCGCCCAAGAACTTGCTGTAATGCGTGAGCGCCTCGACACGGTTGAACGCCTTCTCGAATCCAAGGGCGTTGTCTCCAAGGCCGATATTGAAGCCTATACGCCGAGCAAAGATGAAGCTGCCGAGAGAGGCGCGTGGACACAGGAATATCTCGCGCGCATCCTGCGGATTGTTCAGCAGGAAATCGAAGCACTGGATGATCCCGACGAGCTATCATCGGAGGAGGTTGCCGAGGAATTAGCTCAGCTATGATGAAACCGATCCAAGCGGCTGCGACCGCAGCGTTAATACTGTCTGCTCTGCTGGCAAGCTGCTCAGCGCCGGACAATACGGCGCAGCAAGAACCCCCAGCAAACGATACAGCAAGCTTTCCCGATCCGGCCTCAGACTCTGCAACGGGATGGACGCCGGAGCGTTTCAAAACCTGGACACGGTCACGCGCCGGATCAGGCGATCCGGTATACTGGTACTCTGTGGGGACACTTCGCACCTTCCCCGGCGGCGAACTCCTGTATAATCTTGAGGGCTATGACACGGCCAGCGCGGCCCATATTAGCGATACGAAAACCGAGCAATATTCCCGCAAGATTTATATCTACCGCGATCCCGGCACTGGCGAAGTTGTCAAGGAGGTTGGCGGCGAAACGGTTGATCCCATTGCCTATCCATATCAATTCATTACCTATGAGTATAAAACCGATAAGGACAAACCTTATCTCCAGACATTTGTCGAGCAAGGCCGAGAGCCGCGCGTTCAGAAAATCGGCCCGGGCACGGATATAACTGTCCGGCAAGTTGGAAACCTTGAACTTTATACGGCGCCGCTATTTCTGGATTTTCCTATTCCCGGAACCGATACACGGTATCAAACCTTTGAAAATTATGACTTCGTGATACCGCAGGATCCCGCCATGCCCGGCATGATCACTTTTATGCGCTATGGCCCTTTACCGGTATGGGCGCAAAAAGACGGAATTACGCAGGGCGCAATGCATATGGCCACATGGCGGATCGCGAATTACGAGGATGTGCCCGAAACTTTGCGCAGTTATATTGAGGCTGAAGCGCCGCTCTGGATGAAGCCGCCAGAGAATATTGACGCTATTCGCCGCTTGCAGGCTCCCGCTCAATGAACCGGGTGCGCCGCCAATTTATTGATACAGATATGGGGCAAATCCACCTACGCAAAGCCGGAGACCTCTCCAGCGAGACCCCGCTGATTTGCCTCCATCAAAGCCCAAAATCGAGCCGTGAATTCGTCCCCTTCATGGAGGCGATATGCGGTGACCGGCCGGTTATTGCTCTCGACAGTCCGGGGCACGGCGAGTCGGATATTCCGCCCGAAGCCCCGCCCGTCACTATTCAAGATTATGCTCGAACTTTATGGCAAGTCATTGACGCGCTCGGCCTCGAAACAATTGACCTGTTTGGCAATCACACGGGCGCGAAAGTCGCGGTTGAGATGGCCCATCAAAAGCCCCAAAACGTCCGGTATATTCTGCTGATGTCGGCTTTGGTGTTATCAAAAGACGAGCAAAAGCAATTCGAGGATATGTTCCAGCCCATTCCGCTTGATGATGAAGGGACACGGTTCCACCATATGTGGACGCAAATTCAAAAATACCGGACGCCTGGCATGACTTTGGAGCATATGGCCACCTCATTTGCGGAGAATTTAAGAGCGGGTGAAGCTTATGAATGGGGCCACCGCGCGGCTTTTGCTTATAATCAATATTTCCCGGATGTTGTAGCAAGTCTGCCGCACCGCATTACAGTATTTAATCCCAAAGATATGCTGTTTGAATGGACGCCGCGCGTCGCCCCGCTGCTGAAAAACGGGAGCGTCATTGACCGCGCAGATTGGGGGCATGATGTCTTAAATGTCTTCCCCGACAGCGTTGCCGAGGCCGTAAAGGCGGAACTGGACGGTGCTTAAGCCGTGCCCGTACTGCCAAATCCGCCCGCGCCGCGCTTTGTTTCTGATAAGGCATTAACCGCTTGAAATGTAGCCTGCACGATTGGCGCGATGATCATTTGCGCAATCCGCTCACCGCGCTCAATCGTGAACGCCCGCTCCCCGTGATTGATCAAAAGCACTTTCACCTCACCCCGATAATCAGCGTCAATCGTACCCGGCGTATTTAAACATGTCAGGCCGTGTTTAAACGCCAGCCCTGAACGCGGACGGATTTGCACTTCAAATCCCGCCGGGATCGCCATGCAAAACCCTGTTGGCACCAAAGCCCGCTCACCGGGTGCCAATGTCATAAGCTCACCGTCAGCCAATGCTGCGCGTATATCGGCACCCGCCGCCAATTCGCTCTCGTAGGATGGCAATGCAAGATCGCCAAAATGCTCGAGACGCTTAAACTCTATGACCGGATGATGTTTACTCATTGTCAGTATCTTCTTTAGTGACCGCTTTGGGCGGCAAATCGTGTGGTTGGAGATTAAACACATCGATGATGTCCGCGAGCGCCGCCTGCTCTTTTTCATGTAAATCACGGCCCCGATAATCATAACCGAATGCACCGTCCTTATAGAAAATGGTCATGAGGCTGCTTAGAGTGCTATCAAAATTCTCTGACATGGAAAACGGAATCCCTGTCGCAACAATGGGAAAATCGCGCAAAGTCGGCATCACAGATCTTCGAGTACACATAATTCCCCGAATTTTATATCCGTCAAGTTCACTTACATAGCCCACTTCATCATCATAAACACTACTCATAAATTCTGCGGCGGGGCGGAAAGAGGCCATTTGCGCGCCTGTATCAATCTCGCCGTCCATCACCGGCTCCATTAAGACAACTTCGCAGGCCGCAATATTATCGGCATAAGCCGACTCGCTCATCATCAGGCACCCGATAATGATAAAGGTAAAACGCAATCTCATAACAGTTCCTTTGCAATCGCGCGCGCGAGCCGCCGCGCCGCTGATAGCTTGCTTTCTTCCGGCCACGCGGTCTCGCCGTCCGGTTTAACTAAAATCATTGTATTGCGATCCCCACCCATCACGTCACCGGATACATCATTGGCAATAATCCAGTCGCAGCCCTTTTTAGCAAGCTTAGCATGAGCGTGGGCAATAATGTGATCGGTTTCCGCGGCAAACCCAACAACCAAACGAGGCCGAGGTTTGCCCTTTGCCACTGTTTGCAAAATATCCGGGTTTTCCGTCAAATTCAGCGCCGGAATATAGGTTTTGTCTTTTTTGATTTTTTTGTCTGATATGCCTTTGGGACGCCAATCGGCAACAGCCGCGACAGAGACGAACACATCCGAGGGCAAAGCGTCACGACAGGCTTGGAGCATCTCCCGCGCCGTCTCCACAGAGACGACATTCACGCCTACAGGCGGCGATAGGCTTACAGGCCCAGACACCAGTGTCACCTCTGCGCCCAAATCGGCCAGAGCGCCTGCAATCGCGTAGCCTTGTTTGCCGGACGAATGATTAGACAGATAGCGCACAGGATCAATAGGCTCCCGCGTTGGCCCGGCTGTGACCAGCGCATGTTTTCCCGCAAGAGGTTTAGGGCCGCGCAGTGCGTCAAGTGACATATCCCGCGACAGGGCGGATTCGATCATATCGGCAATCGCGTCGGGTTCCGCCATGCGGCCTTCGCCAAATTCGCCGCAAGCCATATCGCCGGCGTCAGGCCCGACAAACAGAGCGCCGTCTTGTTTCAAAGTTTCCACATTGCGCTGCGTCGCCGGAGCGTCCCACATGCGGACATTCATGGCGGGCGCATACAGAACCCGCTTATCTGTTGCCATCAATGTCGTCGTGGCTAAATCATTAGCAATCCCGTTGGCGACCTTTGCAAGCAAGTCAGCCGTTGCCGGAGCAACAACAACAAGATCTGCTGATCGGGACAATTCAATATGCCCCATCTCAGCTTCGTCAGTCAGATCAAATAAATCCGTGAAAACCTTTTGTCCGGACAGTCCGCCCGCAGACAAGGGCGTGACAAATTCTGTGCCGCCTTTGGTGATAATCACCTGCGTGCTGATCCCGCGTTTTGCTAACACACGGATAAGAAATAGCGACTTATACGCCGCAATCCCGCCGCCGATAATTAAAAGAACGCGTTTTTGTATCATGGTGTGAAAGACTTATTGCTGAATTTACATGGGCGCTAATACCAGCCTATACCACAAAGGTACAACCCAAACGTACAGAAAGGTCATGACTAATGTCACCCGCAGTTCTACCCGACACAATTGTCCTGAGGTCATCCCGGTTTAAGTGGTTTGGTATGTTAGCATTGAGCCTGATATTTGTTTCAGGCGGTATCTTTATTCTTCAAACTCCGGAGAACGCCATGGTTGGATGGCTTTGTATCCTCTTCTTCGGACTGGGTACGCTTTTAAGCTTGTGGCAACTCCTGATACCGGGATCTTTGACCTTAGATAGGGACGGTTTTCATCAAAAACTTTTAGGACGCAAGCTACACTGTCGATGGCATGCTGTTTCCGAATTTGATATTGTGCGCATCCAAAGAAACACTTTCGTTTCATTTTCACGGCTTGAAGATGAGGGCAAACTATTGACTGGGATTTCCAAAGCCATCACGGGGAATCACAGCGGTATGCTTGGAGATAATTTTGGCATGAAACCGCGCAAACTCGCCGATCTTATGAATGCGTTACGTGGCCGCGCTTTGCGTGAATACCGTTAAAACTGCGAGGCGGCCCATACGCCGCCCAAACTTATTACAGCGCCGAAGGCTGCCCATGCAAACCCTTTCATCAGCGCAGGCGAGCCATCTGAGGGTTTCGCCTGTTGCAGGCGTGATAAGTCAACATCCCCGTCTACCCACGCTTTCGCAAGGGCTGCAATATTTTCTGTGGCGTCCGGCAACTGCTCCAGCGTCCGGCGAGCGCGGTTCAGATTATCATGAATATGACCAATACGGCCTTCGGGGCCTAGCTCGCGGCGCATAGAGG
>CAYGRF010000029.1:0-2369 GCA_964352275.1 uncultured Caulobacterales bacterium
TCGGCGGTGGTTTTGTCGTCTGCGTCCGCGCGCCGCTCTCGCGCAGAACGGGGGGTGATACGCTATGTCTGCAATTTGTAAGCGGGGGAGGGCGGGCTGCTGCTGCCGGGATCAATCATCTGCCGGAAACCGATCTGCCCCGATTTGTGGACGCCTTTCATTCAGCCTTTAAGCTCTAAGACCGCCGAGCAGTAAATCAATATGGGTCTCACAATAGGCTGCAAGATCAATCGGTTGATGGCTATCAAACACAGTTTTCCATATGCTGGCCGCAATCGCCCCGGCGATGACGTTTTTAGTAATGCCGTGGCCGGAAAGCGCGCGAAACTCGCCGCGTGATACGCCGTAATCCAGAATGTCTTGAACCATAGCTTCGCCGCGCGAGATTACATTGTCATAATAAAAAGCGGTGAGCTGCGGAAAGTTTGGCCCCTCGGCCATAATCAAGCGCATAATATGCCGCCGGTCACTATTGAGAATATTTTGATAAAAGAAGCGCATTAAAGCCCGCACGCGCGCTTCTGCGCTCGTACCGCTATGCATTGAAACCGCTTCAATTTCGTCAAATATGGGGAGCATTTTGCCAATCACCATGCCTTTGAAAAGGTCTTCTTTGCTGGAGAAATACAGATATAACGTACCTTTGGACACGCTGGCCTCATCCGCTACATCATCGATTTTAGCTGCTGCAAAGCCAACACGGGAAAAAACATGGAGGGCCGCATCAATAATATCTGAGCGGCGTTTCTGCTTGCGGGCTTCGCGGCGCTTGGCGGCGGGGGTTAGGGCGGACGCAATCATAAGACGGGCTCGACTTCGGTTTGTTCTTGCCCGCCGCCGGTCATTCGCGATAGGCGCGCGCCAAGAACGCGAATATCTTCTATAATCACAGCAATCGCCGGGGTGACAAAAATCACCATAAAGCCGGAAATGACAATCCCAAAGCCGAGACTAACCGCCATTGGAATTAGGAACTGGGCTTGCGGACTTGTCTCGGTCAAAAGCGGCGCGAGCCCTAAAGCTGTTGTCAGCGTTGTGAGCAAAATCGGCCTGAAACGGCGAGCCGCCGCGCTGGCAGCGGCTTCAATCGGATCAATCCCATCGGCACGCTTCAAATTATATTGATCCACTAATACCACAGACGCGTTCACCGCAACACCCGCTAGTGCGACAATACCAAAGATAGACACAAAGGATAAAGGATAGCCGAGCACCCAGTGGCCTAATATGGCACCGGATATGCCGAGCGGAATGGATACCAAAATCGCGATGGGCTGAATATAAGATCGGAGCTGAGTTGCGATCATCGCAAAAATAATCATCAAGACGACAATAAAGGCCTGCAAAAGCGAGGCAATGTCTTCGGATTGTTCGCGGCCCTGCCCCGCTTGCGCCCAACGCAAGCCCGGATAGGCAGCTTCAATTTCGGGCAGAATCTTTGTGATAATGTCATTATTGGCCACACCGGCTGTGGTTATTGCCTCATCAATATCAGCAGTGACGCTAACAACCCGGCGGCCATCAATGCGGTTAATTGCAGAATAGGCCCGGCTTTCTTCGAAATCCGCGACAGTAAAGAGAGGAACGCCGCTACCATCGGGCAGGCGCACACGAAACTCGGTAAGGGAAGCCGCGCTATTACGGGCAGCATCAGGATAGCGGACAAAAACGCGGATTTCTTCGCGGCCGCGCTGAATACGCTGCACCTCTTCGCCAAAGAACGCTTGTCGGACTTGCCGTGCAAGATCAGCTGATGTCAGGCCCGCCGCCAAACCTGCGGGTTTAAGTTTGAACACATATTGGCGCTTGCCAATATCGAAACTATCTTCAATCTCATTGGCTCCGTTAATTTCGGCGATCCGGTCTTTTAAAGCGTCCGAAGCGGCAATTAAGTCCGCTTCATTTTGGTGCGCGAGTTCAAATTCGATATCGTCGCCAAACCCGCCGAGCGATGCTGCGAAATTGATACGCTCAACGCCCTCGACGGTTCCCAATTGTTCGCGCCAGCGCCGTTCAATTTCCAGGCTCGACATGCGGCGCGCGCCAAAGGGGACAAGCTCGATTTGGACTTGGCCAACATTTTCATTGGACGAAAAACTTGATCCGCCATCCGGCCCGCCGCCAACAGGTTTAACTCCGCCGCTTGTGACGGCCACCGATAAAAACAAATCCTCTCCGCGGGTCTCTTTCACGTCTTTGGCGACCGCGTAGGCGGCTTCGGTCAGAAGCCGGACAGCCGCGTCCGTGCGGGCATAGGGCGTACCTTCGGGCATGGTGATGGTTGCGGAAATATCATTGCCTTCAATGTTCGGAAAGAACACGAATTTGACAATGCCGTTGCTCATAAGGCCGAAACAGACAATGCAAAA
>CAYGRF010000029.1:2469-22768 GCA_964352275.1 uncultured Caulobacterales bacterium
CCAAATGTACCGCCAACGAATAAGAGCGGCGAGAAAGCGGCAATGGTTGTCATCACGCCGACAAGAACGGGCGCGAGGACGCCGCGCACACCTTGTATGGCCGCTTCGCGCGGCGGGAGTCCGGCGCGGCGTTCCGCGTCAATATTTTCGCCGATCACAATTGCGTCGTCGACCACAAGGCCCAGCACAATAATTAGCGCAAATAAAGACACCATTGTTATAGTTACGCCTAATGCATTGAAAAATAGAAACCCGCCCATAAAGGCCGTACCGATCCCGGCGGATACCCAGATCGCGAGTTTAATGTCCAACATCAGAACCAGGAACAAAAACACCAGCGCAAACCCGAATAGTGCATTACGGAGGAGCAAATTAACCCGCTCGCGCAGGAGTAATGTTTGATCGCGAAACTCAATAATTTCGATGTTTTCCGGCGGTATATAACCGGCCAAAAATTCATCTACAGAGGTTTTGACCTTTAAGACATCCTCGGCTTCGACCTGTTTAACTTCAACGAATATGGCTTGCCGGCCATTATAAGTATTGCGCAGTTTCTGGCGCGTAAAACCGTCGCGAACGTCTGCAATATCTGATAGGCGGATTTGCGAACCATCCGGGTCTGTGCGGACAATAATAGACTCGAACGCCTCGCCGGTTTGCCTTCGCTCATTGGTGCGCAGAAGGATTTCGCCGCTCTGTGTTGTGATCGACCCGCCCGCCAAATCAATCGAGCCCGCGCGTACGGCCTGCGCGACTTCGGAAAAAGACAAACCATATTTCCGGAGCGTGTCTTCAGAGACTTCAATGCCGATTTCATAATCGCGGTCACCAGCCAAGTTAACCAAGGATACTCCGGGCTGGGTGAGGAGGTCGCGCTCTAACTGTTCTGCGGCATGTCGGAGCTCGATGGGCGTAACCGCGCCAACGACGACGAGCGTCACCACTTCGTTGATCACCGCTGGAACCTGTACAATGGCCCGTTCTGCATTTTCCGGCGGAAAGTCTGAAATTCGGTCAACGGCGGATTGAATGTCATCTTTGGCAATTTGCGAATCGGCAAAATCCGCTAATTCCACCGTCACTGTACCGAGGTTTTCCGAAGCGGTTGAGCGCACTCTTTTGACGCCCTCAATACCCAAAACAGCCTCTTCCACGCGGCGTGTGATGCCTTCTTCGACTTCGGCTGGGGTTGCCCCCGGATAGGGCACGGAGACAGAAATGACGTTTGGGGCAATGGTCGGAAAGACCTGCGAGCGCAAACTACTTGCCGCAAGAAATCCGCCAACGATCAATACGGCCATCAACAAGTTGGCGGCAACAGGGTTTTGAATAAACCACGTGACAAGGCCGCCGCTTGGTATCGACTCTGCCTTACTGTTTGAGCTCTCGGCCATCTTACGGCTCCGAACGCGCAGCGGCGGGCTGTCCCGCATAGGCCTCAATCGGCGGGATGGTCAGCACGCCGTCCGCCGTATCAAATTGGGCGAGGGTGAGAGAATTGCTCGTTTCGCCCAGCACAGTGACGGTGCGGGGATAAAGCTTCCCGTTATCGATGACCCAAACCTGGTCCCGGCCTGATAAGGCCGACACAGGAATAGTGATAGCCCCGTCCACCCGGGGCGCGTCAATCACAACATCGACAAAGCCGCCAACTGTCAGGTCTACCGCCACTTCCGGCTTGATGAAGAGCGAAGCCAAGCGTGTGCGGGAGTCTAAAACGGCGTTCACCCGCACAATGATCCCTGTACGCGGCGGCTCCCCGCTGGAAAATATTAGCGTAGCTGTCCGCCCCGTTACGGGTAATAGGAGCTGTAATTCATCTGTCGATAAGGGCACAGAAATCTCTAAATTATCCAGAGCGAATAATTGCCCCGCGCTTTGATTGGGGGCAACGACCTGCCCTGCATCCAAGCTCGTCGATAAAATTTTAGCATCGCTCGCGGCGGTTACGCGCGCCCGGCTTAATGCCAGCGCCGCGGTCTTTTTCGCCGCTTTTGCGCTGGCCAATCGGGCACGGGCGGCATTCATTTGCGGCTCCCGCGCAGCCAGAGATGAGATTTCGCGGCCCGGAAATAAATCATTCCATTCGGTTAGTGCTAATTTCGCTTCAGCTTCAAGAACCTGTAAGTCCGATTGAGCCGCCGCGATGTTGGCTTCAGCCTGCTCAACAGCAAGCTGATAATCGCGCGGGTCGATCTGAAACAGAAGCTCGCCCTGTTTAACGAACCCACCCTGTTTAAAGTTTGCCCCGACTTTGATCACTCGCCCGCCAACCTCCGGAATAATCTGAGTTTGGGTTTGCGCCGCGACAACGCCGTTCAGGTTCAATGTCGGCGTAAAATCTATGGGGACAGGCCTGATTATGCTCACATTCATGACGGAGGCCT
This sequence comes from uncultured Caulobacterales bacterium, assembly GCA_964352275.1. Classification (GTDB taxonomy): domain Bacteria; phylum Pseudomonadota; class Alphaproteobacteria; order Caulobacterales; family Maricaulaceae; genus JACOMS01. Next base: position 4,857 of record CAYGRF010000029.1, read on the forward strand.
CGCCGGTCACAGCGCCGCGAGGCGGCGCGGAATCAGGTTTCAGAGCCGCCGTAAACATCAGGGCGATACCAACAATACCAACAACAAAAATGAGCTGCAAAGCTCCGATTAACCAACTGGGCCGCGATACAGACATATGAGAGTACACTTCATGTTTACAAAAAGGTTTTTACTTTATAAAAATGACTGAACAGTCAGTTTGTTAAATTTGCAAGTGAATTCTTTGCAATAGGTCTATGCATATTGACGCGCATAGAAAAAGTTCGTCCATGCGAATGCTTAATTCTTAAAGCCTGACTGGATCTAGCTTTAGGACGTATACTGTAAAATCAAAGTCGCGAGCGGCGGGAGTGTCAAGTTCAGGGAATGATCGTGACCATGGGCAGACACGGGACAGCTTTCCAGCCCGCCGTAATTACCTTTTCCAGAGCCGCCGTAATAGTCCGCGTCCGTATTCACCAATTCTTGCCAATGCCCGGCGCGCGGGACGCCGACGCGGTAATTATCCCGGGGCATGGGCGAGAAGTTACACACGACCAAACAGGGCGACAGGCCCGCCTTATCCCAGCGCACAAATGACAAGACATTGTCGTTTTGCGCCCCGCCGTCCACCCAGGCAAACCCTTCGGGCATGCAGTCTTGCTCGAACAGCGCCGGCGTGGTGGTATAGACGCGGTTTAAATCACGTATCAGGCTTTGCGTATTTTTATGCTCCGGATATTCTGTGAGATGCCAGTCCAGTGAATGCTGCTCTTTCCACTCTTCGCTTTGGCCAAACTCTCCGCCCATGAAGAGCAGCTTCTTACCCGGATGCCCCCACATAAAGGCATAATAAGCGCGGAGGTTGGCAAATTTTTTCCAGCGGTCGCCCGGCATGCGTGATAGCAAAGAACCTTTTCCGTGAACCACTTCATCATGGCTGAGCGGCAATATATAGTTTTCAGAAAAGGCGTAATCGATCCCGAAAGTCATATTGTGATGATGGTAACGGCGGTTCACCGGATCTTCGGACATATATTCGAGCGTGTCGTTCATCCAGCCCATATTCCATTTAAAGCCGAAACCCAGACCGTTTTGATCGGTCGGTTTGGTAACGCCCGGCCATGCTGTGCTTTCTTCAGCAATAGTGACAATACCGTCCATCGCCGCATAAGCGTCGGCGTTCATGGTCTGTAAGAACTTGGCGGCGCCCCAATTTTGATTGCTCCCGTCCGGGTTGGGAATCCATTCACCGTCCTTGCGGCTGTAATCGAGGTAAAGCATTGACGCGACGGCATCGACCCGCAGCCCGTCAAGGTGATATTCCTCCAGCCAAAACCGTGCATTAGATACCAAATAATTGACAACTTCGCGGCGGCCAAAGTTAAATATTAGCGTGTTCCAATCCGGGTGAAAGCCTTTGCGAGGATCCGCATGTTCATACAGATGAGATCCATCGAAACGGGCCAGACCGTGATCATCAGACGGGAAATGCCCCGGCACCCAATCGAGAATAATCCCAATATCTGCCGCGTGACAGGCATCGACAAACGCTTTGAAATCATTTGCCGTGCCGAAACGCGCCGTCGGCGCAAAAAGGCCAACCGGCTGGTAGCCCCAAGACCCGTCAAACGGATGTTCGGTAATCGGCATGAGCTCAATGTGGGTAAACCCCAGATTTTTGACATAGGGGATGAGGCGCTTTGCGATCTCGTCATAGGTTAAAAACCCGCCATCATCATTGCGCTGCCACGAGCCGAGATGAACTTCATAAATTGAGATCGGCGCTTCACGGTGTTGCCGCCCGGCCCGGGTGCCCATCCAGACATCATCTTTCCATGTATAAGTTTTCAAATCGCGCACAACTGAGGCGGACTTTGGGCGTACTTCCGCGCCAAATCCGAACGGGTCTGCTTTCAGCGGCTGCATATGACCCGCAGAATCGCGGATGGCGTATTTATAGGCGGAGCCGTCGTTCGCGCCGGGAATAAAAAGCTCCCAAATTCCGCTGCCGCCGCGCGTGCGCATAGGGTGCGCCGTATCATTCCAATGGTTGAAATCGCCAACAACACATACACCCGCAGCGTTTGGGGCCCATACGGCAAAGCGCGTGCCTGCTACGTTTTCATGCTCAACAACATGTGCGCCCAAAGCGTGAAAGGCATGAATATGGCGGCCTTCTGCCAAAAGGTATAAATCCAGCTCGCCCAGCATTGGCGGAAAGCGATACGGATCATCAAAGCGGTGAGCGGTCTCCCCGTATTGCGCAGACAAATGATAGCCGGACTTGAGGCGGGAGGCAGGAACGCTAGCTTCAAAAAACCCGCGATCATCGCTGCTTTCAAGCCGTGCGAGCGGTTTCTGCCCGCGCGGGGTATAGACATCGATATAGTCGGCATGCGGGGCAAAAGCCCGGATGACAGATCTGCGCCCCGATTTGTTAAGCCCCAAATAGGTAAACGGATCCGGGTGTGTCCCTGCCGCAATTCGGTCTTGATCAAAATCGCGCATTAACCCTGTCCTTGTACCGGGACTATTGCCCAGATATTTCTTCGCGCGTTTCCGCCCGCCAAATATCACGGGCATAGCCGCGTATGGTGCGGTCTGATGAGAACCATCCCATCTTTGCCGTGTTTAAAATTGCCATTTGCGCCCAAACGTCTTTGGTTTTGTAAACGTCATCAATTTTGCGCTGTATATCCCAATAGGCTTCGAAATCAGGAATAACCTGAAAATAATCATGGTTTTTAATATTATCGAGAATGTCATTATAACGATGCGTGTCGCCTTGGGAGAACACACCGCTCTCCAATTGTTTGATGATTTTCTGTAAGCGCGGCGATGTTTTAATCACCTCGGATGGCCGGGAGCGCGCATGTTGCCGCTGGGCAACTTCGTCCGCCTTTAAGCCGAATATAAAGATATTCTCTTGGCCGACATGGTCTTGCATTTCAACATTTGCGCCGTCCTGTGTCCCCACAGTCAGCGCGCCGTTCAGGGCAAATTTCATATTCCCTGTACCAGAGGCTTCAAATCCCGCTGTTGAAATTTGCTCAGATAGATCTGCTCCAGGAATTAAAACTTCAGCCGTAGTGACGTTATAATTTGGCAGAAAAATGACCTTAAGACGCCCGCCGATTTCGGCGTCATTATTCACCACATCAGCCACGTCATTGATGAGTTTAATAATAAGCTTTGCTAAAAAATAACTCGGCGCAGCTTTACCCGCGAAAATTTTCACGCGGGGTTGCCAATCACACTTGGGCTCATGCTTCATCGCATTATAAAGCGCAATGGTCTCAAGAATGTTCATGAGCTGGCGCTTATATTCATGAATCCGTTTGATTTGAATATCGAACATAGCGTCCGAGTTTACCGCGATGTCCATACGGTCTTTAAGATAATCCGCAAGGCGCTGTTTATTATCCGCTTTGATCGCCATATAGCGTTTTTGGAAGCTCTCATCTTTGGCGAACGGCACTAATTTTTGCAGTTGTTCCAGGTCGCTGATCCAGCCATCGCCAATTTCCCCGGTGATTAAGGCGGCCAGTCCCGGATTACATTCTAAAATCCAGCGGCGCGGCGTGACACCGTTGGTCTGGTTCATGATTTTATCGGGATACATGGTGTGCAGATCACGGAATACGGTTTGCTTCATCAGCTCAGAATGTAGCGCAGACACGCCGTTGACCTTGCGCGAGCCAATAAAAGCCAAGTTACCCATACGCACCCAATCCTGTTGATGCGGATGAATGACTTGAATCCCGGCAATGATATGGTGCTCTAATCCCGCCGTGAGAGCTTCTTGGTAAAACGCGCCGTCAATCATATTGATGATTTGTAGATGGCGCGGCAGAATGTGTTCAAATAGTGATTTTGGCCACTTTTCCAGCGCTTCCGGCAGGAGCGTGTGGTTAGTATAGTGCAGGGTTGCCCGCGTGATCTCGAAGGCTTTTTCAAAGTTAAACCCATGCAAATCCATCAAAATGCGGATGAGCTCCGGCACGGCAATCGCCGGGTGGGTATCATTGAGCTGTACGGCGACGTGATCGCCGAGCTTGGCCAGATCATCATAATTCATCAAGAAGCGCCGGATCATGTCCTGTAATGACGCGGAGGTGAAAAACACTTCCTGCTTGAGGCGAAGCTCGCGCCCTTGGGGCGTGTGATCGCCCGGATAGAGCACTTTAGAAATGGCTTCAGCCAGAATTTGTTGATGGGCCGCCGCGATAAAATCACCTTCGTTGAATTTTTTCAAATTCATCATATCCGCTTGGCGCGCGGACCAAAGCCGCAGCGTATTGACGTGATCGCCCTTCCACCCGGCAATCGGCATGTCAAAGGCAACGGCCTGAATACGCTCGGCGGGCTTCCAAATAGATTTCCCAGCATCGTCCGTTTCTACATGGCCGCCAAATTCAATATTGTAAACCACTTCGGGGCGGCGGAACTCCCACGTATTGCCTTCAATGAGCCAGTCTTCCGGTTCTTCAATTTGCCAACCATCTTCTATGTCTTGGCGAAAAATGCCGTGCTGGTAACGGATGCCGTACCCCATACCTGCGACGCCAACCGTTGACATAGAGTCCATAAAGCACGCGGCGAGCCGTCCAAGACCGCCATTGCCCAGAGCCGCATCTTGCTCCGCATGAATAACCGCGTGTGGGTCCAGCCTATTGTCTTTGAAAAATGTTTTGGCTTCATCCATCAGGCCCAGATTGGTCAGATTATCTTCGAGCATACGCCCGATCATAAATTCCATAGACAAATAATAGACCCGCTTTTGCTTTGCGGCGTAAATTTTGCGGGTGGTATCAATCCAACCCTCCACCATACGGTCACGCACAGCCAGAGACAGAGCCACGCACCAATCGCGCTCAACCGCATGCGCCTTATCTTTGCCAACGGAGTAAATCAGATGCCTGAGAATAGATGTGCTGAGGCTTTCATCAGTTAAATCTTTTGCATCAGCAATATTGTGGGATGTTAAAGTCATGCATTCAGTCTCATTGTATGGGTTTGTGTGCTTCAATAAAGGTAATGACAGCGCTGTCAATTGGTGTTATGGGCACAAAATATCATCGGCCTCTATATTCTCTTGGGTTAAGTCCGTTTGATTTGTCTTAGTCGAAAATTCTGCCATAGTGGACAAAAATATGGCAAGACAGTATATGAGGGAAAGAAGCGATGCAAAATAAGGCGTTTTCATCCAATCGGCGGCTCGCTGAAAAGTCTATGGCATTTGTTTTGGCGGGCGGACGGGGAAGCCGGCTCAAAGATTTAACAGAACGGCGGGCAAAACCGGCCGTGTTCTTTGGCGGGAAGTTTCGCATTATTGACTTTGCTCTCTCCAACGCCATGAATTCCGGCATCAAGCGCATCGGCGTCGCAACGCAATATAAACAGCACAGCCTTATCCGCCACTTACAGCGCGGCTGGAATTTCTACCGAGCCGAGCGCAATGAGAGCTTTGACATTATGCCCGCCTCTCAAACTATGGACGAAACGCGCTGGTATGAAGGCACGGCGGATGCCGTATATCAGAATATCCACATTATCGAGAGCTATAATAATGTGGAATATATCGTCGTTTTGGCGGGCGACCATATCTATAAAATGGATTATGAGATGATGCTCGAAGAGCATGTGAATGCCGGCGCGGATGTCACCATTGGCTGTCTTGAGGTCACGAAAGAAGAGGCTAAGGGTTTTGGCGTCATGCATGTCGATAAAAACGATGTGATCACAAATTTCCTGGAAAAGCCTGCCGACCCGCCGACAATCCCCGGCAGCAAAGATATATGTCTTGCCTCTATGGGTATTTATGTCTTTGACAAAAACTTCCTGTTCGAACAACTTCGCCGCGACGCGGCTGACCCCGGCAGTGATCGGGATTTTGGTAAAAACTTGATCCCTTATATTGTTGAAAATGGCAAAGCCCAAGCCCACCGCTTTACCAAATCCTGTGTGCGCTCAGAAAAAGAAGAAGAGTCCTACTGGCGGGACGTTGGAACCGTTGATGCTTATATGGAGGCAAATTTAGATTTGACCTCTTTCGATCCCGCGCTGAATATGTATGACAAAGATTGGCCGATTTGGACTTATTCCGAGCTCGCGCCGGGGGCTAAATTTATCCATGACGAAGTCGGCCGCCGCGGCTCTGCCGTTAATTCTGTTGTGGCTGCGGGCTGCATTATTTCCGGTTCACGCGTGGATCAGTCACTTTTGTTTACCAATGTTTATGTGCATTCCTATTCGACGTTAAAGCGCGCGATTGTTTTGCCGGATGTGGACATTGGCGAAGTAGTTCAACTCACCAATGTAGTCATTGACCGGGGCGTTAAAATCCCGAAGGGTCTGGCCGTCGGCAATGATCCTGAGCTTGACGCCAAACGGTTTTACCGCACGAAAAACGGCATCTGCCTAATCACGCAGACCATGATCGATAATTTGGACGCCTAAGCCCGATTGCACCTATGAATATTCTATTTGCGGCCTCTGAATGTTTTCCGCTGATTAAAACCGGCGGCCTCGCCGATGTTGCGGGGGCATTGCCGCTCGCGCTTGAAGCCTCAAGCGCAAACGTGACGGTCTTTTTACCCGGATATCCGGCGGTGATGGCGGGGCTGAAATCCGCCAAAACAGCCGCCGTGCTGAAAAACATAGCCGGAGCGCCCGCGAAGCTCGTCTCGGGGATGTCCTCGACAGGCCTGACGATTATCGCGCTCGACGCCCCGCACCTGTTCGGCCATAGCGGCAATCCCTATCAGGACGCGCAAGGCCGTGACCGCGAGGGAAATGCGGTGCGGTTTGCGGCCTTCTCGAAGGTCGCCGCGCAAATCGCGTCCGGGGCAATCAAGTTAAAATCCGCAAAAACCTTTGACGTGTTGCACGCCCATGACTGGCAGGCCGGACTGGCGGCTGCTTACCTGAAAGCAACTGGTGACGCGCGCGTAAAAACAGTTATCACCATTCACAATCTTGCTTTTCAGGGATTATTTCCGAAAACGAGTATGGAAGACATAGACCTTCCGCAGGATTATTTCACAAGCGGCGCGGTGGAATATTGGGATCAAGTCAGCTTTCTGAAAGCGGCCATTACGTTTAGCGATCATGTCACCACCGTCAGCCCGACATACGCACTAGAAATACAGTCCGATTCCGGCGGTATGGGGTTTGGCGGGCTGCTGCGCGCAAAACACCAGTCCTTATCGGGCATTCTCAACGGCATTGATGAGAGCGTTTGGAGCCCGGAAACAGATTCGGACATTGCCGCGCCGTATAGCGCGACAAAACTATCCGGCAAAGCGCTGTGCAAGACGGCGCTACAAAAAGAGTTCAGTCTAAGGATGGATAAAAAAGCGCCCCTATTTTGCGTTATATCGCGGCTAACGACGCAAAAGGGTCTCGACCTTTTATCCCATGCGCTCGACCATATTGTGGCGCGCGGCGGACAGCTTGCCGTCTTGGGCTCCGGCGACGCGGCAATTGAGCAGGCGTTCAAAGACGGCGCGGCTAAGCACCCTTCCGAAATCGCGGTTCACATTGGATATGATGAGCCGATGGCGCATAGGCTGCAAGCGGGGGCAGACGCGATTTTTATCCCGTCTCGGTTCGAGCCCTGCGGGCTGACACAGCTTTGCGCCATGCGGTATGGCACCGTGCCGGTTGTCGCCCGCGTTGGCGGCCTGAACGATACGGTTATAAACGCTTCGCCTATGGCGCTGGCGAGCGGCGTTGCTACAGGCTTGCAATTCTCGCCGGTAGACGGCCATATGCTTGCTGCGGCCATTGATAAGGCCATAGATTTATATACCGCGCCGAAAACATGGAAGCGTATTGTGCGCAACGGTATGCGCCAAGATGTTGGATGGGAAACATCCGCAGCCGCTTATCTTGACTTATACCGGTCTCTCTAAGCGATGCCGCCCCGGCCTGAAACAGCTCCTGACATGACAAAAGATTTATCCAATATTTCGTCACCACCTCTTGGCGCGCACGAGCACGATAGCGGCCTGAATTTTTCTTTGTTCTCGGCTCATGCCGAAACGGTCACTCTCTGTTTATTTTCTAAGGACGGTACCACGGAAGTTGACCGGATAGAATTATCGCGGGGGGCCGGAGATATTTGGCATGGGAGTGTTAAAGGTCTGACATCCGGACAGCTTTACGGATACCGGGTTGACGGCCCTTATGCTCCCCATGAGGGGCACCGCTTTAACCCGCATAAACTTCTGATCGATCCTTACGCCAAAGCCCTGCAAGGCGGCTTTATTCAGGATGACGCGCTTTACGGATACACGGTATGCGCGCCGGATAGAGACCTGTCATTCGATAATCGCGATAGCGCGCCGTTTATGCCCAAATGCGTGGCCGGGACAGACGCGTTTAATTGGCGTAATGATACAAAACCGCAAACTGATTGGGCCGATACAATTATTTATGAGGCCCATGTCAAAGGCCTGACCCAAAGGCATCCTCTGGTAAAACCGGCGCGCCGAGGAACGCTCTCCGGTCTATCAGATCCCGCTATCATTGACCATTTAAAAACTCTTGGCGTTACGGCCATCGAGCTTTTACCCGTGCATAGTTTTTTCTCGGAGCCGCGCCTGACTGCCATGGGCTTAACGAATTATTGGGGCTATAATAGCGTCAACTTTTTTGCATTACATCCGGCCTATAGCGCCGAGCGTCACGCGTTTCAAAAGACGGTGAAAGCCCTGCATAAAGCGGGCATAGAAGTCATTTTAGATGTCGTTTATAACCACACCGCAGAAAGCTGGGAGCTGGGCCCGACGCTCTCTTACCGAGGGATTGATAATAAATCCTATTACCGTCTCAAGGATGATAAGCGCTATTATATCAATGATACGGGCTGTGGTAACACGCTGAACACAGCCAACCCCCAGGTCCTGAAATTAACCGTGGATAGTCTTCGCTATTGGACCAAGGATATGCATGTGGATGGATTCCGGTTTGATCTGGCTCCGGCGCTTGGGCGCGTTGGCGGCGGATTTGACCCGGGTAGCGCGTTCTTCAAAAGCCTACAAAATGACCCTGTCCTGTCGGGGGTTAAGCTCATTGCTGAGCCATGGGATATTGGCCCCAATGGCTATCAGTTGGGCAATTTTCCGCCCAACTGGTCAGAATGGAATGACCAGTACCGTGATGATGTGCGCAGTTTCTGGCGCGGCGATGACGGCGCACATCAAAAGCTAGCCGGGCGTTTATTGGGGTCAGCTGAGAGTTTTGACAAAAACGGCCGCTCGCCGCGTTCAACGATCAATTTGATCACAGCCCATGACGGGTTTTCGCTTGAAGACGTTGTCAGTTACAACAATCGCCACAACCGCGCCAACGGCGAGGGCGGGCGCGACGGACATAGCCATAATCTTAGCGATAATATGGGTCATGAAGGCCGCACCGATAATCCCGATATTATTGCCGTACGCCGCCATAGAAAAAAAGCCATGCTGGCAACCTTGATGCTGTCACAGGGTGTCCCGATGCTGCTTGCGGGCGACGCGCTGGGCCATACCCGGCACGGTAATAATAACGCTTACTGCCAAGACAATGAGATCACATGGCTGGATTGGGAAGGACGCGATGAAGGCCTGCAAGATTTTACGGCCGAACTCATTGCCTTGCGAAAAGCCTATCCACATTTCACACAAAACGCATTTTTACACGGCGAGGCGGTTTCCCCTTACGGGCCGCCAAATATTGAGTGGCTATCGCAGAGCGGCAATACGCTGCACACCCATGAGTGGGGAAACCCAGCTCTGGCTTGTTTTGGTTATGTGTTATCGATGCCCGGGCAGGATAGTTTGGCGGTTATCATCAATCGCGGCGAGGCTTGCCATTTTGAGGGTTTGGATGGTGGCTGGACATGTTTGCTGACGAGCTCAAACGACATGCCGCACGGCGCGATACAGCCCGCCCGCAGCGTCAGTGTTTTCAAATATAGCGGCGCCTATTACGCGCCTGAAAAGCGTGCCGCTACCGCGCGCAAACAAGCCGCAGATTATGGCATACTGCCCGGTTATCATGATATTGGGGGCAACTATCACCAAACTGGCTTAGGTAGCCAAACGGCTTTATTAAGTGCGATGGGCGTCAGCGCGTATAGCAGCCCGCCGCCAGTCCAAGGCGCAAATACCGATACCGAAATTAACTCCATATACGGCGCGCAAACCTTAAGAGAGGACGGCGCAGTATGGGGCCTGACAGCATCGCTTTATGGCCTGCGCTCCGCGCGAAACTGGGGTATCGGAGATTTTGAAGATTTAGCCCGGCTGTGCGAAATTATGGCAAACAAGGGCGCGGACTTTGTGGGTATAAACCCGGTGCATGCACTGTTTCCATCTGCGCCGCATCTCTACGCGCCCTATTCGCCGTCCTCGCGCGAGTATTTAAATATTATGCATATCGCGCCGGACACAATCCCTGAATTTACTGGCGATGTACCGCCCTCGCTCAAGGCGGCGCGCATGAGCGAGCTTGTCGATTACGGATCAGTGTATGCTGCCAAAAGGATAGCCTTTGAAGCGGCCTTTGCGCAGTTCTCTGATTATCCCAAAACCCACCCCAGACGCAAAGCTTTCGCCGGTTTTTTAGCCTCAAAAGGCGACTCCCTGCGCCATCATGCTGTCTTTGACGCCCTTTTCGAGACGCTGCCAAAGTCAAAGCAGACTTATGATGGTTGGCGCAATTTCTCTAAACCCTATCATGACCCGCAAAGCCGCGCCTGCCAAAAATTTGTCCGCGATAACAAAGACCGGGTGGAGTTTTATGCTTATTTGCAATGGATTGCCCATGAACAATTAAGCGCCGCGCAAGCACGCGCCAAGCGCGCCGGAATGCGCGCTGGGCTGTATCTGGATTTTGCTGTCGGCGTTGTGCCGGGCGGCAGCGATACATGGCGTTATTCCGATGCTTTTGCGCAAAGTGTCAGCCTCGGCGCGCCGGGAGACCAAGCAAACCCCGACGGTCAAAAATGGAATCTCTCGCCGATTATTCCGCATTATTTAACCGCCCATAATTATGAGCCGCTTCGCAGCGCGCTGGCGTCCGTCATGGACTATGCCGGGGCCGTACGGATTGACCATATTTTGGGCTTGCAGCGCAGTTTTTGGATTCCGCAATCACACGACTGCGCCGGGGCTTATATCGCCTATCCTTTTGAAGGGCTTACGCGCATGATTTCCGAAGAATCACACGCGGCGTCATGCATTGTTTTTGGCGAGGATCTGGGTACAGTCCCCGAAGGATTTCGGGATAAAATGCAGGCCTGCGACATGATGGGGTGCGGCGTGCATCTGATTGAACGCGAAAGCGGCGGGCACATACAGGGGCGTAGCGACGTTCGCAGATTGTCGCTCACTGGTTATTCCAATCATGACTTCCCCACGCTTGCCGGGTTTTGGGCGGGCGCGGATTTTCGTTGGCGCGAAACTCTCGGCATTGGCAATAACCCCGCTGTGCTGGACCAAGAAAAACAGATGCGCGAGGCTGATAAAGCCCGCCTCGCAAGCGAAGCCGGCGCGAAAAATACGGTTATGAACGCGGCGCTTATGGCCCGCCTGCAAGCCTATCTGGCAGGCGCGCCATGCCTTGCCTTTGCGGTTCAGCTTGATGATATCATGCTAGAGCCTCATCAGGCCAATGTACCGGGGACAACGGATGAGCAGCCCAATTGGCGGCGGCGCGCGCGGCTCTCTTTGGAAGACCTGGAGCGTGACAAAACGGCGGATTTAATTACGCGCGCCATCAATCAAGCCCGAAACAATCACGCGGCACAATCATAGGAGAGACCCCATGATACATACCATTCAAACTTCGCCCTTTGAAGGGCAAAAACCCGGTACATCCGGCCTTCGTAAAAAAGTCAGCGTGTTCCAAACACCGCATTATCTGGAAAATTTTGTCCAATCGATTTTTGATGCCGTGCCGGATCTGAAAGGCGCAAGCCTTGTTGTTGGCGGAGACGGGCGGTATTATAATCAGGACGCGATACAGATCATCTTGCGAATGGCCGCAGCAAACGGTGTTTCCCGGGCGATTGTTGGGCAAAATGGACTATTATCAACGCCTGCGGCATCGCACATCATTCGAAAATATGGCGCAGAGGGCGGTATTATATTATCCGCCAGCCACAATCCCGGCGGGCCAAAAGGCGATTTCGGTATTAAATATAACGGAAAAAACGGCGGCCCGGCCGTCGAGTCTGTGACCGATGAAATTTACAGTCTCACCGGCAAAATTACGTCTTATGCTATAATAGACTCATCCGATATTGACCTGAGCGCTCTTGGCGAAACGTCGCTTGCCGGTATGGATGTTCACATCATTGATAGCGTCGAAGATTACGCAGCCCTGATGGAAGAGGTTTTTGATTTTGATGCTATTCGGTCACTCATCACAGGCGGCTTTACCCTCTGTTTTGACGCAATGCATGCCATCACAGGGCCTTACGCGAGGACTATTCTCTGTGAGCGTTTAGGCGCGCCGGAGGCGAGCCTTATCAATGCCGTGCCCCTGATGGATTTTGGCGGCGGACATCCGGATCCCAATCCCGTCTATGCCAAAGCATTATTTGATACAATGTTTGGCGTCCAAGCTCCGGACTTTGGCGCAGCATCAGACGGTGACGGCGACCGCAATATTGTTTTAGGCCGGAATATATATGTTTCGCCGTCGGACAGTCTCGCGGTCATCACCGCCAACGCCCATCTCGCTCCCGTTTATTCCGGCGGCATTAAAGGCGCGGCGCGCTCAATGCCCACCAGCCGCGCCGTTGATCTTGTCGCGGCAAAGCTTGGCATAGAATGTTTTGAAACCCCGACCGGCTGGAAGTTTTTCGGTAACCTATTGGACGCAGGCCGCATTACGGTGTGCGGCGAAGAGAGCGCGGGTACGGGCTCTGATCATGTGCGCGAGAAAGATGGACTTTGGGCCGTATTGATGTGGCTCAATATTGTAGCCGCACGCGGACAAAGCGCTGAGCAAATCGTTCATGAACATTGGCAGACTTATGGCCGGCATTATTACTCCCGCCATGACTATGAAGGCGTCGACAAGGCTGCAGCGCAGAGCGTTATGGAAAGTCTCGGCGGCCAGCTCGGCGATTTGATGGGGCAAACCATTGGCGGCGAGATTGTGAGCCGCGCGGACAATTTTGCTTACGAAGACCCTATAGATGGCAGCCTGTCACAGAACCAGGGCCTACGCATTGAATTTGAAAGCGGCAGCCGCTTTGTTATGCGTCTCTCAGGCACCGGGACTGTCGGCGCAACCTTGCGGGTATATTTCGAACATTATGAGCCGCCTGAAGGGGGTTTGAATCAAGATATTCAAACGGCCTTGTCCGGCCTCATAAACATTGCAGACGAACTCACCGACCTTAAAACGGTTCTCAATCGTACCAATCCGACGCTTATTTCTTAGCGCCTACCGGCAAGCCGCGCTCGCCTTTTGTAGAGCTGCGGTGACACCCTTGAGAGAAAAATTATACGTTACGGACGTGCCGCGCTGCGACACGGCCTCGACGCGCATGGTTGAACCCGCGCGCATAGAGCGGACCAGTCGGCGTTCATCATCATTACTCTCAATAAACGCTTCGTTCTGCGATGAGAACATACGAAAATTCGCGCGGCCTACGCTTGCGGCGGGCGGACGGTTTTCCTGCATGGAGAACCCGGTCATCAGGCTTGGCTGCTCCGTCGCTGCTCCGGATCGCCAATTGGCCACCATAAAATACACATCGCCGTGATTGACATTTTGCGGTGCTTTGCTCAGCGGCTGGGCCAGAACATAACAAATCTGGTCGCCGCCTTCGCTGCGGGCATACGCGGCCCAGTCGCCGAACTTGCCAACAAGTTGCGGTTCAGAGGCCGAAGCCGATATAGGCGCAGTGCTCAAAGCCATCATAAGAGCGCTGAAAAAGGCAAGACAAATTTTAGGGCGCATTGGGAACTTCCGTAATCATTGACACCGACTATAGCGCGGCAACGGTTTTAAGGTTAAGTCAATAAGTATGAAATTTCTGTATATTTACACATCATTTATAATGCCAAATCAGACAGGCCTATGACGCCGGATTATGTAAAGCGCTATGCGCGGCACTTGATGCTCAAGGAAGTCGGCGGGCCGGGGCAGACGGCGTTGTCACAGGCGCGTATTGCCATTGTCGGTGCTGGCGGGCTTGGCGGCCCCGCTGGGCTCTATCTTGCCGCCGCAGGCGCGGGACATATTACACTTATTGACGATGACGCGGTCGAAGTATCCAATTTACAGCGGCAAATTCAGTTTGGTAGCAAAGATATTGGCGCGCAAAAGACCGAGGCCATGGCCGCGCAGGTCCAAAACATCAACCCCAATGTGAGCGTGACCGAGCATGCTCTTCGCTTGAGTAAGAATAATGCAAGCGCACTTTTGCAGCGTCATGATATTATCCTCGACGGCACGGATAGTTTTGAGGCCCGGTTCGCGGTTGCAGCCGCGGCGCAGGCTTTGAAAATACCGCTAATGTCCGGCGCGATTGGGCGGTTTGACGGGCAAGTGTCTTTGTTCCTACCCGGCATTCATCAGCCCTGCTATCGCTGCCTTGTGCCCGAAGCGCCTGAAGGCGCGCGAAGCTGCGCAGAGGTCGGCGTAATCGGCGCACTGGCCGGAATTATTGGCTCGGTTATGGCGCTAGAGACAATCAAACATATAACAGGCGCAGGCAAGACGCTCGCCGGGCGGTTATGGATATATGACGGCCTGCACGCCGAGTCGCGCACAGTCACTTTGCCGCGTGATCCGAGCTGCCCGTATCATGATGACTGAGGATAACTCTAGGCAATGCTGTGATCGCCGCGCATTCTGCTCGCGGTTTTACTTGCGCTGGGCCTAATCCTCATGCACATGGCCTGACATGACCGATCCATTACCCAAAGACATACCCCCAGCACCGAAATCCGGAGGTCAGAACCTCTGGGTTGACCTTGGGCCTGTCGCTGTTTTTGTGGTTGTTTATAATTATCTTCGGCGCTCTGATCCGGACGGGGCAATTTATACGGCGGCAGCGGTTTTTACAGGCGTAGCCCTGCTTGCGCTGGCCTACTCACGGATCAAGACCGGGAAATTCTCCCCGATGCTACTGCTTAGTACGGTCATAATTGTCATTTCTGTCGGCCTGTCTTTCCAGTATGAAGACCCGATATTTTTCAAAATGAAGCCAACCGTGGTCAATATCCTGTTTGGCATAGGCGTTATTGGCGGCGTGATTTTCAAGAAAAATGTCATAAAAATGATGATGGGCAGCGCGTTCGAAATGCCCGATAAAGCGTGGAATACGCTAGCTATTCGCTGGGGCCTGTTCTTTTTTGTTCTCGCCATTATTAACGAGATTGTCTGGCGCGGATTTTCCGAGGCTTTCTGGGCTAATTTCAAACTGTTTGGTATGTTCCCGATCACGCTCATCTTCACCATCAGCCAAGTGCCGTTTATGATGAAGCACGGTAAAATGCGCGAAGAGTAAAGCTCCTATATATTTTATCCCCGGAGCGTACCGCCGAGCTTGGCCACTTGCGCGATGATTTTTTGCGAGACGGCGTCAATATCTTTATCCGTTAATGTCGCGTCTTTGGGCGCTAGGGTTACCTCAATCGCAAGGGATTTATGCCCGTCGTCTACGCCTGAGCCCTGATAGACATCGAATAATGTCACGCCGGATATAAGCTGCTTGTCGGCTCCGCTCGCGGCTTTGATCACATCACCTGCTGCCATATGATCTTTCACAATAAAGGCAAAATCGCGGTGAACCGGCATCAGTTCAGACAAAGCGAGCGCGCCCATGCATTTACCGGCATTTTTCTTTTTGCGCGGTGCGGGGATATTATCCGGCCAAATTTCAAACGCGCAGACACGGCCTTCAACGCCCAGCGCCTTGAGCACGCGCGGGTGCAGTTCCCCAAAATCGGCAAGGATGTTTTTTGGCCCCATTTGCAAGCGAGCTGACCGTCCGGGATGCCAATACTCCGCACTCGGTTTTGTCATTTGAAGATTGTCCACATTCGCGCCCATCGCCGATAAGGCGGCTAAAACATCCGCCTTGGCCGAAAGCGCATCCGGCGCGGTGCTTCCCGCCCAATCACGCGCGGTTTCCATACGCCGCATACCGGCAATGGATAATGTCTGCCCGTCCGGCGCTGTGGTTTGGTAAGTCGGCCCGGCCTCAAAGAGCGCTGCTCCGGGATAGCCCCGGTCGGCGTTTTTTTGCCCGGATAATAATAAATGGATCAGCGCAGAAGGCCGCATACAATCCAAATCTGATGAAATCGGATTATCTAATTTCATGGCTGCATCGCCGCCGCCAAACAAAGCGGCGTGATCAGACAGGACAAACGACCAAGTGATGGCTTCAGACATACCGCGTAGCGCCAATGCCCGGCGGGCGAGCCGCGTACGGTTTTGCGTGAGCGTGGCCGTCGGCTCGCGGCGACCGTGGAGCGGCGGCAGGCTCACGGCCTCCAAATTGTGATATCCGGCAATCCGGGCAATTTCTTCAATCAGGTCTTCGGCTTGCGTTACATCACGCCGCCATGTGGGAACGGAAAATGGCCACGGCACATCGCTCCCGGTTTTTGAAAAACCGAGATCCGATAGGATGCGCACAATATCGTCTTCGCTGGGTGCAAAACCGAGGAGCTTTTCAACCCGCGCCGGGTCAAGCGTCACCGGCGCTGGCTCAGCCGGTATGCCGCCCACCACAATCATCTCGCTTGGCTCACCGCCGCAAATGTCCAGAACCATTTGCGTGGCCATATCCACTCCTCCAGTCATGAAGCCCGTATCTACGCCGCGCTCGAATCGGTATTTCGCATCCGAATTGACACCCAGACGTTTTGCTGTTCTGCGAATGGTAAGCGCGTCAAACAGCGCACTTTCAATGAAAATATCTGTTGTGGTCTCATCGCACCCTGTCGATACGCCGCCGACAATACCGCCGAGGCCAAGAATACCGCTCTCATCCGTGATCGCGCAATCATCCGGGGACGCCGTATAGGATTTATCATCGAGCGCTTCAAACGCCTCATCCAGCCCCATACGGACAGTTATTGGCCCGGAGAGCTTCGCGACATCATAAAAGTGCAAAGGCCGCGCGCGGTCATAGGTAATGAAATTGGTAATATCGACCAGTGCAGAGATTGGCCGCAATCCAATGGCTTTGAGGCGGTCTTGGAGCCACTGTGGCGACGGGCCGTTTTTAACGCCGCGCACTACGCGTCCGGCAAAGGCGGGACAGGCGTCAGTGCTATCTATTTTCACGGCTTGCGGGCACGGGAAAGTGCCTTTGATTGGCGCAATCGGTTTTGTGATATGTTTGCCAAGACCCGTGGCCGCAAGGTCGCGGGCAATATTATCAACGCCGAGCCAATCCGGACGGTTGGGCGTGACTTCAAAATCGATCACCGAGTCATTCAACTCGAGCGCATCAGCCAGCGGCGTGCCCATCTCAAACGCAGCATCCAAATCCATAATGCCGTCACTATCGTCGCCCAAATCGAGCTCGCTGGAGGAACACATCATGCCGGAGGACTCAACGCCGCGAATTTTGCGGGGTTTTTTATCCAGGCTAAAATCCGCGCCTGGGATGTAAGCCCCCATCGGCGCATAAGCCACGGTCATACCGCTTCGCGCGTTTGGCGCGCCGCAGACAATGGTTTTGACGCCGTCGCGTGTGTCCACGGTGCAGACCTTTAATTTATCCGCATCCGGATGCTTTTCCGCTGTCAGGACTTTACCAATTGAAAACGCCGCAAGCTTTTCCGCCGGATTATCAACACCTTCAACTTCGAGGCCCGCAAGGGTCATCGCTTCAACAACTTGGTCGATGCTCGCGTCTGTATCAAGATGCTCTTTGAGCCAAGAGAGTGTGAATTTCATTT
>CAYGRF010000030.1:0-22550 GCA_964352275.1 uncultured Caulobacterales bacterium
GTCTTAGATGAGGCTGTGAGTTCAACTGGTCGTCGCAACACATTGGCTTTTTTAGTTTTCGTTGTTAAGAAATGTTATTGAAAATCTGAGAGATTTACTATGATGGTTCACGTGCATGAAAATTTAGGTTCGGTATGGGTGTTTCATGGAGGTGGAGCGCGCTTAAGTTCTGCTGTTTTTACATCAATCGAAAAAGCAGAAACTTGGATTAGCAAAAACACATATAGCGGAATGTTGACGGAGTACCCTCTCGATATTGGGATCTATGATTGGGCTGTCCAAGCGGAGTTTTACTCTCCTAAAAAAGGAGAAGAAAAACCTAAGTCATTTGCTCAGAATTTTTCAAGTGCATCCCAAAACCACTGTCACTATGAAAATGGGCAGCGTTTATAGTTGGTGGCCATACATTAGCTTTGTAGCTTGGAGTTGGCAAACATTACCAGCGGCCGTTTTTGGGCGTTTTAAGTCCTCCATTTATGTCGCGAAAACAACCGTTTTAGCAGCTTGCCGGACTGTCTTGGGGCTAATAATTCAGAATTTCGGTTTTTAGTTGCCCGAGGCTTGCCGCGCCGGGCGGCTTTTTTTTATGGGGCGTCATCTGCGCTGTAAACCCGTCTGTCCATAGGCAGAGTTTATCCGGCCTTATTCCCGTTATATCCGGATCAAAAATCAAAATCCGGTGCTGAATACTATCATCAGCGCGGTCGGTGAGGGCGTACGCATTCTCCAAGTTCGTTGGATAGGGTATGTAGCCAATGGGAGCACCGCAAAGCAAGCCTTCCCCCGGCTTGGGCCATGCATGAATGGGAATGTGGCGGATCGGCAAGGATAGATAGGTGTCCATAGAGGATTGAACTTGAAATTGGGTGCCGGACAATAGCCATCCCGTATCGACATCTAAAGCTTGACTGATGCGCGCGAGAGTACTTTGCCGAGGAATGTGGCTCCCGGTTTCCCAGTTTGCAACCGTAGGCTGACTGACCCCAGCCGCATCGGCAAGTTGGGATTGTGACCATGATCGTTTCAGGCGTGCTGATTTTATGCGGGTGTGGAGCGTTTGCATGATTTCCTCAAATATAAGTATAACTTATATTTGGATAGCGAGAATATCAATCACATTCTACGGTTTAGGTGCGCCAACTATGAAAAAACTTTAATGTTATGGATAAATATCACATTATGAACGTAGGGTGAAACTTCCCTCGTTTGGAGTATTACAAAAAAGTTATTCGTTTAACTAATTATTTGCCTTGAAATTACCGTATTCTCACTTAAATTTAAGGTAGGCGGAGATAAACCGTCAGGCTCAGGGACGGGCATGACAAAACAGTGAGGTCATTATGAAAGGTGATTATTGTACGCGGGAAGGCGCAGAGCGCTTGAAAAACCAAATTGAAGCCTATTGGGCGGAACGCGGAAAAGACGTCAGGATCGATTTGGTCCAAGGCGGATTTTTACCTTCAATGCGTTCCGCGCGAACGGATGTTCGATCCAATATGGTCAACGGCGTGCCAAACGGCACGATAGACAATTTCGCATAAAACCCAGCCGCGAATTCAACGACCCTTTACATCGCCGCCAAAATGGCGGCGAATAATGTCGTAAATGGTGTTGATAAAAAGATTCTGCTGACCCTCATTCACTTAGCGGCAAGATGTTGCTGCCGTCTCCAGCGATTGAAACACGGTTTGTTCTGCAACGGGATCTTCAACGGGCTTTTTAACCGTTGTGGCTTTCCACTTTAAGATCCAGTTTTGGGCCTCAGAGTCCCATTCTGACCGTAGGCCCAAATTCTTCTCACCGGCTGTTATTATAAGGCGGATTAATCGCTCATTTTGTGAACCGAGTGCTTTGGCTGTAGCATAGGCTTTATTATCATTCGCTAACGTCACAGGGACTTGGGCCCCTGCGATTGTAATTGTGATGTCACAAACGCGGTCTTCATGACCGGCAAAATTGCTCGCGCGGTACACACGGTCTTTGACGCCATTGGGCGGACTGGCCGTCATTGTTGATAAACTCTCGAAAGCAAACTCCGAAAGCTCGTTGAGGCGCGCTTGGTCGCTTGCGGCGATAATCAGGCGGTTGATGACATCGCCGCTATTTTCTATGACTTTATCACTACCAGATTTCACGGCGTCAGTGACATTTTCCATAGCGTTGCCAACGGCCTTGGCAGGAACGCTGACGGCTTTGTAAATGGCATACCCGCCGCTAAAAATAACAAGCATGACAATTGCGATCGCAACCCATTTTATGGCGCTGAAGATGCCGCTGGTTTTTTCTGCGACATTTGCGGCTTTATCCATCACGTCGGCGGCTTTTTTGCCGTGCGCCATGGCTGTTTGGCCGATAGTCTTTTCAGGCTTTTGCGTCCCGGACTCGCTGTGTTCAGAGAGCGGTTTTTCTGAGCCGGTTTTGGGTGTCTCATCTGTCATATGTTTTGGCCCTCAATAAATCGGAAAGTGCTTGGATCAGGCGCGGCCACGCTGTTCTGTGAAGTCTTCCCGGCCGCCGAGTTCCCTGATTTTGTCCAGATTGACGAGATCACAGCTATGCGAGTCAGTAAACTTAATCAGACCCTTTTCCTTCATTGCTGAGAAGGCCCTGCTGACGGTTTCAATGGTCAGTCCTAAAAAGTCAGCAATATCAAGACGTGTCATCGGCAGATCAATATGCGTACTTTTTACGCGAGGACCTTCGGGAGCAAAATGTGCCTGATTAGAGCGCAAATAAAGGAGGAAAGATGCTAGCCGCTCAATCGCAGAACGCTGGCCGATTGTGTAAACGTGATCGTGAGCGGATTCTAAAATACGGGTGAGGACTAATCTAAAATTTGACGCAAATTCCGGCGTACTGACGAGGGCCTTTTCAAGAGCGGAGCGCGGATAGCATATAGCCTCAACTTTGGTGAGAGCCGTTGCGAGATTAGGGTAATTGGGTGTCGACGCCGCACCGAGGAACTGCCGAGCTCCCATAAAGGCAAGAATTTGCCGGCGTCCATCATTGCCATTACGGGCGAGAGCCACATAACCCGATAGAATATCATAAAAATAATCCGTGGGCTCACCTTCGGTAATGATGTTCTGACCGCTGGAAAAGGTGCAAGGACGCCCTTCGGCAAAAAGGAACTCAAGCTCTGGACTTACCCGTCCTCCGGCCATGTCGGCTAAATGCCCGCGTCTTTCTTTAATTTGCACCATGGTTTGGCTATAAAATCTATTCCGCAGCGGCGCAATTCGAAATTCATATATCGAGAAGATTTAATGCGGCGTGTTCGCCCGACTCCATCGCGCCTTCCATGCCGGTATAGACCTGCGAGAGATGCTCTCCGGCAAAGGACAAGCGTCCGGCGTGTTGCCGCATTGCGCCAGCCCATTTTGAGGCTTGCCCCGGAGCCCAGTGCATATAGGCTCCGCCGGCCAGCGTATTCGTATCCGTCCAGCGCTGAATCTTGAGTGGTTTAATTTGTCCCCGGCTTGCAGGGCGCAGCCGCGCCATTTCGTTCCGGCATAAGGTCATAATATCGGCGTCACTCATGGCGTTAAGCTTTGAAGCGCCCTGTCCGTTTATCCAGGCACGGAACATTCCGTCAGGGGCTCCGTCTTCGTCCGTGCGGGCAAACAGGCGCTCCAGCGCGCCGTCAGTCCACATGGAGGCTGGCAAGCCGTCTTGTTCCCAAAATGCCTCATCCGCCCGAAAATGAATTTGCAGAATTTGCGTATAGGGCAGAGCTGAAACGGCTTTTTCTTGCACGGCGCTGAGCGGGGCGGTGATGTCCATGGCCCTGAGAACCGGGAAAGGCACTGCCGCGATTACATGCTGAGCGCGCCAGCATTGGCCGTTTGTTCCCAAAAGACGCACATCATCCGCGCTGACCTGAATGGCCGAAACCTGGGCATTGCGTTCTATAGGCCGTAGCAGGGACGCGGCCATGGCTTCGGGCAGGGCCTGCGCGCCGCCGACAATATGCCCGGATGGCCCCATATTCCGGTCTTGAGTATATAATGCCAGAGAGCGAAACAGGTTGAGCATAGAATAAGTGCTCACGCTATTACCGTTCAGGCCGTGATCAATTGCGGCAATGGCGTCGGCGGATAAGCCTTGGGATGTGAGCCAATCCAGTGCAGACATATCGGTCAGTACAGGATCAGCGTTTGCCCATGCATAAACATCGCTGAGCGGATTTTTCCGGGCAGCAAGACGAAACAAGACGGAGGACGGAGACGCGCCTTTCAACGGTTCGGGAAATGGGTTGCTCGGCGCAGCGGCCCAATTTTCTGATAAAATCGGCTTTCCTTGATAATGCAGCAATGTTTGCGGCGGGCGCGGATTGTCGGGTTTTATCGTCAGGCCTAGCTTATCAGCTTCGTCGCGAATGCGGGCATAGCCCGAGCCGACTTGTTCGCCCCCGGCCTCGGACAAACCGTCCGCGCCCAAATCAAAGGTGTGAAGCCGGCCCCCGGCGCGTTCACTGGCCTCTAAAACAAGAACGTCTTTTCCTGCATCAGCCAGAATACGCGCCGCAAATAGACCCGAAAGCCCTGCGCCTATAATGATGATCTCCGCGTCATATTTCGGTACGGTAGGCCCGCAGGCTGATAGCGCGGCTAACGCTGCGGCTCCGCCTAAAATTTTTCTCCGATTGATGTGCATCATATAATCTCTTTCGCCCCCACCTACTTTGGCCTTAAATATAATGGGTTTTGATGATTTATCGCAAAGGGGACACAATGAGCGAAACAACACTAGAGACGAATGAATGGGTCAAGGGCTGGCCGATTGTGTTGTCGTCCTTAATCGGTATTGCGCTGTGTTTGTCACCTCTGCCCTATTGGGCATTGATAATTATCGGGTCTGAGCTTGGCAAAGAATTTGGCTGGAGCCGCGAGATTATCACGGCTGGGTTTTTATATATGACAGCCGGGGTTCTGGTCGGCGCGCCGGTCGCTGGCCAACTCGTCGATAAGTTTGGCGCGCGTAAGGTCTTGATACCCTCGATTATTGCGCTTTCAATTGGCACCGCCTCATTTTCAATGATGACGGATAATCCGGTTGTTTTCTACACAATCTTCTTTTTTACAGCCTTTTTCGGATCCGGGACTTTGCCGATTACGTGGTCTAAAGCGATTGTCAATAATTTCAATAAAAACAGAGGCCTAGCGCTCGGTATAGCTTTAACCGGCACCGGACTTTACGGCTTTCTGGCCCCGACATATATCCAGTCTTTTATCAACAGCGTTGGCTGGCGCGGCGCTTATGTAGCTGTCGGTATTTTGCCGATTATCTTCTCCCTGCCGCTCGCTTTTTTCCTGTTCCGGGATCACAAAGAAGAGGCAGCTTTGGTGAGCGCCGGAGCGCAAAGCGGGGGCCTGAAAATATATGGGTTGGGTTTCCTTTTAGCGGTAGGTTTATTTGCGGTCATGACGTTTTTAATGTCAACGCAAGGGCCTAAGCCTGTTATTCTTCTGATGCTCGCATTCCTCGCTGGGTATGTTGCGTTTTTATATTGGCGAAGCGGCAGAGAAGCTGATAGTTCTGAGCTCCCCGGGCTCACGCTTCGTGAAACATTTCACAATTATCGATTCTGGCTCATATTTATTTCCTTTCTGATTTTAGGGGCTGTCGTCTCCGGCATTATTGCCAATTCAAAATTCATTCTGCTCGATAAGGGCTATACGGATATTACTGCGACAGGCTTTTTCACCGGGGCCGGGCTCATCGGACTGTCAACGCTCGCTGGCCGTTTGCTTGGCGGCTGGCTCGTAGATCACTTTTGGGCTCCGATGGTTGCGTTCATTTTCATGAGCGTGCCCGCTATAGGCTGTTATATTTTAATGCAGGATTACGGGATTGCCGTGAACGCTATAGCGCTCATTCTTGTTGGATTGGCTGCAGGTGTAGAATTTGATATGATGGCCTATTTTACATCGCGCTATTTCGGCATGAAATCTTATGGCCGAATATACGGGCTGGTTTACGCGGCCTTTGGACTCGGATCGGGAACATCGCCCGTAATCTTTAACATTCTGCGCGGTGATGCGGCTGATTATTCCAGCGTATTATCCTTTGCCGCGTTCGGCTTTGTAATCGGCGCGACGCTACTCTTGTTCCTCGGTAAATATAATAAATTCGATACGTTTGAGGGGGCTAAATTTGATTAGGCTGCTTAAAGCGCTCGCCCTAACAGGATTAACGCTGAGTGCATGCACCGCTCAAGACACGGCGAGCGGTAATCTTGAAACGCTTTATCCTGCAACCGGTCTTTCCGCAGTTGAAGTCATGACCAAGGCTCACGCCGCCGCAGGCGGGCAAAGCTGGGCGCGCCCCAAAACGCTGTCTATGAAAGGCTACGGGGTGTTTTACCGGGAGGGCGAGGCCGTCACCCATGAAACCCATAATATGTGGCGTGTCTATGATGCGGGCAAAACAGACGCGCATAAGGTTGACGGCAAAGTTAGGCTCGAGTCCATTAAAGATGGAAGGCGCGTTATTGACCTCGCCTATGATGGAGGCGTGACATACACGCCGGACGGCGCGCAGCCGCCATCCGAGTCTGATAAGCGCTGGTCATCAAATTTTGGCTTTGGCGTTATCCGGCATGCTCTGGATGAGGGCTATTCTCTATCGCGGCTGCCGGATGACCTTATTGATGGCCAGCCCGCTTATATCATCACGGTGACGGATCCGGCGGGCGGCACAACCCAGTTCGGCATTGGGCACAATAACTATAAAGTTCTCAAAGTCGGGTTTGTGACGCCGCGCGGTTGGCATGAGCGGATTTACTCAAACTTCTACACTAATCCCGGCGTTGATTGGGTGCAGCCGGGACGGGTCCGCCTCTATTACAACGGCGTCAAAGCCAATGAGGTAATATGGACATCGTTTACTATCAATGCGGACTTGCCGGACTGCCTATTTGTCTTGCCCGAGACCGAAGATTGCCGTTCTTAGGCTTGCTGAGCGTATAGTTTTTCCGCGTGAGCTTTTAAGGCGTCCGCCGTATCGTCAAATGCGGTTTTAACCCACGGCCCGGCGAAGCGCATGACATGGATGCCGTTGGGGCCTAAAAACGCATCGGTGGAGTGATATTTGCAACTCTCAGGACCAGCCGCTTCAAGGATTTGATCGCGGCGCGCAGGGTAGGGCCACGCATCATAATGCGGCAATTCCCAAGACAATAGTTTCTCCGGCTCAAAGGCGCAGACATATTCTGTGTTTTCGAAAAACTCACCGTCTTTAAGATAGTTTTTAAGCTTCATCACCACTGGCGCGCCCATCTCGAGTGTTGATGTGCATTCCACGCAAAACGGATTCCAATCGCCATATTTGGGCATATCAAGCAGTATATCCCAGACGAGAGATGCGGGTGCGTTGATGTCCACCGTCTTGGATACGACAATAGCGTCCGGGTTTACGGCCATGTTCGGGTCAGTAGTTTCAGTCATGAGGTCTCCTGTAGATTGTAAAGTGCGGCTTATCCTTCGATCGCCCATTGGGCGGTTAAATTTTCACTCGCCAGCGTTCCGTCAACAATGGCGCGCGGCGTTGACCGCGTAAAACTGATGCGCCAGCCGTCTTTCGTTCTGCGGTATTCATCATCGTAAAAGCTTGATAGCATGCGAAACGCCTGATTACGGGGATCGTATGTTGCAAAGCCAAGGTTCCAACGCCCGGACGCTGTATCGCCATCAATCGCAATCTCGCCATTATGGCCGTGGTGGACATCGACGATTGGAGTTGTTGCCGCCATTTGCTCGAAAATACCCACCAAACCGTCTAAATCGAACTGCCCCAGCGGGGGGAATTCAATAACGGCGTCTTCGCAAAAACAGGCGCGCATAGCGGCGACGTCTTTTGCGTCGCAAGCATTAAGATAACGGGCTTTCAGACGGCGAATATCGCTCTCATCTTCTAGCCGCATAATACGGGCTTCCAAATCAGACATGTATAATCTCCGTTTTCGGTATGGGGTGGTCGTGTGCGCCCGTCCAGCGCCACAGCATGGTGCCGCGCGTATGGCCTGCCGTGTCGATCCAGTTGCTAGGTACACGAGTGTGCGAGACAGTCACGGTCACGGTGCCGTCAGGATTAAGCGCGGCGAGGCCGTTATTAGTATGAATGGTGTGATGACGATAATCGAGGCTTTCCATCCAGACATTGTTAAGCTGGAAATTCCACCCCTCGCATTCAGGGATATTACTCGTGATTTGAAGCTCTTCGCCTGGCCCAAGTTCCCACCATCCGTGAAGATAATAAATGGACGGATCGCCGCCCGCTTTGGCAAACATGGATTGATCGGTTGTGGTGAGAGCGTTCTTATGCTCCGAGCGGAAATAATCCGCCCAGTGTATGAAAATGCCGGACGTTCCCGCGACAAAGGCAGGCGTGCTGATGAGCGCCCTCTGTAAAGCCTCCATAGAGAGCGGAGCAGGGGGCTGTGTTTGATTGACCGTTTCGATGTTGACGCAGGCCGGGGTTTCAGCGCTGCGGTCAAAGAAGGTCTGCCGAACAATCAAGATAGAGCTATCGCTCGCCATAGGGAGCCAATTGCCGGGCTTTTTGTGCGTCGAGACGATAATTTCGAATGACCCATCCGGCGCAATTTCCATATCCCGGACATCAAGTTCGCCAGTAGACGCCATGGTGCCGTCGACCGCGTAACGGTTGGCTTTGGTGGCAAAGCTGAGGATCGGTACTGTACCGATATGGCCGGAGATCCGGTAGGTGCATCCGGCCGAAATCGTTGCGTTCTGATAGAAATTATCAGGATTATCCGCGCCGATTTTAGCTGTCGCGTGTGAGGCTTGATAAAAGGATGGATGCGACGGGTCGGCGTTTTCCAGATGCATATCCAGCCCAATTCGCAAAAGCCGGGTGAGGTACCTAACGCCTTCGGCCTGATCGAGTTGCGCGGCTTGAACGTCAGAGCTCAAGACCGCTTGACCCGCGGCTTCGAGGTCCCGGCAAAATGTCTGCCAAATCTGAGCGGGGGTGTCTTGTGTCATGGGGCCATATATTGGCCGCCATTCACGTCCAAAACGGCGCCGGAGACAACATTGGCGTAGTCAGAGACAAAATAAAGCACGGCTTTGGCGCAATCATCTTCCGGCGGAATAATGCCGAGCGGGATGCGGCCCGTAATCTCGCCCACAACATCGTCTCTTTCGCGCCCGGCTGCGACTTGCGCGTCTATATATCCGTAAACCGGCGCGCCGCCAATCCAGCCCATGCGGCAGGCATTGACCCGTATACCGTGCCCGCCAAAATCTTTGGCCATATGTTTTGTCAAAACACCAAGTCCGCCTTTACTGGCCGCATAGGCCGCTTCGCCGGGGAAAGGATTGACCGTGGCCATGGTCGAGACATTCACAATCGCGCCGCTTTTTTGCGCTTTCATGGCAGGCAAGACCGCCTGACTCATGCGCAGCGCGCCGATACAGTTGACATCATACACAGCCGCCCATTCATCAGGATTAGCAACATCACATGTCGCCCAGGCCCCGTGATTATAGGCGCTGTTGACAAGGCCGTCGATACGGCCAAATTCTCCGTGAACGGCGCTTGCAAGCGCGGCGCAGTCTTCGGCTTTTGTCACGTCGGTTGATAAGGCCACAGCTTTACCGCCAGCCTGTCTTATATCGGCTGCGACTTCATTGATGAAATCTGTGTTACGCGCGCCAAGGCCAACATTGGCCCCTTCGGCGGCGGCGATCCGGGCCATAGCGCGCCCCATGCCGGGGCCCACGCCGCTAATGATAATCGTTTTGTTTTGTAATAACATGCGTAGAGAATAGCGCATTATTTTACGAATTTAAATGATAAATCTTTCATTTCGTTCAGTTTTGCGTAAATTAGTGTGCATACATCCACGCAAAATAGCTTTGAGGCACAAATGACAGTACCAGCACGCGATGTTTTCATCCAGCAAGCCATAGAGCAAACAGGCTTGAGTGATTTTGGCGATACGTGGTTTTTCGCCCATATTGATGCGCTCATACCGGCCCTGAACGACGAGGCCTACCTTAGCGCGGAAGGGGCCTACGGCGCGCAAGCTATGATACTGGGAGCATTAACGGCCCGTTTGCAGCATATAGATTTAATCAAACGGCACCCTGAAATATTAGATGAGCGCGTTCATGTCAGCGCCGTGCTGACGGGACTGCCGCGCACCGGCACCACCATGCTACACCGCATGATTGCGGCGGCGCCGGATTTAACAGCGATTCGCTGGTATGAGACGCAAAATTATGTACCGCTTTCCGGTGAGCCGCGCGGTAAGCCTGCTCCCCGCATTGAGGCGGCGGAGGGCATACTTGCCTATATGCTCGAAAAAATCCCTGAGTTGATGTCTATTCACCCGATGAGTGTCACGCAGCCTGATGAGGAAGTGATCATTTTAGGCAAGCTGTTTTCAAGTTCCATGATCGAATCCACCTACTATGTACCGAGTTACGCGGCGTGGCTCGACGAGCAAGACCCGCGCCCGGCCTATCAAGACCTTGTGCAAATACTGCAATCCTTGCAATGGCAGGACCCACCGCGGGCGGGCAAATCTTGGGTGCTGAAAACGCCCGGTCATTTAATGGCGATGGACACTGTGCTCGAGGTTTTTCCGGACGCTAAAATTGTTATGAGCCACCGCGACCCGGTCGCGACCGTGCCGTCATATTGCAGCATGGAAGCCAGCCTATACCGCATGGGGTCTGATGAGATTGATAATAAAACCATAGGCGCGTACTGGCAGACGCGTTTGGCCGACTGGCTTGAGCGGTTTATGAGAGCGCGCGCGGCGGCTGATCCCGCCCGCTTTATTGACGTGGCCTATACGGATTTATTGAAAACGCCGGCCGAGCAGGGCGAGCGTATATTGTCCGAGGCGGGTATCCCGCTCAGCGCGGAAATCCGCGCCGGTATGGAGGAATGGATCGAAGCTAACCGGCGGGAGCACCGCGCGGCGCATAAATATTCCCTAGAGGATTTCGGATTGACAGAGGACGGGATTAAAGCTGCGTTTAAGACTTATTGTGAAAACCACCTCTGAAGCGCGTAGAATTATTCTTCGTTTTCGGCGCGCTCGGCTTCGGCGCGTTTGCGGCGGGCGCGGCGACGTTTACGAAGGCGGGTACGGTCTAGCGGTTCCGGTACAATCGCCTCCTTATCGCCGGACCAATAATCCGAACGGCGTCCAGGCCCGAAATCGCTCAGGAAACCCACCGCAGCCATAGCCGTTCTGTATATGCCTGAGAGTAACAACAATAAGTAACGCACGATATTGCTTAACACGCAGCGCGATATTTGTTAAGGTATGACGTGAGCGAAATTCATTATCCGAAAGTGGGTTTTAAAGCGTGGGCATTGCCAACGCTTTGCCTCACATTGCCCTGGATATTATATTGCTCGCTGGTTGTTGCTCCAGAGATGCGCGGTCCTTACGGTAGGTCATTGCGCGAAGCAATCTGGCTTATAACCATGCTTGCCGCCCCCCTGCTCTTATCAGGGCTCCTGAACTGGATGTATGAACGCAGCTTTGACAAAGAAGTCTTGCATAGTTGGTATAGGCATCCTGATACCTTTGTTGAGCGCATCATATGTATCATTGGCGGCGCAGTCTGCGTCATCGCTGCGCCGTTCTTGGGATTTCTGATTTGGGGCGGTATGATCCTTTGGGTGTTGAACTAACGGCCTGAACGCACAAGCCGTCCGGGTCTTGCGCTTGTGACAACATCATTAGCAATCACCTGCTCGCCTGCCACAAAGGTCGCTTTATAGCCTGATACAGGTTGCAAGAGCCGCTGCCCGCCAGCGGGGAGGTCTTTGACCATTTCCGGTACGCCAAGGGTAAGGCCGTCATGATCGATGATATTGATGTCAGCGCGCAAGCCTTCTTTGATGCGGCCGCGGTCGCTCAGCCCCAAAAAATCAGCCGTATCGGATGTGAGCATCTGCACAGAGCGCGCAAGATCAAATCCGCCGCGCCCGGCCTTGACCCGGTCACGCGACCAATAGGACAGCAAATAAGTCGGGAAACTGGCGTCACAAATAAAGCCCACATGCGCGCCGCCATCAGACAATCCGGGCAGGGATTGCGGGTGCTGCATCATGGTTAGCACATTGTCGTAATTCATCTCCGTATAATTATAAACGGGGTAATAAATCAGAGACTTGCCATCTTCTTCCAGCAAAATATCATAGGCTTTTTCCCACACGCTCACGCCCTCTTGGCGGGCCTGCGCGGCGAGGGAGGTGCTTGCATCGGGTTCATAATTGACCTTTCCGTCATGGTCCAATCGGAATAGCTTTTCCGCGACTTGGTCAAACTGCGCAATCAGCATATCGGTCATAGGCGGAATGGAAGAGCCCGGGCCGGAGAGCTGAACCGGCGTTTCGGATAGCATCTGCGCCTTATAGGTCGGGTCGCGCATAATCTCGATTTGCTCCGCAAGCGGCTTATCTGCGATAGCGATATACGACGGGAAGGCCATCAGCGGATGGAAGGTCGAGCCAAGGCCGAGGAATGTGCCAATAGCGCGCGGCGCGACTTGGAAGCGGATGTCTATTCCGTCCTCATTTTTGAGCTTTTCGGAGCGCGTCATGATTTTTTTCCAATCATCCGGCACAAAATCCCGCTGCATGAGGGATATGGAGCTTGGCCGCTCGCCGCCCGCGCGGAAATAGGCCTCGATCAATTCAAACTCTTTATCGAAATTATCACCGGGACGGATCATATCAAAATCGCTGACGGCTTGCAGGACGCCGTGCCCGGATGCGGCGACGGACTTTGCAATGCCGGTGAGTTCGGCAACGCCGGCCTCGGAGGCTGGCGTCCAGTCCCCGTCCGATGTTTTGTGGAAATCGCTGCGGCCTGTGGAAAAGCCGATTGCGCCTGCGTCCATGGCTTCTTTTGTGATGCTCTGCATACGCTTTATATCATGGTCATTGGCGGGTTCATTGGCCATTGCCCGGTCGCCCATGGCAAAGACGCGTAAGGGATCATGCGGCACCATAACGGCGAAATCGATAGTGTGCGGGATGGCGTCAATCGCGTCCATATATTCGGGGAAGGTCTCCCAATCCCATGTCAGGCCTTCGTGCAGCGCTGTGCCGGGAATGTCCTCGACGCCTTCCATCAGGCGCACAAGGCGGTCACGATCATCTTTGCGGCAGGGGGCAAAACCCACGCCGCAATTGCCGAGAACAGCCGTGGTGACGCCGTGATTGACGGATGGGCGCAGTTCTTCGTCCCAGCTCACTTGCCCGTCATAATGGGTGTGCAAATCAATAAAGCCGGGGGTCACAATATGCCCTTTGGCGTCTATGGTTTGTTTTGCGCCTGCTGCGCAGTCACCGATTTCAGCAATTATTCCGTCTCTGACGCCGATATTTGCTTCATATGACGCGCCGCCGGATCCGTCATAAATCGTACCGTTTTTAATGATGAAATCAAACATGCCGTCTATCGCTCCATTGAAATATGCCTACGAGTATCAATCCGCCAATTATATGCCACGTCCCCCACAGACCTGCAATAGCGCCCGCACCGCCAAACCCGCCGAGCTGCGTAATCAGGATGACAATACCAAGGCCGGAATTTTGTATCCCGACTTCAAAGGTTAGCGCCCGGCGGGACGCCGTATCGGCGCGGGTAATAATTCCTGTGATATGTCCCAACCCGAACGCCAATCCATTATGCAGAATAACAAGCCCGAGCAAAGGCAGGCCAATGGCCACAAAAACGGGCAGATATTTCAAGCAGGCAAAAATAATAATCGCGGCCAGACCAATCCCGCCAATCGCGGCGAGGGGTTTTTGTAGCTGCGCGGCGCGCTTTGGGAATTGCCGCGCAATGATCATGCCCAGGATGAGCGGAACGCCGAGAATGATCATGGTCTGTACAAGGAACGAGATCACATCCAGTTTAATCTCGGTCAACAGGTTCCGCGTTGGCGGGTATAGCGAGCACCAGAACACGATAGACACAGGCGTTAAGAACGCGGCGGCGAGGCTTGAGGTTGCCGTCAGCGAGACCGACAAAGCCGTATTGGCGCGGCCAAACAACGCCAGCAGGTTCGAGACATTCCCGCCGGGGCAACAGGCAATGAGGATCATACCCAGCGCTACGCTGGGCAGGGGATTGAGCAGATAGCATAACCCCAGCGTCAGCAGCGGTAATCCAAGGAGCTGCGCGGCCACGCCGCCGACATAAACCGCCGGATTATCTTTGAAAAATTTGAAATGCTCAGAGCGCAACCCCAGCGCCACAGCAAAAATCATCACCGCCAAAATAAACGCCAGCAAAGCCTCGGACGGCCCGCCAAGCTCCAACTGAAAATCATCAAGCGCCGATTGGTTCATCAGGCTTGGTAGCACAGGCGGCGGCGGTGGCAAGTGTATGGAAAAGGTTGCAGAGCATTCATTCACACCCTAAGTTAAACAAGGGAGACGCGATGCTTAAATTTACCGACGGATTGATCCACACTTTGTCTTTCGGGGCAGCGATTTGCGCGGCGACGACGGCGAGCGGCGGTGCGGTCGCTGTGGCCGGCGGAGTACTGGGTCTGGCTGCGGCTGGCGGCGGCCTCGGCAAATGCGTGCAGGCGCAATCAAGCGCTGATTTTGAAAGACATATGAAAAGCGCATTAAAAGCGGCGGAGGACAGTCTGCGCCTTGATGCGCGGGTCAAGCAAGCTTTCACACAAGCCGATGTTGATAACACGTTTGACGCGCTAAAAAATGGCTTTCCCGAGCTTATCCTTGTGCCGCGCTATTATGCACGGCTTGGCCTGAATACCGAAACGATTGTCGATGATATTGTTGAGCAACTCGCGGATATGCCGATCAGCGCATATTTGAAAAACAGTTCACCCGGGCGCGACATTGCCCAAGCGATATTAACGGCGTCTTTTGATGCCCTGAAAGCCCAAGAGGCGTTCTGGCAGACGACGCGAATATATGTATCAGAAGAAGTGCTGTCTCGGCTGGATGATCTCAAGCGCGGACAAGAAGAGGCGAAAGCCGAGCGTGCAGATATCAAATCCGACACTGCCGATATCAAACATATGATGGAGGCGTTCCTCGCAAACCAAACAGGCGATCATACGCCTGCCACACAGGAGCAAATTGATAGCTTTGAAAAAGCGGTTGGCCACATTCTCACGTCCGGTGATGTTCGCGATACGCCAGCACTGGAGGCGTTCAAGAAGGGGGATTTTCAGGACGGGGTCAACATCCGTATGTCCCGCCTCAGGCAAGAAGGCGCGCAAATCGATGATGTGAACCGCGAACATGCACAAAAACTCCGCGATACGGGCGCGGTTGCTGCGTTGTTTGACACGGTGCAAGCGATTGAGGCCTATGAACAAGCCATACGGTACGATCCGTCAAATGTGTGGGATTTCATTGAACTTGCTCGGCTTTACAGAGCGGCAGGCCGACTATCCGACGCCCATGCGCTGCTTTTACGCGTTGACGAAGCGCTGTGTTCAATCCGCGATAAATCGGCTCTAAATGCTGAACGCGGCGATATTGCCAGTGCTCAGGGCAATCTTTTAGAAGCACGCGCGGCCTTCGAGACTATGCATGACGCCTTGTCTGAACGCGCGGCGCAAGATCCCGGGAATGCGGGTGCGCAGCGTGATTTATCCGTGAGCCATGACAGAATTGGCGATGTTGCCGTAGCGCAAGGTGATCTGAGCGCGGCGCGGTCTGCCTATGAATCGGGTCTGGCGATAGCCGAAACCCTGTCGGCGCAAGATCCCGGGAATGCGGGTGCGCAGCGTGATGTGGCGGTGTCTCATGCGAAACTAGCGGGGCTTGGCGGCGGCGAAGAGGCGCACCATTGGCGGATCGCTTATGACACCCTCAAACGGCTCAATGACGCCGGAAAAATGCGGCCCGTTGATCAACCTTCCCTCGATTTTCTCGCAGCAAAAGTCGCTGAATTTCCCTAATCCACCGGATGTACCGCGCCGCCCAAGACCACGCCCCACACAGGGATTTCCGGCCAGTTTTCAGCATCCGTTTCCATCGGGTTTGCGCCTAGGACTGTGAAGTCTGCGAGTTTGCCTGCCTCTATGGAGCCGATTATATCGTCCAGCCCCAGCGACCATGCCGCGTTGAGCGTGATGGCTTGCAGGGCTTGTTCTTTGGTCAGGCGCTCGGACGGCGTAGACACGGCGCCTTCTTTGGTGGCGCGGGTCATGTGGACGCTTGCGGCGCGCAGCGGCACGGGCGGGGCGAGGGGCGCGTCGGAATGCACAGTTGTCGGGATGCCCAGATCCATAGCCGAGCGGAGCGGCGTAATATATTTCACGCGCTCGCCAATGGCGTCTTCATAGTTTTTGCCCATATAGAACACATAATGGCTGGCGACAGATATACCCGCGCCGAGGTTTTTGGCTTTGGCAAGCTGCGGCGGGGTGATGAGGCCGCCATGTTCAATCACGAGGCGCTGACCGTTCTGCGGCGCGTCATTCACCGCCTCAAAAGCGGCCAGTGTCGCGTCCTGTGCTGCGTCGCCATTGGAGTGGATGTGAATGTCCAGCCCGGCCTCCCAATAAGGCCGCATGGTGCCCTCGAGCGTATCCGGCCCTGTCACCCACAGGCCGTTTGTGCCTTTGGATTGCCCGCCAATATAGCCGGGCTCTGATAGGCGCATGGTTTGCGAGTAAAAGGCGGCGTCCGTGAATAATTTGACTTGCGGGAGCACAGGCGCGCGGCGGTCTGTGCTGGCTGCCATTTCCAGCATTTTTGCCGGGGCGTCTGCGCCAAACTCGGCCGTGAATGCGCGGTGCTCGGGCACGAGGTATAGGCGGTAGGGATCATCCGCGCCGTAATGGGCGGCGATATTGCCGTCCTCGAGCGCGCGTCCGAAAATCCCGTATCCCATTTCCGCCACCGTTGTAACGCCCGCCTCGCGGAACAGTTTTTCGTAACCGGTAAAGCCTTTCTCAATATGGGCCGGATTGAGCAATATGGGGCCAATGGCGGCAAACAAGGCCAGACCGGCATCTTCATAAATGCGGCCCGTTAGATCACCGTTAGCGTCCAAATCCACGCCGTGAAATTGCTCGGCAAGGGCTGGCGTGAGCTTGGCCATCTCGATCGCGGCGGAGTTGAGGTAAAAATCATGCCCGGAATAATGCCAGATAAAGAGCGGGCGCTCTGTGGATATGGTATCCAGATCGCTGCGGTCAATATCGCCCTGCACAAGGTTGTGATAGCCGTATAATATGAGCGGGCCGTCGGGGGCGGCGGATTCAAACTCCGCGATTTTCGCCAGAAGTGATGGTTTGTCAGGCAAGCCTTTCACGGTGCCTTTTGGCGTTTGCATGTCCCACGGCGGGATGAAATCCAGTCCGTACATCATCGCGCCAAGCGTCATATGCACATGCGGGTCAATCAGGCCGGGGATCAGCGTCTTATCGTCAAAACGCGTGTCGATAGTTGCGCCTTTGAGCTGCTTTTGCAGGCTTTTAAGAGTGCCGACTGATACGATCTTATCGCCGCGCACAGCCACGGCTTCGGCTTCTGGCATATCGGGATTGACGGTTAAAATTTTGCGCGCCTTATATATGGTGACATCACTATAATCGGGCGCGCTATAATCCGGCGCGCCGCATGCCGCAAGCAAC
This sequence comes from uncultured Caulobacterales bacterium, assembly GCA_964352275.1. GTDB lineage: Bacteria > Pseudomonadota > Alphaproteobacteria > Caulobacterales > Maricaulaceae > JACOMS01. Next base: position 17,634 of record CAYGRF010000030.1, read on the forward strand.
CCAGCGGCGACAAGTGCAGTGATAGTCCTTTTCACAGCTATGCCAGCAAAGCGAGAATAAAGAATACCACGGTGCCGATCGTGAGCGCGATGACGGTTTTGCGCCGGTAGGCTTTTGCGAGAAGGCCCACGGTCAAGCCGCCAAATATGACGCCAAACAATGTCAGAGCCACCAATTTTTGATAAGTCTTAAACAGGCTGGGGCCATGACCTTTGTGGAGTTCAAGCATCGAATATTGTAGGTCTGGTTCGTGGCGCTCTGCGGTGAGGCCATCCGGCGTTTGCGTAAACGATAGATATGTACGTGATGTTGGCCGCAATTGAATAAGTGTGCCGCGATTGCGGATATATTCAAAATCATGGTCAATATTGGCCGCGCTCAGCAATCCGCGCACATCATCCTCCAATGTGGGGCTTGTAAAATCAAGGGACGCTTCGGCTGGCAGGGCGAGCGCGGTGGTCTCTACTTTGCCGCTATTGCCGAGCAGGTAGAGCCCGCCAGATAAAGCGACCAGCAAGAAGGCAGGCGCCATGAAAGCGGCGAAATAAAGGTGCAAGAGGACGAGCGTATTGCGAAGTTTAGGGATGTTCACGGCGGGACTCCATTCTAGTTAGCGCTGTTTGCGGGTGGGCTTATCATTTTTTGGCGGCAGTGAAATTGCTAAAATCACCGGACTGGTATATTTTAGTGGCGATAATGTGCGACGCGGTATCGGCAATGATTTTAAGGCCAACCAAGTCTCGAGCCGCGAAAAGCGTTTCCTAGTTATGCTGGCTGCTGGGCTCAAGGGATGCTCCGATAGGTTCATTCACATCATAAACGCGAATTGCAGGCTCTGTCATGAAAAATCGGGGCTATGAATAATCCGGGTTGACTTTCAGGCAATTGCGGCGCTTTCTAAAGCTGTCAGAGGGCCGGGCGGTCGCGGAAATTTATTTTCGAGGAAAGTCCGGGCTCCATTAAGATAGGATGCCGGATAACGCCCGGCCAGCGCGAGCTGAGGGACAGTGCCACAGAAAGCAAACCGCCCTTTTTAAGGGTCAGGGTGAAAGGGTGCGGTAAGAGCGCACCGCATTTTGGGCAACCAAAATGGCAAGGTAAACCCCATCCGGAGCAAGACCAAATAGGGACGGCATATGGCGGATCTTAACGCTGTCGTCCGGGTCGGTCGCGTGAGGCGTTTGGCAACAACCGCCCCAGATGAATGATCGCTGCTCTTTTGAGTACAGAACCCGGCTTACAGGCCCTCTGACGCTTTACCTTTTTTGGCAATGGAAGCAAATGCGGCCTAAACGCCGCATAGCGCTTTAGCCGTAAACCCTTTAGGATTGCCACATGTCAAATGAGATCAATGAAAATGCCGCGCAGATGAATGCTGCTAAATCGAACGCGATAAAAGTGTTCTTGATTTCAATGCTGATCGTCATTCCAATTTGCATTTACCTCATATTTTTCGCCAACGGGATTTATTATAACCTTTCGGGCCACGGCATGATTGCGCTTTCAATCGCCATAATTTTCAGCGTTTTGTGCGCTTTTTTCTTTATGGGCTTGAGTTTTTTCTCGTCCCGCAGCGGGATTGATGAACAGCCCAATTACCGCGAAATGGTCGAAAAACAACGTAAGCAAGACGCAAAGCGTTAATTAAGGCACTAGCTGCATACGCAACAGGTCACATCAGCTATGCATTTTCGCGGCCATGGGCGCTTTCGCTAGGGGTTGCCAGCATAGCCTATTGTGATAGAGGGCCGTCATGTTTGAAATTGAATTATTCCTCTCCGCCTTTGCGGTTTTATTTGTCATTATCGACCCGCCGGGGTGCGCGCCGATTTTTGCGACCTTAACGCAGGGCACGACCCGCGCCCATCAACGGGCTATGGCGGTGAAATCCGTCTTTGTCGCATCAATCATCCTGTTTGGCTTTGCCTATGTCGGCGAATTTTTGTTCGCCAAGTTGGGTATCAGCCTTGATGCGCTACGTCTCGCGGGCGGAATTATGCTCTTTATCATTGGCCTGAACATGGTGTTTGAAAAACGTACGGAAACCCGCGAAGACCGGGCCGAGGAAATCTTGGAAGAAGCCGCTGACCCTGAAGATATTTCCGTGTTTCCAATGGGTATTCCCATGATCGCCGGGCCGGGAACCATGGCGTCTTTATTGATCATGATGTCTGATGCCGAAGACTGGCATGATGAAATGACAATATTGGCGGCGCTCACGGTCGTGCTTTTAATTACCTTCGTGTCGTTCCTGATCGCGGGCCCTTTGATGAAATTGATGGGCAAGAGCTTTACAAATGTCCTGACACGCGTGCTCGGCGTCTTGCTGGCAACGCTGGCCGCGCAATTTGTTATCGACGGCGTTCGCGGCGCGCTTTTTTAGAGTAAAACGCTCTGGAGCATTTTACTTCGGTTTCAGGACACGTCCGGCAACAGCGTCAAGTTTTGCTGCAAGTTTTTGGTCTCTGGCCTCCGGCGCTGTAATCAGTGCAAAATCAAGATTAGTCTCGATCCCTTGCGGCGAGGGCGTTCGGGCTTCGAGTGCGAGGTCTTCGATCAGGGCTTTCACGGTGCCGGACGCTGTCGCTGCATTTTTCGTCAAAACCGCAATCACAGAGGCGACATCGACGCTGCCATGCGTGTCATGCCAACAATCATAGTCTGTGACCATAGCCACAGTTGCATAGGGAAGTTCGGCTTCACGGGCGAGTTTGGCTTCGGGCATATTGGTCATGCCGATGACGTCGCAGCCCCAACTACGGTACATTTGCGACTCGGCTCTTGTTGAGAATTGCGGGCCCTCCATGGCTAGGTAGGTGCCGCCCCAATGCACGGTCGCGCCAGCGCGCATAGCGGCGCGTCCGGCGAGCCGGGATAGGCGGTTGCATATGGGGTCAGCCACGGAAACATGCGCAACCAAGCCTTCGCCAAAGAAAGATTTTTCACGCTTGAACGTGCGGTCTATAAACTGATCCACCATGAGAAAATGTCCCGGCGCGTAAGCCTCTTTTAAAGACCCGACAGCCGATAATGAGAGTATATCCGTACAGCCCGCGCGTTTCATCGCGTCGATGTTAGCGCGGTAATTGACATCGCTGGGCGATAGGGCGTGGCCGCGGCCGTGACGCGGTAAAAACCTGAGTTTAATGCCGTTCATTTCTGCAAATAATATCTCGTCCGATGGTGAGCCCCACGGTGTATCTATCTGAATCCATTGTTCATTTTCAAGGCCGTCAATATTGTAAAGTCCAGACCCGCCGATGATGCCCAATACCCATTCGCTCATAATTCTCTCTCACTGTGCGGGAAATGTCCCTGATGAAACTTACCGCGCACCATACGGCTGAAGAAAACATCATAAGGTGCTGTATCATATGACAAAAATTGCTTTAGAACGACAAGCATCATATCTGTTGCGCGGTGCGTCTTAAGGGCCTCGATCTCGTCAAATGTGAACCAGTCAACATTCAAAAGTTCTTTACTATCAGAGACTTGCGGCGGCTTGTTCCCGTATATATGTTTGTGAAAAAACCATGTATCAAATCGTTTATGCCGATGAGGGGGCGTGATGGCGCGGCCAAAAACTTCTACGCCGCTAAGGTCTGCGGTTTGGTTTAGGCCTGCTAGCGCTCGCCACGTCGGGTGGTTGATATGTTTGTTTGGTTTTTGGTTGGCCGTGAGTAGCAGACCTGTCTCTTCATAGGTTTCGCGAATGGCTGCAAGGACAGCCGCGCGGGCGCGCCGCGGCGCATAGGCGGCCTCCAAGATGGTTTCCGTGCGGAGGGATAGATCGCCCTCATAGGGCGCATAGCTGTCACCCCGGTCAACACGCCCGCCGGGGAAGACAAACACAGATGGCATAAAATCATGCCTTTTGGCGCGTTGACCCATCAAGATTTTTGGATTATTTTTTGGCCCGTATGTGAGCACTATCGTCGAAGCGAGTTTCGGATTTACAGCACGGGAGAGCGCAGCCCGCTGCGCCTTTTCCTTATCGGTCATGACAATTTCAGGCAGTTTTATGTCTGACGGTCTGCTCATCTGCGCCGCCCTCTTGGGCGCTGTCCGCGGTGGCCTTTGCGGGGATTATTTTTGGGTTTTTTACCGGGTTCGGGCTTGGTGAGAATTTCAAAAATAAGCCCCCCCGTGACAGGCGTTGCTTCTTTGAGGCGGGCTTTGACTTTGCGGCCAAAGCGGTAGGTTGCGCCGGTCTCCGTATTGGTCAGAGCTTTTCGCTTTTCGTCAAACATGAAATAATCATCACCCAGCGTTCGGGCGGGAATAAATCCGTCCGCGCCGGTTTCGTCCAGCGTGATAAATAAGCCCGCTTTTGCCGCGCCGGTGATACGGGCGTCAAATTCAGCGCCCACGCGGCCTTCGAGATATTGCGCGATATAGCGGTCTTTAGCATCGCGCTCTGCGGCCATGGCCCGGCGCTCCGTGTCGGAAATATGTTCGGACGTTTCTTTAAGGCGGGATTGTTCGCGCTCTGTTGTGCCGTCAAGCCCAAGCCGGAAGGTGCGGATGAGCGCGCGGTGAACCACCAAATCAGCATAGCGCCGAATGGGCGACGTAAAGTGCGCGTAATGGGTCAGGTTCAGACCGAAATGCCCTTTTGGATCCGGCCCGTAATAGGCTTGGCTTTGTGAACGCAAAACGGCCATGCCAACTGTCTCGGCCATGTCCTTTTCAGCGGCGGTCTCAAGGAGTTTATTATACCGCGCTGTGCTGACCCTCTCTCCCAATGCCCATTTGAGGCCGACAGCAGGGAGGAAATCAGACAGGCTTTGCAAGCGCTCGCGCGCCGGAGGTTCATGAACGCGGACAATGGTTGTTATGTTTTTCGCAGACAGGTCCTCTGCCGCAGCGTCATTGTCTTGATTCATTATTTCTTCGACGAGCTTATGGGCTTCAAAC
>CAYGRF010000031.1:0-13196 GCA_964352275.1 uncultured Caulobacterales bacterium
CCTTGAGGCACAAAACGCCGCTTAGTGCAATTCCTGTCCCGCCAAGCTTTCTCGTAAAGCTTTATGCCATTTTAACCAATTATTGTCACGCTAACCACGAATCAAAGCTCTCGCCTTTGACGGTAAACGGAGACAGTCATGCATAATAACACGGGCGATAATCTCGTTGCAGCACGGCAATTTGCCAGTCATTGCGCCGATACGCTCAGGTTTTTGCTAACGTCCGGTGAACGGGAAACCCAGACAGCCCTGCAATTGCTCAGTGTTGTCCGCCTTGAAGCGCAATCCATGCGCGCCCGCTCGATCTCTCGCATGGCGCAAACAGCTATAACGGAAATTGGTGCTGGATGTCCGCGCGCGCGCTGCGACGGGACATTGCTTGTGCTCAACAAACTCGTTCGGCAATACCGGGATGGTTTGGATGAAATTGCGCCTGCAATGCCTCAAATCAGCACCCGCACGTCAAAACCTGAAACTGCGGACGCCGAAGCCCTTGATAGGGCCCGGCAAATTTTACTCCCCTTGAGAAAATTCGCCAAACCGGGCGCAGAGTCGCAATCGATAAAGACGCTCCTGAACCTTGTTCCGTTTACGCCTGCACAAATGCCGGAAGATCCGTCTGACAGTTTCGATGTGATCATGCCAGCCATCACCAATGAGAGCCTGCGCAAAGCCCGGATAGAGAAAAAATCCGTCAGTGTTTCCTATGCCAGCGACGAAATCCGAATGGACGAAGCCCTTGCCAAGGACGTCGAAACTGCTCTGATTACAATTTGCCAAAACCTTGTTAACCGCAGCGTCGAAGCCCCGCTTCGCCGTCAGAACCAAGGCCTGAGCGGCGCCGCCCATATTGCCATCACGGCCCGCGAAAAAGCGAAAGGGTTTAATATCCTGATAAGCTGCGAAGGTCCGATGCCCTCGCAAAACCTCCTGCTGGAACCAGAGGTCAAGCGCTTGCAAACATATGGAGCCGCTCTCTCCATGACCGGCCATGATATGCTAACGCGGATTGATATTTTCGGACTTCCCCTCGCCGGATCCAGCAAAACCGAGGCCGTCATCCACGCGCCCGTCCACCTTGCAGCATCGGAGATGCGCGCATGAAAACCTGTCTTGTCGTCGATGATTCGAAAATGATCCGCCGGGTTGCCGGACGGATATTAAAAGACCTGCAATTTAACACAGACGAAGCCGAGAACGGGCAAGAAGCCATCACGCACTGTAAAGTCAAAATGCCGGACGCTATTCTGCTGGATTGGAACATGCCCGTGATGGACGGTCTGTCATTCCTCAAAGAACTCAGGGCGCAACCCAATGGCAAAGACCCGGTTGTTGTGTTTTGCACGGCTGAGCGCAGCATTGAAAAAATTACCGAGGCTTTGGATGCGGGCGCTGATGAATATGTCATGAAGCCGTTTGATAGCGATATTATTGCCAGCAAGTTCTTTCAAGCGGGGCTGCTGGGATAATGAGCGGAGCTCTTACATTAAAACCCAGCTATTATGAAGCGCTTCGGCGTTTAACCCTTGAGCTTGCCGGTGTGAACCTCGGCGCAGATCACCGGTTTTTAATTGAAACGCGGCTACGCACGCTAGCCCGTCAAGAAGGCTATACGGGCCTTTTGCACATGATCGAAGAACTGTTCAGCCAAGGCCACGCCCGGCTGGCCCTGCAAGTGGTCTCATCTTTGCTGGAGCGTGATGTTCAGTTCAATGCTGACCCTGATAGCTTTAAACAGCTCGAAGCCTATGTGTGGCCAGCCCTCGAGAGCCTTTACGGCGAGCACACTGTGCGCGTCTTGTCTTTCGGGTGTAGCAGTGGCCAAGAAACATATTCTCTGGCGATGCAATATGATAAATGCCGCCATAAATTCCCAAACTTGAAACTGGAAATTATCGGTATTGATTACCCATCTCCTGCCCTGGCCCGCGCCCAAAAGGGCCAATATACACATTTTGAGGTACAGCGCGGCCTGCCTATTCGAGATTTGGTGACATATTTTGATCGGCGCGGCGAGGACTGGATTGTCAAACCGTCCTTGCGCGAAACGGTCTCGTTCCGTGAACATCACCTGATGTCGAACTTAGGCACTTTGGGGCATTTTCACCTGATTATATTTAGGAACCGCTTAGCGTCTTACGCCTCAGCCGCGCAAGTGCGGGTTCTGCGCGGGCTCTCATCCATTGTGCCGCCGCTGGGCTATTTGATGCTCGGCTCCAAAGAGCGAATGCCGAGAATCGGCTACGGGTTTGACAATGTATCAAACGTACCCGGTATTTTTCAGCGCCGCGCCCCGGTGGAACCAGCGGATACAGCCGAAAATAGTGCCGTGCAGGAAATTCAGAGCCAGCGCCTGACCATGCTGGAAAAAGAGCTGATGAAGCTTCGCAAAGAAGCTTAGAGCGCATCCCTAATAGTTATACAGACATCAACCATAAAAAAACCCGCCTGAAAGGCGGGATGTTTGTTGCATGCAATTCCTACTGAGTAGGAAATGCACTCAGCTTTCGGTCTGATTAGGCGCTCATGCGATCTTTTGCCGGGTCACGAAGCACATAGCCGCGTCCCCAGACAGTTTCGATAAAGTGCTCGCCGCCTGTTGCTGATGCGAGTTTCTTACGCAGCTTACAGATAAAGACGTCAATAATTTTAAGTTCCGGCTCGTCCATACCGCCGTAAAGGTGGTTCAAAAACATTTCTTTTGTCAATGTCGTGCCTTTGCGGAGGGATAAAAGCTCGAGCATTTGATATTCTTTACCGGTCAAATGGACGCGGTGATCGCCGACTTCGACGGTTTTGGCGTCAAGGTTCACTTTGATCTCACCGGTTGTGATAACGGATTGTGAGTGGCCTTTAGAGCGGCGGACTACGGCGTGAATGCGGGCAACCAATTCCTCTTTATGGAAAGGTTTCGTCATATAATCATCTGCGCCTGTACCGAGGCCGCGAACTTTGGAGTCGATATCCGATGTTCCTGAAAGAATGAAGATCGGCGTGTTGACCTTTGCCAAACGCAGAGTTTTCAGAACATCAAACCCCGGCATATCCGGTAAATTCAAGTCTAAAAGGATAATATCGTAATCGTAAAGTTTACCAAGATCGACGCCTTCCTCTCCTAAATCAGTCGTATAGACATTGAAACCTTCAGTTTTTAGCATCAGCTCGATGCCCTGCGCTGTCGCACTGTCATCCTCAATTAGAAGAACGCGCATAATAGACCCTCCCAGGCGAATCACTATTCCGATCAATGGAATATGGTTAACGTATTAAAAGGCATAGGTGAATCCCGTAAATCAAGTGTTAACGCTAAAAGGAGTTTTTTGGCCTAAGTTCGGCCATTCCGGCCCAAATACGCTTTTTCCCCTAAAAATTTACGAGACCGTAAACTTGTTCCCGTATGAAAAGCTCAAGGCAGAAAACTGCCATCCATAAGTAAGTTAGGTGAAAAACAATGAATCAGGCAATGGAAAGGAGTGTCCGGCAAACCCGTTTTGCTATTGACGACCTCCAAAAACGCATCGCGGTGCTCAAGGCCACGCGAGAAGATCTCGAACGTCAAATCAGAAAACTCAACGATAGCGTCCCGGAAGACGACATCGCGCCGGATGCGCAAAAAGAGGGCTATGTGTCATATGGCTCTTACGCGCAGTCTGTGATTGAGCGAAAAAAGAACCTGCGATCATCCCTCGAAGATATTGGCGCGCAAGAGGTCGACCTTGTCGGTGACCTCCAAGTCGCGCTCGAAGCGCTCGACAGTTTTGAACGTATCAAAGCCAAACATATGGCCGTGAAAGCCGAAAAGGCTTTACGAAAACGCGCCTAGGCTGCGCGCATGACTTCAAAAGGCAGGCCTACGGGCCTGTTTTTCTATTTCTAGAGCTACGCCGCAATACGGTTTAAATATTTGGCTTGGACAGTTTCTGTGCTAGGGGCATCCCGCTGTTCCCGTAGCTCAGTCGGATAGAGCGCAAGATTCCTAATCTTGAGGCCGGTGGTTCGAATCCACCCGGGGACGCCGCGCCCATGAAGACTAATGAATAAAATTATAAAGCGCTCGGCTTTGGCCGTGTCAGCCACGCAAATACGCCGCCGCCAATAGCTCCCGCCAGCATTTGTAGCGCCAGTCCGGCCCAATCGCGCGCGCCGCCAACAATAGGCACCCCAAAAAAGACCTCTTGCATCGCCAATAACATGACCAACATCGCGGCCGCTCCCGCGGCCATATAAACCACAGGCCTGCCGACTTTCGCCATACGAAAGACAAGCCCTCCGGCTGTGAAGGCAATCAATAATGCCGCGACTATAAAAGCGCCGTAGAGCGTGCCAAAATGGACAATATCATAAAAAGTCATGGATAGGCGCTCGCCAACGCTGACATTAGCGCCCCATTCCGCAAGGCCGCCAATGACGCGCTGCGTGGATATTATCGACGCGATGAGCGCCGTCACAATTGCAGCGGCGAACACGCTCAGACAATAGATACCGAAAGTCTTACCTTTTTTCATCTCGAACTCCACCTTGTCATAGGCCTAGCTTTGCTTAAGAATACGCAAAGGTCAATGCGAGGCGGTGATGCAAAGATATTTAAAAACAATACTGGGCTATAGCGCCGCCGGCGTCATGCTCACGGCATGTCTTGAAGCCCAGCCAGCCCCTGAAATACCGCAGACAGAATCAAGCGCGTTTGCAATCACGGTTATTGCTGATGGCCTGTCATCACCTTGGAGCATTACGCCCCTGCCCGGCACGGGCCAATCCTATCTTGTGACCGAGCGCGGCGGCAAATTGCTTCGCGTCGGCCCGAACGGCAAAAAGGCCGAGGTGAGCGGCCTTCCAAGCCCGATTTACGCCGAGCAGCAGGCCGGACTTTTTGATGTCGTGCTCGCGCCTGATTTCCCTGACAGCGGCGAGGTTTTCCTCGCCTATGCTTACGGGGATGCGGCGGCGAATGGTACGGCCCTGTATAAAGCCGTCCTTCGCGGCAATACGCTCCAGGGCGGCGAAACGATTTTTCGCGCCGATGCTAAAGATACGGCCAACCATTACGGCGGGCGTATCGTATTTCTGCCGGACGATACGCTGATACTCACGGGCGGAGACGGATTTGTTTACCGCGAAAAAGCGCAGGATAAAAAATCCCTGCTCGGTAAAATTTACCGATTGGACCGGTTCGGTAAAGCCCTCAGTGATAATCCGTTTGCCGCAGACCCGGATGCCAGAGCCGAGATTTATTCCTATGGCCACCGCAATGTGCAGGGCCTGCATTTTGACGGGCGCACAGGCGATTTATGGGCGCATGAGCATGGCCCGCGCGGCGGCGATGAGCTGAACCTGATAAAACCGGGCAAAAACTATGGCTGGCCGCTTACAACAACAGGCACAGATTATAACGGCGCAAAAGTCACGCCGTTTGAAACATATGCCGGGACGCAGAGCTTTGTGAAAGACTGGACGCCCTCCATAGCCCCGTCCGGCCTGACTATATATCGCGGCGGTATGTTCCCGGATTGGAACGGCGACGCGCTCATCGGCGGGCTGGCATCGCGCGATCTGCGCCGGGTTGACCTTGAGAACGGCAACGCGGTTGGCGAGGAAAGCCTGCTGGCTGATTTAGACGGCCGCATCCGCGATGTGCGGGTCGATAGCGGCGGCGCGGTATTACTCATTATCGATGATGAGACGCAGGGACAAGTTTTGAGGATAACCCCAAAACCGTAAAGCCCGCGACCAGACGGGAACCTAAACCCGCAAATCCCGATCTTTAAACGGCAATTGACGCACCCGCCTTCCTGTGGCGGCAAATATGGCGTTCATAACTGACGGCGCGGCGACCGCAATTGTTGGCTCGCCCACACCGCCCCAGAATCCGCCGGACGGCATAATAATTGTCTCCACCACCGGCATATCCTTAATCCGCATCGAATCGTAATTATGGAAATTCGTCTGTTCGGGCTGGCCGTCCTTATAGGTAATCTCGCCGTAGAGCATAGCAGACAGACCATAGACAAAGGAGCCCTCGACCTGCGCCTCGATCTGTTGCGGGTTTACCGCATGACCACAATCGGTGGCCGCGGTTATTTTTTCCATCTTGAGCGAGCCGTCTTCAGTGATGCTTACCTGCGCGCAGGCGGCGACGTAGCTGCCAAAGCCGTAAATATTTGCCAGCCCTCTGAACTTACCATCATCTTGGCCCCAACCGCCTTTTTCCGCAGCCGCTTTCAGCACGGCGGCCATTTTAGGCTCATCGCCCAGCATGGAGAGGCGGAACTCAAGCGCGTCGCGGCCGGCGGCATGCGCCATCTCGTCAAGGAAGCATTCCAAATACATCGCGTTCTGGTTCAAATTGACCCCGCGCCAAAAGCCGGGGCGTATGGGCGGATTGCGCATGGCGTGATGAATATGGAAATTCGGGAATGTATATTTCAGCGTTTGATCTTCGAGGCGCGGATCAACGCCTGCTGGCAAGAGGCCCTGGAACGCAGCAAAATCTGCCCCGTTCACGAGGGCCTGCGGCATCAAAGCGGCCAATATAGATTGGCCTGAAATTTTCATGTTAATCGCGGTTAGATTACCATCGCTGTCCAGGCCGCCTTGCAGGGTACATTTGGTAATCGGGTGATAAAACCCGTGCGCCATATCCTCTTCGCGCGACCACATAAGCTTGATATGTGTGCCCGGTAATTCTTTGGCCAGTTTGACAGCTTGCTCGACATAATCCGACATGCCGCGCCGCCCAAAGCCGCCGCCGAGGATGGTTTTATAAACATCGCATTGCTCAATCGGCAGTCCAGACGCGCCTGCGGCTGCGCGCAGCGCCGCTTCGCCGTTTTGCGTCGGGCACCAAACCTCGCATTTATCTGCGGTCCACAATGCCGTGGCGTTCATGGGCTCCATGGTCGCATGATTTTGCGCGGGATAATTATATGTGGCCTCTAGGGTTTGCGCGGACGCAGCCATGGCAGTTTCAACGTCTCCGCCTTTATTACCGGTAAAGCTATCATCAGCAGACAGCCCTTCATCCAGCATAGCCTCAATATCCGCGCTGGAATAATTCGCCAAAGCCCCGCCGTCCCATTCTATGGGCATGGCCTCCAAAGCGCTATTGGCTTGCCACCATGTCTGCGCAATGACGGCGACAGCATTATCAAGCTGCACGACTTTTTTAACGCCGGGCATGTTCATAGCGGCGGACGCGTCAAAGCTTTTCAGTGTTCCACCCAAAATCGGGCAGTCTTTGATGCTGGCGTTTAGCATCCCGGGGAACGTCAAATCCGCCCCGTATTTCAGAGCCCCGGTAAGTTTATCATGGGTATCGAGGCGAAGTTTAGACTGCCCGGTAATGATCCAGTCATCTGGGTCTTTGATTTTAACGCTCGCAGGCGGCGTTAATTGCGAGGCTGCTTCAACGAGTTCGCTGAACCGTGCGCTCTTGCGAGAGCCCGCATGACTGACTACGCCTTTCTCGACTGTGCATTCATCCACCGGAACGCCCCAGCGCAAAGCGGCAGCCTCGGTGAGCATCATCCGCGCCGCCGCGCCGCCTTCGCGGACATATTGGTGCGAGCGGCGAATACCGCTGCTGCCGCCTGTGCCAAAGCTCCCCCAAACGCGGTCACGTGCAAGGTTTTGACCCGGCGTTGGGAAATCATACGTGACCTTGTCCCAATCACAGCCAAGCTCTTCGGCGACAAGCTGTGACAGACCTGTGGCTGTACCCTGCCCCATTTCCGAGCGCGCGATGCGGACAGTCACCGTGTCATCATGATGAATATGAACCCACGCATTAACTTCAGGATTAGGTGGAAGGTGGCTGTAATCCGCCTCGATCGAAGACGGCGCGCAGGCCCCGACAACGCCGATCGAGAGACCGGCAGCACCCGCAGCGACAATGAAAGACCGGCGGGATAGTTCAGGTTCAGTATTGAATAATTTTGTCATAATCTGCCCCTATGCTTTCGTCTTGGCAAGGTGGATACCCTTGCGAACGCGGGCAAATGTCCCGCAGCGGCAAATATTTGTGATGGTCTCATCAATATCCGCGTCCGTAGCCTTGGGGTTTTCCTTGAGCAAAGCGGCTACAGCCATCATCATACCCGCTTGGCAAAATCCGCACTGCGGAATGTCAAGCTCGGCCCACGCCTGCTGAACCGGGTGAGTACCGTCTTTGGACAGGCCTTCAATCGTGGTGATTTTTTCGCCACCTTCCAAAGCACCGACAGGATAAACGCATGAGCGAATAGCTTCGCCGTCAATATGAATGGTGCAAGCGCCGCACGCCGCAATACCGCATCCATATTTGGTGCCGGTTAAGCCGAGTTGCTCGCGCAAGGCCCACAAAAGCGGCGTATCTTCATCGCCATCAAAATCGACGGCGCTGCCGTTCACATCAAGTTTTCTCATAAGCCTGTATCCTCCGCCAAAAACACTACCACAATTCGCCTACGAAATAAAATCATGTCAGGATTTTTATTATGGCCATATGTGAGCCGCCGCGAGGGAGTTCACAATTCTTTTATGAACGGGGCTACCGCCTTTGCTTGACCCCATTGCCGCAGTGTATATGTATTTTTAAAACATCAATTGAGGACTGGTAAATCATGGGTTTATTAACGACCATTAAGCGAGAAACGAAATATCTGTCTAGCATGCTACGCATGCTCCGCTCAGTCAAAGATGTTGATGCCGACTCTAACCGCTTGATTTGTGACGACCTGGAAAAACTCGTGGCAAAATTTGGAACCAATCTTGCCTTTATCGAAGATGACCGCACGCTGACCTTTGACGAATTTGACACATATGCCAACCGCGTCGCCAATTGGGCTTCATCAGAAGGCTGCACAGCCGGCGATACCGTGGCCGTTTTTGTGCGCAACCGCCTTGAATATGTCGCGCTGTGGTTTGGCCTGACAAAAATCGGCGTTGTTCCCGCGCTATTAAATTTCCAGCTTGCAGGCCCCGCCCTGTCGCATTGCATCAACATTTCCGATGCAAAAATCCTGATCCTCGATTGTGAAATGCAAGAGGCGTGGGAATCGGCCAAAGATGCGGTCAGCGACGATCTAAAAGTCTTTGCCGCATTTGGCGAAGTCGGTGCGTTGCCCAGCCTTGACGCTGCGCTTTTGGATACCGCCCCGCACCGCCCGGACCCGAGCCTGCGTGCCAATATCAAAGCCGGGGACCAGTGCATGAAAATGTTTACCTCAGGCACGACCGGCCTTCCTAAAGCCGCCAAAGTCACCCATGTGCGCGCGCAGAACTATATGCGCGGCTTTGCAGCCGCCGCTAAAACCCGGACCACAGACCGCATGCTCATGGTCTTGCCAATGTATCACGCGACCGGCGGGCTTTGCGGGGTTGGCGCGGCTATCACAAATGGCGGAGCCGTTATCGTGCGGCCTAAATTCTCAGCCTCGAAATTTTGGGATGAAGCCATTGAACATGAGGCCACACTGTTCATGTATGTGGGCGAGCTTTGCCGGTTCCTGCTGTCAACACCGCCGCACCCGCGTGAGCGCGATCATAAAATCCGCTGGATTATGGGCAATGGTCTGCGCAACGAAGTCTGGCCGGGTTTCGTATCACGGTTTAATATCCCGCATGTTATCGAATTTTACGGCGCGACCGAAGGCAATGTCAGCCTCATCAATGTTGACGGGCCGGTTGGCGCAATCGGACGGGTACCGGATTATTTAAAGTCTAAATTTAATTGCGACATCATCCGCTATGACGTGGAAACCGATGTCAATATACGCGGCTCTGACGGTTTTTGCATTCGCGCTGATATTGGCGAGGTCGGCGAAGTCATTGGCGAAATCCGCCCGGATGAAGCGCGTTTTCGTTTTGACGGATACCAAAATAGCGAAGCCACGCAAAAGAAAATCCTGCGCAATGTCTTTACAAAGGACGACGCATGGTTCCGCACCGGCGATTTGATGAAACGCGACGAACTTGGATATTATTATTTCATGGATCGGGTCGGTGATACATACCGCTGGAAAGCCGAAAATGTTGCGACCGGCGAAGTTGCCGCCGTGCTCTCCCAGTTCCCCGGCGTAACGCAAGCCAATGTCTACGGCGTGCAGGTCGAGGGTTATGATGGCCGCGCAGGAATGGCCTCTATTGTCAGTGACGGCGAGCCGGATTTAGACAAGCTTAAAGCCCATGTGGACGCCAGCCTTCCGCATTATGCGCGCCCTGTATTTCTCCGCCTCTCGCGCGAGACCGATACAACCAGCACATTTAAGTTCAAGAAAACCAATTTGGTCAAAGCCGGGTTCAATCCAGCCAATGTGTCTGACCCGATTTATTTCGCCGACCCGGTCAGCGGAGCCTATAAGCCCATTAAAAAAACCACCTATAAAGATATATTATCGGGTAAGGTGAGGCTATAAGCGGATCATGACACCGGATCAGCATATTCTTTCATTTTG
The DNA here is from genome assembly GCA_964352275.1 of uncultured Caulobacterales bacterium. Classification (GTDB taxonomy): domain Bacteria; phylum Pseudomonadota; class Alphaproteobacteria; order Caulobacterales; family Maricaulaceae; genus JACOMS01. The sequence continues at coordinate 10,431 of CAYGRF010000031.1, forward strand.
GTTCACCTATGCCGGGCCCAAAAAATGGTATGCGAAAAGCGATGCGTTTGACGCAGAGATCCGGGCTAAATTTGAAGCGCTGGCCATTGATCTTGCCGCCAGCATCAGCTCCGGCCCTCATAAATGGGAAGGACGCCCGGATAGCAGCCTGGCTTTAATCATCGCGCTGGATCAATTTCCGCGTAATATGTACCGCGATACACCCGCCGCATTTGCGTGGGACGCGCGGGCGCTTGCGGCGTCAAACCGTATGATTGATAAGGGCTGGGATTTAAAAATTCCCCAAGACCGCCGCGCTTTTATCTATATGCCGCTTATGCATTCGGAAGCGCTTGAAGATCACAACCGGTGTGTTGAGTTGATCGACAGCCGCCTTGATAATGAAAGCAGCCTGCACCATGCAAAAGCGCACCGCAGCGTCATTGAACAGTTTGGACGCTTCCCGCACCGCAACGTGATTATAGGACGCGACAGCACAGAAGCCGAAATTCAGTTTCTCGCAGATGGCGGGTATTCTCCGTGACGCAGGCCGTCAAAACCATCGGCATTTTCATATTTCATGACGCTGAGGAACTCGACTTTGTCGGGCCTTATGAAGTCTTCACCATGGTCAACACGGTGATGCAATATGAAGGTAAGCCGGACGCCGTAGAAGTTATCCTTATTTCTGAGGACGGGCGCGACATCACTGGCAAAAAAGGCATGCGCGTCGGCGCTCATGCCGCAATGGCTGATATAGCGTCGCTCGATGTGATATGCGTGCCGGGCGGACAAGGGTCCCGCGCCCAAATCAATAATGACGCCGTGATTAAATGGGTGCAATCCACCGCTCCGACGTGCGAATGGGTGACAAGCGTATGCACGGGCGCATTCATTCTCGCTAAGGCCGGATTGACTCAGGGCAAGCGCCTTGCCACATTTTGGGGCGCTTTTGACGAATTTAAAGCGCTCGGCTTGCCGGGAGAGCTTGTCCCGCATGTGCGCTACGTCCGTGACGGCAATGTCGTCACGTCAGCGGGCGTATCGGCGGGGATTGATATGGCGCTCTGGCTGACCGGCCAAATGTTTTCGCCGCAACTGGCGCGCAAAGTTCAACGCGGTATGCAGTATGACCCTGCACCGCCCTACACGGCAGATGTATAATGGTATCACCCCGGGATTTTGCAGATGACCTTCGCGCTCAGCTTGAAAAGCTCAAGCCAAAAGCCGATCAGGTACACACAATTCACAATAATATCCGCCGCCTGACCAATCAGTTCGACAGCCCCGGCCCGGCCATGCAGCGCACATTGAACTTTAATATCCCTAATGGCGATTACCCGGTTCCCGTGCGCATTTATGAGCCGTTTGGCGCGTCAAAAGAACCGGGGCCCACGCTGATTTACCTTCACGGCGGGGGCTTTGTCACATGCTCGCTTGAGAGCCATGAAGGTGTTTGCCTGCGCATCGCCAGTGGCTCTTGCTACCGGGTTATATCTGTTGATTACCGGCTTGCGCCGCAATATCCTTATCCGGCCGGGCCGGAGGATTGCGAGGCGGTGGTCAAATGGGCGATAGACGGTTATGGTCAGGAGTACGGGATAGACCGTCATCAATTGGCGCTCGGCGGCGATAGTGCAGGCGGCAACATGACCGCCTTTCTTGTGCAAAAATACCGCGCGGAATTCAAAGCGCAAATTCTCTATTATCCTTTGATGCAGCTTGCCGAATTAAAGCCCGCCAAACCCGGCCCGCAAGATATGTTACAGCTTGGCTTCATGGCGCTCAAATTTATCGGCGAGCATTATGTCAAAGGCGCAGACACACAGGACACACGGCTCTCGCCATTGTTTGAGCGCAATCTGCGCGGTATACCGCCGACGCTGATGCTAACCTGCGGGCTAGACCCGCTGAGGCAGGAAGGCAAAGCCTACGCTGACAACCTCGCCGCCGTGGGCACACATGTCACATCCATGCATGAAAAACTGCTGCCACACGGGTTTTTGAATTTCTCCCGCGCTTTTCCGCAAGCCAAAAAAATCCCGCTCGATACAGCCGATTTCTTGCGAAAATATATGGAGCCTAAGGGGGCACAATGAAGCTTTACGTTCACCCCCTCTCCCCTCCCGCTCTTGGCGTCCTGTTTACCGCCGAAGCCATGGGTCTGGATTATGAAAAATCCGTCATGAACCTAGCATCGGGCGAGCAGCGCTCACCGGAATATTTAGCCATCAACCCCAAGGGCAAAGTCCCCGTCATGAATGATGGTGGATTCATCCTCTCCGAGAGCGCCGCTATTATGCGGTATTTAGCCAAGCGCGAAAACTCGCCGCTTTACCCGGACGATGCCAAGGCCCAGGCCCGGGTCGAAGAATGGATGGATTTTATCGCTCACCACATTCGCACGCCCTATGGCCGCGTCCAGTTTAACCGTATGGTTGCGCCCATGATTGGCCAGCCGCCGGATGAAAAATCAATTGAGCAAGCGTTGATGTTCTTATCGCAAAACCTGCCCTTTATCGAAACACAGCTTAGCCAAACACCTTTTCTGTGCGGCGATGAGATGAGCCTCGCTGATATTGCTTTAATCGCCGCTCTCGACTCCTCAGAAGCCATCAAAATTGACCTCTCGCCTTACCCCGTACTATCCGGGTGGCGAAGCGAGAGACGCAGCGAAGATTTTTATACATCGGTGCATAGCCATTTCGGTGCAGAGCTTGGGCTGTAAAATCAATAGAGGATAGTATGCGGTTTATTATTTTTGCCTGTTTAAGCTGGCTTTTTATT
>CAYGRF010000031.1:13296-22369 GCA_964352275.1 uncultured Caulobacterales bacterium
AATAGAGGATAGTATGCGGTTTATTATTTTTGCCTGTTTAAGCTGGCTTTTTATTTTGCCCGCGGCCGCGCAGCTTCGCCCTATGGTCTATGCGGAAGTAACCGTAGACGCCCTGGCTAATGAGGTTTGGGAAGATTGGACAACCCAGGACGGTCTTGAAAGCTTCTTTGCGCCCAAAGCCATTGTTGATTTAAAACCCGGCGGCGCCTATGAAGTCTGGTTCTTGCCTGACGCCCCCGCAGGGCAGCGCGGCGCCGACGACGGTATAATTTTGGGGCTGCAAACCGAAAAAATGATCCATTTCACATGGGCGATGCCGCCATACATGCCTGAAATACGCCCGCATATGACGACCGTGCAAATTTTGTTTGAGCCTGCCGCCAATGAGCGCACCCGCGTGCGCCTGTTTCATACAGGATTCGGCAGCGGTGAAACATGGCGAAAGGGCCGCGACTATTTCGCTAAATCCTGGCCTGCCGTTCTGGATTTATACGCGGACCATGTGGCAAGCGGCGATTAGAGCAATTTGCGATTAGTTGAGATCAATAATACCTCAAAATATGAGCGAAAAACGCCCAACTTTTATGTCTAAATCAACGCAAAATGCGCGGGTCATTGCCGGATTTTTTCCGGCAATCTACCAGTTTCATCAGGCGCGATATAAGCAAGTAATTTCATGGTGTGAGTGGTAGGTGACCGCCACAAGGGCGGTCATGACGAACAAGAAAGGGTGTGGATTGAAGCAGTAATAGCGCCCTTAAACCCAGAACGTCATTCTCCCCTTTCCTTAACGGTTAGAAAGTTGACGCATAGCATCAATATCTCTGCCGAACGGATACCGATTACTTTCGGCCGCGAAACCCTTTCGCGACGAGATAAATTTCAGGACTGCCCGCACGAGACGCTTTGGGCTTGGCGTGTTTAACAACGTCAAAATTGGCTTTGAGGCGATCCAGCAATGTCTTCTCGGCCCCGCCCTGAAACACTTTGGTTATAAAATTCCCGCCGGGCCGCAAAACCTGCATGGCAAATTCTGCCGCAGCTTCGACAAGCGCGACAGTTTTGAGATGGTCGGTGCTGCGGTGGCCCGTTGTGTTGGCCGCCAAATCGGACATGACCAGGTCCGGCGCTTTGCCGAGCATTTTAATCAAAACGGCTGGCGCTTTATCATCCATGAAATCCATTTCAATTAGGTCTGCCCCCGCAACGACATCAACAGGCAGAAGGTCAATCCCGACGACATGCTGAGCGCCGCGCTCCATGGCCACTTGCACCCATCCGCCCGGCGCGCAGCCGAGATCAACAATGACCGCGTCTTTGGACAGCAGCGAAAATTTATCATCCAGCTCGCTGAGCTTAAATGCGGCGCGGGACCGATACCCCTTGATCTGCGCCTCGCGCACATAGGGGTCGTTGATTTGGCGCTCTATCCAAAGCTTGGACGATATTTTTCTACCGCGCGCCGTTTTGACCTTCAGGGTCATCATACGGGTCGCGTTTTTCTTATCTGATTTCGGGGTTTTGCGGCTGCGTTTCGGCGCGCTCGGTTTTCCGCCGCTCATGCGGGTCGGCTTATCCGTCATGATGGGCTCCATTACTTTGGCTGTGATCAAGCCGTTGGGTTTGCTGCATTAACCCCATCAACATGCCTTCGCGAAGGCCGCGGTCGGCAACCCGAATACGCTCCGATGGCCACAGTTCGCATAACACATCCGTGATGGCGCACCCGGCCACAAGCATCGCTGCGCGATCTTCACCGATACAAGGCTCTTTTGCACGCTCTTGCGGAGACCGGCTAGCCATGTCGCGCGCGACTTTAACTGCGGCGTCCGCATCAAGCCACATACCGTCAACTTTATCGCGTTGATAATAGGGCAAGCCGAGATGGATGGCGGCCAGCGATGTGATAGTGCCGGATGTCCCGATGAGATGTCCATCGCCCGCTTTAAAGGTCTTGGTAAAACGCGTATCGCACCCTGCTTTAATAATTTCCTCCCGGACGCGGTCTTTCATATCCGTGTACCACGCCTCACGGTCATCATGTTCCGGCACTTGTTCCGTCAACGTGACAACGCCCACTGGCAAGGACGCCCATGCGCTGATCGGCGGGCGGTGTACACGCAGGGCGGTTTCCGGGTCTCTTAATTTGCGCACATCAACCCAGCTTAATTCTGTCGACCCGCCGCCAATATCAACCACCAGAACCACGTCCTTAGACAGATCGATCAGGTTCAAACACCCCATAACCGACAGCCGGGCCTCAACACGCGGGGATATAATTTCCAAAGACACGCCGGTCTCGGATTTCACTCTCGCGAGGAACTCATCGCCGTTCTCTGCTTGGCGGCATGCCTGCGTCGCCACGCACCGCCACCGTTTTACAGATTTTGATTTAATCTTTCTCGCGCAGACGGCAATGGCCTCGACCGCCGCGTCCATGCTTGTTTCCGATAACCGGCCCGTTGCCGCGAGCCCCGCGCCAAGACGCACGACTTTAGAATAGGAATCAATGACGCGGAAGCCTGACGCCAAAGGCCGCGCCACAAGCAAACGGCAATTATTCGTGCCCAAATCCAGGGCCGCAAATGCATGTTGTTTTTGTCCTGACGTTCGTCCCGCTGGCCGCCGTCTTCGCTCGGGATAAGCTTTACGCTCGCCATCCTGCGACCCGGACATAACTCCATCCGGCATATCATTTCTCTCTCTGTGTGAGGTCGCAAATTTTGCGCCGCGTCACGTTTCACCCTGACCTTAACGGCCAGAGATAAAAATAACAAACGCTAATGTATATCCACATGATCGGAAAATTGCCCCCAATCAGGCTCCGGTTCCAAAGTTTCCATGGCTTCGTGCTGCGATAGGAACACGTGCCCGGTTAACTGCTCTAAAAAGTTCGAACGGTGCAGCCGTTCGTGAACGTGGCTATGCAATTCAGAAATATGTAAATCCACCCCCGCGCTTTTCAAGCGTTTATTGATTTCTGTCAGGCTGGATAGGGCGCTGGCATCAATGTGATTGACCGCCGGGCACATCAAGATCAAATCTGTCATATGCGGGCTTTCTGCGACGATCCGGGCAATCTTATCCTCAAGATAACGCGCATTAGCATAATAAAGGCTTTCATCAATGCGCAGGGTTTTAATCTCGTCGCTCGTCTCGACATTATAGCGCGACGCATCGCGGTAATGTTCCGTGCCGGGAAACCGCCCGACAAGTGCCATATGAGGTTTGAGGGTCATGCGAATATGAAGCCCCATCGCAAAGACAACGCCGACAACAACGCCCCACTGAACGCCCAGTCCGAGAACAGCTAAAAACGTCAAAACAGCCGTAATCCCATCAGCGCGGCTATACATCCAAGTATGCCAAAGAGCTTTCATATCAATCAGCGAAAAACAGGCCGCTATAATCATTGCGGCGAGAACCGCGAGCGGCAATGCGGTTAGGACAGGCGTTAGGTACAGAGCGGTTAGCGCCATGAGCGCAGCGGTAATAATACCTGCGGCGGGTGTTTTAGCGCCAGCCGCAAAATTGACCGCCGAGCGCGAGAAGCTGCCATTAACCGGGTACCCACCGGACAGGCCCGCAGCCATATTGGAGGCCCCAAGGCCAAGCAATTCTTTATTGGCGTCGATGCGCGTTCGGGTTCGCGCGGCAAAGGCTTGGGCAATAGACATGGAGTCAACAAACGCGACCAGAGCAATCACGCCTGCGAAAATCAAAAGGCTTTCATAATGGCCCATAGTCATGGACGGCCACGATAAAAACGGCAACCCCTCGGGGATATTGCCGACAGTCCGCACGCCAAAACGCTCCGAAATATTAAAGCCTTGCGACAATATAATCGATATGATGACCGCCACAATCGGCGTCATCCGCGCCACCAGTTTGGCTCGCTTGGCTTTAAGGCCCATAAGCAAGAGACCATAGGCCAAATAGCGGTTGGACAGCATTAAAAACAAAATAGTCCCAAGACCGATCAAAAGAACAACGGAATTGGAATTGCCAACATTGGATAAAAGCGAGCGCAGAAGCGCAAAAGACGTTCCGCCTTCTGATGATATGCCGAGAATATGCTGTATTTGCGACATAATAATCAAGATGGCGCTGCCGCTCACATAGGCCGACACAACTGGGCGCGAGACAAAATTCATGATCAGCCCGGCGCGCAGAAAACTCAATATAATGAGTATGCCGCCGGTCATGACCGCAAGGGCGGCCGCGCTGACAACGCGTATGTCGGCGGGCATCGACGCTATAGCCATCGCCGTCAAAAGCGAAATTACCGCCGTTGGCCCCACGGCGAGTTGTCGTGAGGAGCCTAAAAGCGCGTAAGCAATGAGCGGGCAGATCGAGGCGTAAATACCGACTTTCGGCGGCAGCCCGGCCAAAATAGCGTAGGCCAAAGCCTGCGGGACAAGCAATATTGTGACAATCAGAGCCGCAACAAAATCATCGGCAAGTATCCCGCCTCGATACCCGCGCATCCAATCCCACCGCGCCAGCCAGTCGCGCTTTGAGGTTTTGGATGTGGGAGCAGAACTCATCCCGTCTGAATGTCAGTTTTCACGGCGGTTTTCAAGCGTGGTTCTGTATCCAGGCCGCCAAATAGGCAGCCACGGATCAAATATGCGGCTTACTCGGCTTGCGCAGTATAATATTCCGCCAATGAGCGCATCATATCAATATTCACATTCATGGAATGGCCGTAGCCTTCCATCGGATAGGCAAATTCCCGGTGCGCTGCGTTCTTGGCGATCACCATATTGGCCGCCGGGTTCACGTAAATATACTGCCCATAAATCCCGACCGCAAAGAAGTCGCCTTTATGAACGCCCTCTTGCGGCATCGGCACCCACCATTGATAGCCATACCCTACGCCTCGGTCCGAGAGATTTGGCGCAGAATGCGTCACAGACTCCACGGCCCAGCTTTCGGGAATAACCTGCTGGCCATTCCACATGCCTTTTTGCAGGAAAAGCTGCCCGAACTTTGCATAATCGCGCGTGCGAAGATTAAGCCCGCCGAGCGCAAACGCCACATTTTCACCGTCTGTCAGATAATAAGGCGTTTTGCCAAATCCCAGATTTGCGCCGTAAGTCTCGTTGAATAATTCATGCAAAGATTTACCGGTTGCGGCGCGCAGAACCATCGCCGCCACATGTGTATCAATGGACACATATTGCCAGCGCGCACCCGGCTCCGCGTCGCGGCCGTCGAGGGACGCCGCAAACTTGTCCATGGATTGCCCGAGGCCCAGTACCCGGCCCATTTTATTGATGTCGGACTTCGGGTCCATATAGTCTTCGTTAAAGCGCACGCCGCTCGCCATGTTCAATACATTGCGGATGCTAGCCCCTTCATAAGCGCTACCCTTCAGGCTTGGCGCGTAGGTTTCCACTGTGTCATCCAGGCTTTTAATTTGGCCGCTCTCCAGCGCCTGCCCGTAAAGCCCTGACATGAAAGATTTGGCCACTGACCAGCTAATCCGCAGATCGTCTTTGCCGGTACCCAGATAATAGTTTTCATTTAGGATCGCGCCGTCCTTGATCACAATCAGAGACGTTGTTTCCAATTCAGCCAGAAGCGGCTGCAAATCAAAAGACTTGCCTGCCACAGTCACGGTTTCCGGAAGAGCCGCCGGGGTCTCCGGCCACACAAAAATTTCGCCGCTTATCTCCAAATCCTGATGCAGGAAGGCTTTGTCCATATTGGAAAAATTTTCGACGATTTCACCTTCATCGAACAGCGTGTTGACATGTCTCAGCCGCTCTATCTTGCTCCAGTTCAGAGCCGCAATCAGCATGGCGATAAGCGCCAGCGCCAAGACTATTCTTATAAAGAGTTTCATAAATCGCCGTCCACTTGCAAGGCCGCTTGCAGGGCTCTCAGCCCATTGCCGCCTGTTATGGGAACAGGCTTACCATCCAGCACCGCTTCAACAAAGGCATTTGTCGCTGCGCCAAGACTATCTTGCGCCATAGGGTCATCGCCAAAATCCGCATTCAGCGCAAACGGCGTATCATGGGTCAGAGTTTTGGCATTAAAATCAATGCTGACCGTCCCGCTCGGATAGGTAATGGTCATCATGCGGGAGCTTGCATTAGAAATCCGGCTCGCTTCAAGGCGCGCGCTCCCGCCGTCAAACTCTAAATTAGCAAAGGCCATATCCGGCGCAGACGAGCGCACACACCGGGATTGGCCGTCAATGCTCACCGGATCCCGGCCCATCAGCCACAGCACCAAGTCCAGATCATGTGTCATTAAATCCAGCGTTACCGAGACATCCGTACCCCGCTCTGAATAGGGTGAGTTTCGATGGCCCAATATGCGCAGCGGCGTTTCGCTGATCCGGTCAAGACCAATGGCTTTGAGGACGAAGCGTTCTTGGTGCCCGACCTGAACGATTAAGTTTTGAGCCGCAGCTTGATCGACAATTTTTTGAGCGACAATAACTGTGTCGGCAATAGGCTTTTCAATGAGGATATGACGCCCTGCCCCCAAAGCGGTGAGCGCCATGTCGCCATGTTCTGAGGCCGGAGCGGCAATAATCACCGCGTCAACAACAGCTAATAAGTCTGAATAATTAGAAAAACCAGCCACGCCATATGTTTCGGCTGCTGCTATGAGCCGCGCGCTATCCGGGTCATACAGGCCCGTAAAGTCTATACGCGGATGCGCGGCGCATTTCCCGGCATGATAGCCGCCAAAAACACCTGCGCCTACAACGCCAACACGAAGCTTCTTATTCATGGCTTTATAAACCTCTATTCCGTGTGCCGACGCAAGGCTCTTGGGCCGTAAATCCATGCACAATCGGTTACGTTATGTCACGCGTCCGCAGCGCTGTCTTTAATGTTCGTCCCATAGCGGCTAGCCCCATTCGGAAACAAGCGCCGCACAAAAGCGGCTTACCCCACCAATTTGCTTAATAAAATAGTCATAAAAAGGCCGCAAACCCCCATAAAACCGCATCTGTTAACCCTTCATTAACCTTACTGGCTAGGATGTGCATCAATGGTTTCATCAATAAGGATCGAAGCCCGTATCATCGACTAGGGAGACTTTTGATGAACAAAAAGGAACTTGTAGCCGCTATCGCCGATAGCTGCGGAACCACTCAGGCGCAAGCTGGTGAGTTCCTAACGGCATTTTGTGACACCGTAGTAGGTGAGCTCAAGCAAGGCAACGGCGTGGCTATTCCGGGTTTTGGTCAATTTGTTGCCAAGCACCGCCCCTCACGCGAAGTCCGCGTGCCCGGCACAGACCGCACGACCATGAGCAAAGACAAGCACGTCACACAGTTCAAGCCCTCAGCCGGCCTTAAAGACCTCTAAACTACGCTCCCACGTATGCAGAGTTAACCGCCGCAGCCCCCACTGCGGCGGTTTTTTTATCCCGCCAGACGCGCCGCTTCTTCGCGGCGGTAGCTACCGAGTTCCTGCGCAATCAAAAACGCAAGCTCCAAAGCCTGATCAGCGTTAAGCCGCGGGTCACAGTGGGTGTGATAGCGCGATGAGAGATCTTCCTCGCGCACAGCCCGCGCGCTACCGCCCAGACATTCCGTCACATTTTGCCCGGTCATTTCAAAATGAACGCCGCCCGGCCAGCACCCTTCGGAATGCAGAACTTGCATGAAGGTTTTAACCTCGGACAGAATTTTATCAAAGGCCCGGGTTTTATACCCGCTGGAAGTTTTCTGAATATTCCCGTGCATGGGATCGCATGACCAGACAATGTGGCGGCCTTCGGCTTTCACCCGGCGCGCCAGAGCGGGCAGACCTTGGGCGACTTTATCATGTCCAAAACGGGCGATTAGCGTCAACCGCCCCGGTTCATTGTGCGGGTTTAAAACATCGATTAATTCAATCAGCTCATCCGGAGACATATCATCGCTGATCTTGCTCGCAATCGGGTTTTCAATCCCCCGGAAAAACTCAACATGAGCGTGATCAAGCTGCCGCGTCCGGTTACCGATCCAGAGCATATGCGCAGATGTATCATACCAGCGCCCGCTGGTGCTATCGATGCGGGTCATGGCTTCCTCATAGCCGAGCAACAACCCTTCATGGCTGGTGTAATAATCCGTGGCCGCCATTTGCGGCGTGCTCTCGGGCGTTACCCCGCACGCTTCCATAAAATCCATAGCCTCGGAAATTTTTTCGCATAGCGCTTTATATTTCTCAGTTTGCTCAGACCCGCTGACAAACCCCAGTGTCCATTTGTGAATATTGCGCAGGTTCGCATAGCCGCCGCTCGAAAAAGCGCGGAGCAAGTTGAGAGTAGACGCCGATTGTCCGTAAGCTTTGAGAAGACGTTTAGGGTTGGGCGTCCGGGCCTCCGGCGTAAAGGCCATGGCGTTGATATTATCGCCGCGGTAGCTGGGCAGGATCAGCCCGTCCCGCTCCTCGACGGGCGAGGAGCGTGGTTTGGCAAATTGCCCGGCAATACGCCCGACTTTGACCACGGGTTGCCCGGCCCCGTAGGTAAGCACAACGGCCATTTGCATCATGACGCGGAACATATCGCGCAGATTATCCGGGTGGAACTCCTTAAAGCTCTCGGCGCAATCCCCGCCCTGCAAGAGGAAGGATTTCCCCATGGCCACATCGCCGAGCCTTTGCTTCAAGCGGCGGGCTTCCCCGGCAAAAACAAGCGGCGGATAGCCTTTCAGTGTGGCTTCAACCTCGGCCAATTTCGCCGGGTTCGGGTAGTCTTGGGGTATGTGCTTAGCCGGCTTATTTCTCCAGCTAGAGGGTGTCCATTTCGTCATGTGTCTATCCAACGCAATATTTTTGTTTCAAACGCATTTTATAGCATGAAAACGCAAGACTAAACCAGCCCAATTCTATGGCAATAGACAGCACCGTATCCCTGATGAAAATCAGGGTCTGATGAGATGGGGTGCCAAGTAGCATGAGACGCTGAATTGAATTCAGCGAGGCGGATGATGTAAATTGGAACACATTTATAGTCCCGTATCCCTGACGAAAGTCAGGGTCTCATTGAAGTCGGGATCAAATCACCAGACCCCACAAATAGTTCAGCCCATAAAAAAGGCCGCCTCAAAGGG
>CAYGRF010000031.1:22379-22538 GCA_964352275.1 uncultured Caulobacterales bacterium
GAAGTCTTTGCGGAGCGAAATGCCGTATGTGCGAGGCTGGTTTGGATAACCATAGATCAAACCAGATTGAGCAACACCTTGGAATGCACTGAAGAGGAAACGGTCATTAAACACGTTCCGCGCCCAGATCTGAACACCGAAACCATTATTCATAGACAG
>CAYGRF010000032.1:0-22320 GCA_964352275.1 uncultured Caulobacterales bacterium
TGGAACTATTTTAAGGCCGCTAAATATGTACGCAATTAAACGCAAAATGCTCTAAGGGTATGAGTTCCGTTCAATTCTCACGCACAATGGACGTTCAATATAAAACGGCTTGGGTATGGTGCCATAAAATGCGCGAGTGCCTTGCTGACGAAACCGACACGCATACCCTGCAAGGCGAAGTCGAGATTGACGGTTGTTATGTTGGCGGCAAGGTTCGCCCTGCTAACTACAAGAGTGAGCGTAAAGACCGCCGCAAGATGGGCAACCGCTCACCTAATCGCCGCGTTGTAATCGCCCTGCGTGAGCGTATGGGCCGCACATTGCCATTCGTTCGCCGTGTTGAAAGTGACGGTGTTGAGTTGGCTAAAGGTCTTGTTGCAGAAGGCTCTACAATCATCGCTGACGAGGCTTCACACTGGGATGTGCTGGCATGGGACTACAAGGCAGAGCGCATCAATCACAGCGAAGCCTACAGCCATGACGGAGCGCATACGAACTGGGTTGAGTCATACTTTGCCCGCCTTCGCAAAATGGTGTCAGGCCAGCATCACTGGGTTAGCCCTAAGTATCTCTATCAGTATGCAGAACATGCAGCATGGCTCGAAGATCACCGTAAAGAGGGGCTTCTGGAACTATCAAAACGAATCGTTGGAGCAGCTATGGACGCCCCCAAAAGCCGAAAATTTAAGGGTTACTGGCAAAAGGCGAAAGTATAAAAGTCGACTTTTCAATATATAGTACCCATTATTATTGATTGTCAATAATGTTCTTCGTTTGCCCCGCATATATGTTGAGGGTTGACCATATACAACCTTGACTCTTGATGGCAAATTAAGTGAAATGCAAGGTAGGACAGTTAGTTAAAACGACGAAACCGCCAATCGCGCTAACGATATGACGGTTTCTTTAACTGGCTCCCGCCACAGTTCTTGAGGCCGATAGCGGAAACGAGGTATTTATGTTCAGTCAGTTTAGACTCCAAATATTCCACAAAGTCAATGCGGCCTCTTCATTTTTAATGGAGGTGCCACATGGCAAACCAACCAAAACGACCAACTCGACGCGAGCCAAACTTTGATGAGTCAATTCAGATTCACAAGCTATTGGAGCAAGGTTTTTACCAGCATGAAATAGCGTCTATGTTTGGCTATAACCAAGGCCGAATAAGCGATGTGAAAACTGGCAAAAAGTGGCCAACATCAAAACAGGCGGCTTTCGGCTAACCCTTACGGGGCCGCAATATCCACTCGATGTTGCGGCTCCCATCCTGTTGCCCAATAACAACACCCTTTTCGCGCTGTGCCCTTAAGCACTTCGACACACGCCGCGTTAAATCGCCTACAGCGCGCCTGTCTCGTATATCTGAACCGCTGGACGCTAGGACGTTCTGCGCGAGTTCACGGCTCTTTAGCGGCCCTTCTGCAAGCCTTAGTTCCAGCATAAGCGCGTCTAGGAGTTCCCCGCGCCGAAATATGATGTGACGCCGTTGCCTTGGCATAGCTGCGTCCAGATCGCCCTTGTAGCCCAATGCAATGAGGGCTTTGTCGAACGCCTGTATATCGTTCTTAATCTCGGCTAGGCGCTCCATAATGCCTTCTGCCTCATTGAACAGCTCGCCCCGCTTCTTGAGCAGTCCGTTTGTTGTCTCTGTAAAGTCTGTAATACGTGAATAGTGAGCCATAGGGATTCACATACCCTGTTTTTATGCTATTGTGTTGGTGCGTTTGCTACATAAGTCCGCGGATATGGTTGCTTGTCCCGCCCAAGGGAAATGGCAAGCCAAGCTTTGCCAGAAATGGAATCCAAACATAAAAAAGCGCAGCATATTCCAGCGTAAACTGCCGAGTCAGCCAGTTTTGATTGGCGTTATAATATGTCAGCGGGGCTTGCACCACAGCGAGGCGTGGGTCTTGGCCCAGCGCATAAGCCGCAGCGCGGAGTTGATTCGCGTGCGGACGGTCTTCGGCGTCATAGACTGTAATGATCTCGCCGCATGCGGTTTCCATGGCCGCATTGAGCGCGTTGGGTTTGGTTCGAGGGCCTGTACCGGGCGTGACAAAGACTTTAATGAACACGCCTTCAACCAATCGCGCAGCGGCGATGGTGTCTGTGTCGTCCGGCTCGCATATAATCATCACGTCAAGCTTGGTGGGTGGGTAGTCCAATGCGGTAATGTGCGAGACCAGAGACTCGATCATGTGGGCTTCATTATAAACCGGCAAAAGGATGCTAAAAACTGGCAATTCATCCCTGCCTAGATCTGAAGATTTGGGCCTTTTCGATAAGGCTGCCCCGAAACGCAGCATTGCATATAAAACGCACAGCGCTCCGAACGTCGCTGTGCTGTTATATGCAAACGCGATGGGGTTGTGGATGAAACCGGTCACCATCAAGGCGGCCAGCAACAACACGGTTAGGCCGAGCCAAAGCGGCAGGTTTTGTTCTTGAGCCGAAGGAATGTCGGGGCCCTTGGAACTCACGGCGCAGTCACGTCGTTGATAAAGTTGATGCTTTTCCTGCGCATGCCCTGCCCCACCCCGTCATTCGAGAATAATTTATATAAAGAGAAACCTTAACGAAGTCATATTTTTAAGCGAAGTGTGGTTTTTTCGCAACACCTTACGAAAAATACATATGTGGCAGTTCTGTGACTTGCCAATTGACCCAAGGCTCATTAAGAGCCTGTAATGTGATTGCTCTAAAATTCTTCAAAGAGGGAACCCAATGGAAGATTTAAACTTAAAAAAACTGCTGCTTGGTACAAGCCTGCTAACAGGTATGGCCATGTTCGGCATGACAACAACCGCTTACGCTCAAGATGCTGATGAACCCGTAGAGGTCGAAACGGTTGATGAGCAAGAGGCGGAAGAAGATAAGAAAGACGAAGTCGTTGTTACCGGTTCACGGATTAAGCGCGATTCGTTCTCCAGTATCGCGCCGATCCAAATCATTGATTTTGGATCTAACCGCGACGTAGGTCTGATTGACCCTGTTCAAATTCTTCAAACAACAGAATCAGCTGCCGGTCAGCAAATCGACTCGACCTTTGGCGGTTTTGTGCTGGATAATGGTCCGGGTTCTGAAACGATTGATATTCGCGGACTTGGTGCCGGCAGGACATTGGTTCTTATCAATGGTCGCCGTATGGCTCCTGCGGGTGTGGAGGGTGCGCCTTCTCAGCCATCAATTAACCTCATCCCATCGTCTTTGATTGAGCGTGCGGACATCCTTCTTGAAGGTGCGTCATCTGTTTACGGTTCTGATGCGGTTGCGGGTGTTGTGAACATCATTCTTCGGAAAGACTTCGAGGGCTTTGATATTACAGCAACGGCTGATATTGCCGAGCAGGGCGGTGAAGATTATAACCTCGCAGCATCATATGGTAAAAACTATGATCGCGGTTTCTTCGGCGTTGGTGTCGAGTATGACTTCAGCGACGCTGTACGTCTCTCTGATCGTGACTTTCTAAGCGATTGTGATACACACTACGAAATTGACGAAAACGGCAATATTCGCACCCTCGGCATCAGTGACCAAACGCGATATAATGAGTGGTTTGGTGGGTTTACCGCCGCTGCGCCAAGCGATTGTAAGGCTGACGGCATTGCGAGCCGATTGTTCGAGTTCTCTAATACTTTCGGATCAATTTACGGGGGAACTGGCGGAACGAATATTGGCATTCCCGGCTATGTTGACCAAACACTCGGCGGTGTTCCGATTGATGCAGATGGTGACGGCGTTCAAGATTTCGGCTTTCCGCAATTTTCAATCAACGGTAACGATTTGGAAACAACATTATTCCCTGAGCAAACCCGTTACAATTTGATGGCGTTTGGTGAGTACACACTCGAAGGCGATGCGAATATAACGCCATTTTTCGAGGCTATGTATTCCCGCGTTGAAACAAACGGTGATAACGGAACATTCCAACTATTTCCAGATGTTGGCGCCACTAACCCGTTTAACCCTTGCGGTACAAACGGCGTAGATTGTGGCTCTAACGCATTTAATTTTGATGCGGGTTTTGAGTCTCGCTGGAATACTTACTATCGTGACCGTGACCCGAACCGGGACGGCGACAATCGTGATGCACGTATTTGCGCAAGGCTTGGCGTTCCTCGCGGCGCTGATGGTCAATTTGATTTCACAAACCCAGGCTTCTTCGATAATGCCAATTGTAGCACGGCTGCATTCGGTTACGGCCCCGGCGACTTTGTCGGCCCACAAGACACTACGCCAATTGTTGGCGTAAATGGCGACCGTACTGATTTTGATGTGACAATTGAGCAAACCCGCCTTGTTGGTGGTTTCAAGGGCGATATGCCTTTCATGAACCGCGGCGATCTTGAAGATTGGTCATTCGAAGCAACGATTTCGCATTCAATCGCGAACGGTACGTCTTTGCGCGAAGGTATTCGTGATGACCGCCTGCAATTTGCTTTGGGTAACAATATTCAAAGCGGGGCGCCCGTCTTTGGCCTCGCGCCTTGTACGGTAGAACCGGGAACAACAGTGCGTCCGGACGTTCTCGCGGGGTGTGTGCCCGTAAACCTTTTTGCAGACTCTCTCTATACTGGCGTCGCTGGTGATTTTGCGACCCAGGCTGAGCGGGATTATCTCTTCGACGAGCGTACATTTGATACGTCTTATAAGCAGACAATTTTCTCCGCCTTTATGTCGGGTAAAGTGCTTAAAGTTCCTGCCGGACACATCAGCGCCGTTTTGGGCCTTGAGCACCGCACGGATGAAATTTCATCAACGCCGAATGAAATCGCGCGTGATGGCCTATTCTTTGGTTTCTTCTCTGATGGCGGCGCGCAAGGCAAGAAGGGGGTTCGCGAGGCTTATGCCGAGGTGGACATTCCTGTCGTTGCCGATAAGCCATTCTTCCGTCAGCTCGACGTGAACCTGTCAGCACGGGTTCTTGAAGACGAGTTTTACGGCGGCGCGGCAGTTTACTCCGCAAAAACCGGCTGGCGTCCTGTTGACTCGCTTCTCTTAAAGGCGAGTTACGGTACATCATTCCGCTCTCCCAACCTGCGTGAGAACTTCCTGCAGCCACAAACGGGCTTCTTGACTCTGTTTGACCCGTGTAATGTGCCTCCAGGGTCGCTTGTTGCAGGCCCAGGCGGTGGACCCGCTATTTATGATCCGGCGCTCGATCCACGTGAGCCTGAAACTCTCGCACGTTGCCGCGCTGAGGGCTTAGACCCCTTAACATTGGGTGCGGGTAACTCTGGTAGTTATAGCACGGAAGTGTTTAGTGAGGGATCTTTGGACCTGCGGCCTGAGGAATCAACGTCCTTGACTTTGGGTTTCTCATTTGACCAGCCCTTTACGGATGCGTTTGATCTCTCAATTGGTGCGTCATATTTCGATATCGAAGTGACGGACTCGGTTATCAGGCCAAGTGCGCAGTTCATTATTAATGATTGTTACTCGAACCGTAACGCTAATGAGCCGCGTAGCCCGTTCTGTGACCGCATTTTACGCGACGGTAATGATGAGCTCGAATTTGTTAGCCAGGCCTTCATTAATCTGAACAAAGACAAAGTTCGCGGCGTTGATGTCAATGCAAACTATAAGCAAGAGTTCACAGCTTTTGATCGTCCGTTCGACTTAGAACTTGACCTTCGTGCAAATCACTTGATCGAAGTCAGTCAGCTTCTGATTGGCGAGAATGGTCAGGAAACAACCGATGAAGACCAAGGTGAGTTTGGTTTTGCTGAATGGACAGGGTCACTTAGAACCATCTTGACCTATAAAGACTTCAGCGTGAATTGGTTCGCCCGTTATGTTGGAAAAGTGAACCAAGATGTCGATGGTTTGGACACATTTGCTAACGCATTTGGTGTCGACACAGACGATAACGGCACTGCTGATACCTTCTCGGATACATGCGGCGGCCCGGCCGTTGGCGATGTAAACTGTCGCGACGTTGGTTTTGCGGATGATTACTTCGTCCACAATATCGGCATGTCATACAATAACAGTGAGCAAGATTGGGGCATTACATTGGCTGTTTCCAATGTTCTCGACAATGATCCGCCACTTGTTGATAGCCAAGAAGTTACAGCGATTTCTAACGTACCACTGGGGTCGGGCTACAACCTGAATGGCCGGAAGTTCTTCGTACAACTGCGTAAAGGTTTCTAGGACGATACGTCCCAGACCATAACTGAAGAAAAAAGCTCGTTGCGTTTGCCAACGGGCTTTTTTTTTATTAAACAGATCTCACAACAATGGAGAAATTCTATGCGTAAAATGATTGTGGCGGCTGTTGCTGCCTGTAGCAGTCTAATCGTGCCTCTTGGCCTCACCGCTCAAGCGGCTGAAACCAAGCCGGTGCCTATTGATGCCTTTGCCATGCGGAATATGGTCAATTCAGTCGCTGTATCGCCCGATGGAAAACACTTTTTCATCATGCGTCTGCTTAATAAAGGCGGAAAATACGCCATTGATATTTATAGCACAGACGATTTTTCGAAGCCGATGAATACAATTGGGGCGGATCCGATGGACTTCTTCCCAGGCGGAGCGCCGCAGTGGGTTAGTGACACTGTCATTGTGGGAAATACGTGGAAATGGACCCGTAAAAATGTGCGCGGCCCGGAAGATACAGGCTGGGACACTCTGCTTTTCTCCTATGACATAGAGACCAAGAAATTCAAAAGCCTGGAAGACAAAAGAACGCGTACGGAAGGGGCCGGTTTCGCAATTGTCAATGCTCTTCCTAGTGAACCCGATGAAATCCTGATTGCAACCGGCGCCGATGTTGGCGGCGATTTGGGGGTTGATCCGTTTGCGCGGTTCCGCCCGCGTTCTTATTTTCGATATAATGTGAAAACTGGCGCTCAAAAGCTTGTGCTGAAAGGCAATGAAGATATTTTTGGCATTCAATTTGACGGGAAAGGCCGTCCAAGGTTTGCGCAAGGCGTTCGTGACGGAGAACGGGCCTTTTTTTACCGCCTACCGGATAGTACGGAATGGAAAGAATATTGGACCCGTGAAAATGGTGATGATTATGACCAAATGTATCGTCTTCTTGGTGGCATTGAAGGCCTTGCTGCGCCAGTTAAGGGAGACCCCG
The DNA here is from genome assembly GCA_964352275.1 of uncultured Caulobacterales bacterium. Classification (GTDB taxonomy): domain Bacteria; phylum Pseudomonadota; class Alphaproteobacteria; order Caulobacterales; family Maricaulaceae; genus JACOMS01. The sequence continues at coordinate 7,091 of CAYGRF010000032.1, forward strand.
GCACTGTTTACATGATTTCTGCTCATCACGGCGATAAAGCGGCTCTATGGACTTACGACTTGGCGACAAGTACTTTCAAAGATAAAATATTTGAAGATGAGGATGCCGATGTCTTAGGCGTTCAAAGTCATTCAAATGCGTGGGGATCGCCCGACTCAGATGTCTCCATTGTTGCTGTCCGTTATTCGGGCGCAAAACGTGAGCGGTATTGGCTCAACATGGAGGAAAAAGCGCTTCATGAGCAAATGGAAGCCAAAATCCCCCATTCTCACCATGTTAATATCACGAGCCGTTCACGCGATGGCCAAACCATGGTCGTACAAAATACGGGCCCAAGGGATCCAGGCTCGTTTTGGCTAGTGAAAGACGGGAAAATGATGCTGATCGGAAGCCGCAACCCGTTGGTTAAGCCGGAAGATCTTTCTGATGTTAAATATATTCGGTATCCGGCGCGTGATGGGAAAATCATTCCCGGATATGTCACTATTCCAAAAGGCGAAGGCCCGCATCCATTGATTGTGCTTCCGCACGGCGGTCCGCACGTTAACGAAATCATTGCTTATGATGAATGGGGACAGTTCTTGGCTAATAATGGTTACATGGTCTTGCAGCCACAATACCGTATGTCAGTGGGCTGGGGGCGAGAACATTTCGATTCTGCCATGGGTCAGCACGGCCTCGACATGCAGGACGATAAAGATGATGGCGCGCTCTATCTCGTGGAACAGGGTATGGCTGATCCGGACCGCATGGCTATGTTCGGTTGGTCTTACGGCGGCTACGCAGCGCTCGTCGCGGCGTCTCGTGAGCCAAATATCTATCAATGCGTCATTGCCGGTGCGGCTGTCGCAGACCCCAAAAAGGTCTATCTCAAGCGCGCTCGCGGCGGAAGCGGGCCTCTCAAAGACGATATGATCACAGATTGGGCGCGCGCGCGCGGTGGATTCGTTGGTATCAATCCCATTGAAGAGATGGAAAAAGTCAATGTTCCCGTCATGATGGTGCATCCAAAGCAAGATGCACGTGTTCTCTATTTCAACTTCAAGGACTACCGGAATGAAATGGAGCGTGTTGCAAAAAGTAAAGAGATCGGCAGCTGTTCCGGCGGAGTTGACGATAGTGTGTGCACAACAACATTATACCCGAATCCGCGTAAAAGCGCCGATGCCGTTATCCCTGTGATGCAAATCAGTCAAGGCGTAGGAACAAAAACGGGCGTACCCTTCAAAGCAAAGAACCGTTTTGTTACATTAGAACAAGCCGATCACTTCTCGGTTACATTGATGTATGAGCACCAGAAAAAACTCTACACAGAGATGCTGGACTTCTTGCAAAATGATTGCGGGCCCGGCGGATTGTAGCCGCAGATTAAACCTGCAGACACAACAAACCTTCAAAGCGGGCTTTAGGGCCCGTTTTTTTATGAATATTTTTGCTGGCTTCCGGCCAAAATAATTCTAAGCGTTGCCTTTGCACGCACTGTTTATTCCTGTTAGATTAGGCCTTAGATTTGAAACCGGGATAACCTACATGCGGCAATATTTTACTCGGCGCGGCGTTTTAGGCGTTGGCGCAGCCAGCGGCTTGGCGGCGTGTACAGCGCCTACCCCTGATATGTTCACGGCGGATTCTGACGCTGCTACCGGGGTGTTTGCGCATGGGGTCGCCAGCGGTGATCCGCTTGCGCGTTCAGTCATTCTGTGGACGCGGGTGACGCCCTCAGCTCCGACGGCGGGACAAATTGACGTGACGTGGCAGATCGCTCAGGGCCCTGATTTTATAAACCCGGCGGCCACAGGCACATTTACAACAAATGCCGCACGTAACTGGACGGTGAAAATTGATGCCCCTGATCTTAATCCCGGCACATCCTATTATTACCGGTTTCAAACTGATATTTATACCTCGCCTATAGGGCGGACCCAAACTTTGCCCGAGGGCGATGCGGCGCGCGCGCGGTTTGCCATTGTTTCCTGCTCTAACTGGCAACACGGATATTTTAACGCCTATGACCATATTGCGCGCCAAGATCATTTTGACGCGCTGATTCATTTGGGTGACTATTTCTATGAATATGGCGCGGACTCGGTTCTGGGTACAAGCGCAGCCGACATTGGGCGTTTACATGAACCGCGCCATGAAATCCTGACACTCGATGATTACCGAACGCGCCACGCACAATACCGCTCAGATCCGTCTCTTCAAGCGGTCACCGCGAAAATGCCCATGATCGCCATTTGGGATGATCATGAAACGAGTAATGATAGCTGGATGGGCGGAGCTGAAAACCACCAGCCTGATGAAGGCGATTGGGAGACGCGCAAGGAGGCTGCCCTGCGCGCCTATTATGAATGGATGCCTGTGCGTGACCCTGCGCCCGGACGTCCCCGTGAGTCCCTGTTTCGCGCGTTTGAGTGGGGTGATTTACTCACCCTAACGGCTTTGGAGACCCGGTTACTCGCACGCAGCAAACCGCTCATTATTGATGATTATTTTGACATGCTGCGCGAAGAGGGCGGCCCCGAAAAATTTAGAACTGAAATTTTAAACGATCCGAAACGTGACATGCTTGGCGAGGCGCAATTGGACTTCGTTACCGACACGCTGGCCGCGTCTAAACGCGCGGGTAAGCCGTGGCGCGTCGTGGCGAATCAAATCGTGATGGGAAAAGTCTCCACTCCGGATATGACCCCGCATGTTAATGAGGCGGCTTTGGCTTCAATTGAAACGGTCTGGGACGGCGTCAGAGAGTTCGTAGAGCTCTCCAAGTATAACCTTCCCGTCTATCCCGATAGTTGGGACGGATACCCGGCCGCGCGTGAGAAACTATATGCGCGCCTTAAAGCGGCGGACGTTACGGACATGTTTGTTATTACCGGGGACGCTCACGAATTTTGGAGTAATGACCTTGTTGACAAGGACGGGGACAAAATGGGGATTGAAATAGGCACAACGTCCGTATCCTCTGAGACGCTTGCGGCCTATATGCGGGAGAACGTCACGCCTTACGCGCTCTTAATGACGCAGGCTAACTCGAATGTTAGATATTACAATGCTGAGCATAATGGCTATGCGGATATTGATTTCAGGCGCGACCGGGCATCTGTAAAGTTGATCGTCATTGATAATGTCGCGTCGCAGGATTACGGCGCTTTCGATGCTGCGACGTTCACCATCAGGCCCACGCGGACGAGTTTGAAATTTACGAACCCCAAAGGGCTGAGCCTACAACAGCGCGCCTTATTTAGCGGGCTGGGTTAAGACGCAATAGACAGAATAGGAGACGATTATGCCCAACCGAATGTTACGGATTTCAGTCATAAGCTCAGTAGCACTCGCGCTCATATCATGCAGCAGCGCGGGATATGATGATGCGCCGGCCGCTAAGACGCTCAAATGGGAAGATGCCGTCAACCTCATTTATACCGGCACTGTCGAGAGCGCCATGCAAACCCATAAAGGCGTCGTCACCCTCAGCACAGTTAGCGGCGAGCGCTTTGTGACTCAAACGCCAAAAATGGACGCCATATTGCGGGTTAAGAAAGGCTGCGGCGCACCGTGCAGCAACCTCGCCATTGCTATGGAATAGCCGCAGGTTTACTTGGTCTAAACCTTTTTAGGCGGCCTTTTTGCCGAGCAGTCCCCGATGGATGAGGGCTTCGGCGATTTGTACGGTATTGAGCGCCGCGCCTTTGCGAAGGTTATCGGAGACAATCCACATATTGATCGTATTATCTTGCGTACTGTCATCGCGAATCCGCGAGACATAGGTGGCATATTCGCCAACGCATTCAACCGGCGTCATATATCCGCCGTCCTCGCGCTTATCATACACCATGACGCCCGGGCTCTCGCGTAGGATGGCGCGGGCTTCATCGGCTGAAAGCTCGTCTTTAAACTCAATATTGACGGCTTCGGCATGACCGACAAAGGTGGGAACGCGCACACATGTTGCCGTAACCTTGATTTTCGGGTCGAGGATTTTTTTGGTCTCGACATTCATTTTCCATTCTTCTTTGGTTTCGCCGCTATCCATAAAGACGTCGATGTGGGGGATCACATTAAACGCGATTTGTTTTGTAAAATTGTGGGGCTTAAGGTCTTCGTTGGAGTAAATACCTTTGGTTTGAAGCCAAAGCTCATCCATATTTTTCTTACCCCCGCCAGACACGGATTGATAGGTTGAGACAACAACACGCTTGATTGTCGCCCGGTCATGGAGCGGCTTGAGCGCGACAACCAATTGAATAGTTGAGCAATTCGGGTTGGCGATAATGTTCTTCTTTGTAAACCCAGCAACAGCGTCTGCATTGACTTCGGGCACCACAAGTGGAACGTCAGGATCCATGCGCCAAGCCGAGGAATTATCAATAACGATAACGCCTTTGGCGGCAATTTTCGGTGACCATGTTTTCGATACATCTCCGCCAGCGCTCATGAGGGCGATATCGACCTTGGAAAAGTCAAATTGCTCAATATCGTGACATTTTATCGTCCGGTCACCAAATGTAACTTCGCGGCCAATGGAGCGGCGACTAGCGACGGCATAGACCTCGCCGATCTCTAAATCGCTTTGTGAGAGAATTTCGAGCATTTCTGTCCCGACATTTCCTGTCGCGCCGACAATTGCGAAAGAATATCCCATAAAGGTCTCCATTTTTAGCGTTAATTTGCGCACCGCTATGTATGCGCTTTGCCGCTGTGTGTCCACGGCAATAATCATTACCATTCGTGATTATCGATCTCACTCGGATAAACCGATTGATAAAAGGGTCATTTTTGTTTTTGGCGAATAGGTCTTGAGCTGCGTTCTATAATGGGGGCGCTCGCTTAGCCTATTTCAAGCTGCGCAGAGCGCCCTTACGCGTACTTCTCGCCGAGGTAGACACGGCGCACATCTTTATTGGCGCGAATTTCGTCAGGCGTCCCCTCGAATAGAGCTTCACCTTGAAACAGAATGGAAGCCCGGTCGACAATATCAAGTGTTTCGCGGACGCGGTGATCGGTAATCAGAATACCAATCCCCCGTTTCTTCAAGTAAAGCACAAGCTCGGAAATGTCGGCAATCGCAATCGGATCAATTCCGGTAAATGGTTCGTCCAGAAGAATAAAGCTTGGCCGTGAGGCTAAGGCGCGGGCGATCTCCACGCGTCGGCGCTCCCCGCCGGATAACGCGAGTGCCGGGCTTTTTTTGATATGCCCAATGTTTAACTCATCCAACAGCGCATCCACATTGTCGTTCCATTTTGAACGGTCTTTTTCCGTGAGTTGAACCACGGCGCGGATATTTTCTTCCACTGACAAGCCGCGAAAAATTGACTGCTCTTGCGGCAAATAACCAACGCCAAGCCGGGCGCGTTGATACATGGGCAGATTGGTAATGTCTTCGCCGTCAAGCGTGATCATGCCGCGATCGGCCTCAATCAACCCCATAATCATGTAAAAGCTCGTGGTTTTACCTGCTCCGTTGGGGCCCATTAATGCTACGACTTCGCCGCGCTGTACCGTTAAAGTAATGTCCTTGACGACCACACGGCCACGGTAAGCCTTACCAATATTATTGGCGGCAAGCCCTGTTGCGGGGACGCGGTGTTCGGTCGGCGCAGACTCGGTATCAGCCATGCTGTCTCACTTTATAATTATATTATGATGCGCCGAGCGCGCTATTATTTGTACTTTTAATAAGGATATTGACCCGGCCTTGAGAGCCGCAGCGGCGGCCTTTGCAAGACCCGGTCACGCGGGCTTCTTCCGAGCCAAGATTATAAACAAGCCGGTCGCCGGTGACGACATTTTCACCTTGTAGTAAAATCACATCTCCGGTCACGACAAATGTATTATCGCGCTCAGTATAAACACCGTTCGCGCCGCGTACTTCTTGCTCCGGGGTCAGGTAATAGAAATTCCCTGTCGCTTCGATTTTTTCAATATCGCCCACCGCGCCAACGCCGCCAGTGGAAGACCCGCTAAAGATTTTCATTTCGTCAGCCAAGATGCGCGTCGGCCCTTGGCGGACATCCACTTGCCCGCGCAAAACCGTGATGCTGCCTTGATTGACAATATCGTCAGCGCTGGCATCAATAGGTGCGTTATTATTGCGGCTAAATTGGGCTTGCGCCGTCGCCGGAAGTAAGGCCATCAAAAACACTGCCGCAATGGCAGAAGACATATATTTTTTCATAGTTCGCTCCTTACCGCTCCTCAATACGAATCGATGATCGATTGTTACACCGTTTTCCAAGGCAATTACCAGTAAAGCGTATCGTCTCAGTCTTAACATCATAAATCAACTTATCAGTATTGGCTACATTGCCCGAAGCCTGAACCACTTTCACATTGCCTGTAATGGTAATAATGCCTGTCGCGCGCTCATAAACGCCGCGCGCGCCCGTGACGGTGCTTTCGGGCGTAATATATGTGAAGTTGCCTTCAGCTTCGATCCGTGTGACAACGCCGAGCGCTACGCTTTGCCCCGTGTCATCTGCGGCTTTGTCCCGGTAAATATGCATCGTGTCTGACAGGATTTGCGCTGTGCCCTGGCGAACATCCACGGAACCCTCAAGGATTGTTTCTTGGCCTTTATAGGTCGCTTTTACAGCATCAATCAGAATGTCTTCATCACCGCCAAAGCTAAACTGTGCATGCGCGGGGGCGATAAAAAACACAATAGCCATCAGTGCAAAAATTATTGACCGCGGGCTCATGGTTGATCCTCATTTGGGGTGCCTTCGGGCACAATTTCGCCGCCCGCTGCCTCTTTTTCGTCTTGTTCTAACAGAGCGTCCATGCCGTCCTTAAATACAAAGACTGAATAGTTCTCAAGAATTTCATAGGCATTGCCATTCACCGTGCCGAAACCTCCTACGCATCGAATGGGCTCGTCACCTTCTACGGTTTTAGCCTGCGCGAAAATCCGGGCATGAGTTGTCGTGCAGTGATTGCCGTCATCGGTTTTAAGTTCGACCGTGGTTTTAAGGTTTAAGACTTTCGCGACATCATCATACTGGCCGGTTGCGGCGATAATCGTCGACTCATCAGCGCCGTCCACGCGGTAGAAATGCAGAACCGGGTCCACTAGATCAACGATATTCTCGCTCATGGTTGTGCGGATGGCTTCGGCTGCGGTAAGGAAGTAGGGTAGGCCGTCATCGGTACGGCCACTATAACGCGGATTGGTCATACGCACAGACTCGTCTGGATTATCTTCCGGGAATGTCGTTGTACCTTGGCTGGCAAACTGCCAAACAAGCGCTGCTATTAAAAGCAAGGATAAGCCCAGCAAAATCCCGCGGATAATTTTAATGTTTCGGGAATGCCGCCGGGCCGCTGCAAGCGTAAGCGTACGTTTTGGCTCCCATAGGCCTAAAGCTTCACTGGCTTGGTGTGCGTCCGTTCCTGTCATGATGGCTTTCTATAAAACAAGGTGCTGGACAAAGCGATAGTCAAGTTCAGGAAATACAGCAAACTTAAGTTTGCGCGCGCTTGAGGTTGTGGGAGAAAATATCAACATCATCCCACCCTAAAAGGTCAAGCGCGGCGCGGCTTGGGAGGAACTCGAAGCAGGAGACTGCTAGATCAAACCGGTTTTCACGCAGCAGACGCGCCGACAGGATTGTTTTGAGTTGATGCAAATAAAGAACATCGGACGCCGCATAGTCAAGCTGCGCGCTGGTTAAGACATCGCTGGCCCAATCCGAGCTTTGTTGTTGCTTGGATAAATCAACGCCGAGAAGCTCCCGGCAAATATCCTTTAAGCCGTGCCTGTCAGTATAGGTACGGACAAGACCTGATGCAATTTTCGTACAAAAAATCGGGGTGATATCTATGCCGAGATCCCGGCGCATAATGGCAACATCGAACCGCGCAAAGTGAAATATTTTCTCAACATCCGTATTCGCCATGAGGGCTTTGAGGTTTGGGCAGTCATAAGTCTCGCGGTTCACCTGAACAATATGCGCGTCGCCGTCGCCCGCCGAGAGCTGCACCAAGCATAATTTATCGCGAACGAGAGAAAGCCCCTGTGTTTCAGTATCAACGGCTACGCTGCGGCCAAAATCTATGTCGGCGGGCAAATCATTTTTATGGAGGTGTACAGTCATGAGCATGTCCTTTTATGGGGCGGTGTTTACGCATTAACGGGCGGAATAACAATGCCCGATTTTCGGCGGCGCGGCACCGCAATCTATGTTAGCATGTTTTCATGATGAAAGATTTTGACCAGCTTTATGACATCTTTGCCCGCCGCGACACGAGCTATGTTGCGCCTGTTTTTGTGGGCGTATCCAGCACCGGCGTCTTTTGCCGGGTTGGCTGTCCGGCGCGCACTCCAAAGCCAGAGAACTGCCACTTTTATGAGAATGCTGAAGCCGCACTCAAAGACGGGTACAGAGCCTGTAAGCGCTGCCACCCAATGAAAAAACCGGGGGAAGCCACATCTTTGGTCAAGCGGCTGATCACCCTTGTAGAAAATGACCCGGAGCGCCGCTGGGGGGAGAAAGACCTCCAAGCCGAAGGCATCGACCCGTCAACAGCCCGGCGGCAATTTAAAGCTCGGTTTAATATGACATTTTCCGATTATGCCCGCCGCCGCCGCATGGCGTTAGCAACCACGGCTTTATCCAAGGGCGAAAAGGTCATAGAGGCACAATTAACGGCTGGCTACAATTCGCCCAGCGGCTTTCGTACCGCTTTCGCCAAGACATTTGGCCAAGCCCCTAATGACGGCGGGTTCGCGCCTTTGCTGATTGAATGGCTCGATACGCCGCTTGGCCCTATGGTGGCGATTTGCGATGAAGCGTATCTATATTTACTCGAATTTACCAACCGCAAAAACCTAGAGCGGCAATTTGAGCGTTTATCGAAACGGCGAGACCGGGCGATTATTCCGGGGCGCACAGTCATCACTGATCAGATAGAGCAAGAGCTTGAAGATTATTTTGCCGGGCGACTGGCGCGGTTTGAAACGCCGCTCGCGCTCACGGGAACGCTGTTTCAACAATCCGTATGGCGTGCGCTCTGCGACATACCGTTTGGGCAGACATGGTCATATTCTGATTTGGCGGATTATATCGGCAATGACAAAGCTGTTCGCGCGGTGGCCTCTTCAAACGCTAATAATGGTCTGGCATTGATAGTGCCGTGCCACCGGGTTATCGCAAAAGGCGGCGGACTTGGCGGCTATGCAGGCGGGGTTGATAAAAAGGACTGGCTGCTCGCGCATGAACGCAAATATGCTCCGAGCACTTAACCCGGTTTCATTTGTCCATATGCCCAGCATTTGACAACACCGAAAGGCGGTAGATGTGTGATTGGATACATTTTTGTCGATCCAATGGCTTCGGCAGTTTTGATGCTCCCAATATTGTCATCGGCGATAACATGAATGACCCGCTCCCAGCCGAGCTCTTCAAACACATATTTCACACAGGCTGCGCCCGCTTCTTTGGCAAACCCTTTGCGCGTATGCGCCGGGTGTATCGTCCAGCCAATTTCAGGTTCAGGCCAGCCTTCCGGGTACCAAGGCCCGACCCGGCCAACCCAATTCCCGCTAGATTTCTCAATCACTGACATAAACCCATATCCACGGACTTTCATATGGCCGATCAGCATGGCTGTGGAGCGCCATGTCTCGGCGCGGTTCATGGTCTTCCCGCCAATAAAGCGTACCGTCTCTTCATCGCTCATGGCTTCGGCAAAACCGTCTAAATCTTTAATAAGGTCAATTTCGCGTAAAATCAGACGTTCAGTCTCAATGATCATGCTCATGTGTCGTCCTCGGATTGAACCAGTCTCAAGAAAGGGCGTTTGGTATTGTGGTGTTTGGGCAGTTTGTCTTTTTTCGCGTCTGTCTTCGCTGCACTATCATCAGCCGAGTTCGGAATCTCATCATCAATATGACGAACGCGCGGCGTAAAAGCCTGTTTGCGGCCAAAGCCTTTTTTAGCCTGCAGGCCTTTAGGTTTGCTGGCTGACATCTCAGCGCGCGCCTTTTTCCCAAGGGCGGATATGACGTGTTTTTGTGCATAGGACAAGGCATCAGCGGGACTGCCCTTTTCGGGATCATGGAATGCGCTGCCATATTGCTCAAGCCGCTCGGTGACGGATTCCGCGAACTCTTCCTCCCAATCGGTTAAGTCTCCGGATTCTTTGAGTGTGTGTGCGAGCTTTTCTAATTTACGCTGGGCTTTACGCGCGGCGCGCGCTTTGGCTTTTTTGGTTTTTTCAAGACGGTCTAGGCGCGCTTTCTCAGCCAGCTCTTCAGCCGCTTGCCATTCACGTTTGTCAAAGTCCTCGCTCACGGCGCTATTATGCCGCGTACAGCACAATCTGCAAGCCTATTGAGAGCCGCCGGATTGCGCGCTGCCCACAGCTTGGCGGTGTGCGGTCTCATCGGCAAATTCGAACCGCAAATAAGCGGCATCAACAGGCGGATCCGGATATTGCGAAATATATTCAATACGCTGCTGGGAGCCAATTGCAGCGGCGTTCATTTCTACAATCCAATTGGCGACTTCTTCTTCATTCCCATTGAGCAAAGAGAGTTGCACATCCGGCGCGGCTTTCTCTTGTTTTGTGCGGTTCACAATATAACCGTTAATCACCAGAGTTGCACGCCCGTCAATTTCAGTTTGTGATGTTGCCGGGTCTTCGAGGTCAAGCCCGCCGATTTTAACCGGCGTACTCACAGCCTTGAACAGGGACGCAGTTCCGGGGAACAATTCAACCATGGGCTGGCGGTTTACATAGCCGAGCGCACCCGCTGTGACGAGCAGACCCAGGGTGACGGCCCATATCATAGACACGCCCATTAAGCGGCGATTGCGGCGCTGTCGATCCGCTTTATCGCGGACATGGACATGGGCGCCGAGAGCGGGCTTAGGGCGTTTTTTGAGTGGGTGGGAAGAGTCTGCCGGGGGAGACGGGGCGTCCGCTGTTTCGACGGCGGGTATGCTTTCAATTTCATTATCTTGCAGAGCTAGGGTGTCAGGTTCAGAAGCGACGAACCAGGTCGCGCCGCAATTGGAGCACCGTACTGTTCGGCCATTGGGGCCAACAGCATCACGCTTGACGGAATACCGCGTAGAACAATCTGGGCAGGTAAGTATCATGGACGCGCCGATTCGTTTTGATGTAGAATGCCGATTCCTTGCATGATGTCTAGTTGGCCATAAAGGATTAAGGAATCGTAGATAGAAAGTCTACATGCATAGCTTTACCACACATTCAGTATAGGGCAGGATTTCACATGAAACATTGGAGAATTTTGCTTGACCCTTTGCGCCCAAAGGCACGATGAAGGCCGGTAATGACCGAACCGCACATAATTGCAAAACTTGACCGTGTCAGCCTGTGCTATGCACGGGGCGAAGACGTTTTGTCTGAGGTTAATTTGGCGCTTCGCGAAGGGTCGTTCTCCTTCCTGACCGGCGCGTCAGGGGCTGGCAAGTCAACGCTCCTGCGTTTGCTGTATTTAGGTATGCGGCCGGTACGCGGACTCGTCTCGATCTTTGGCCAAGATGTGAGTACATTATCGCCGCGTCAGATCCAGCTCATGAGGCGACGTATTGGCGTTGTGTCTCAAGACTTTGACTTGATCGCTCATCTTGATGTGTTCCAAAATGTTGCGCTGCCATTACGTGCAGCCGGTCGGCCTAGGAATGCATATTTGGACGATGTTACCGAATTGCTCAGGTGGGTCGGTCTTGGTGATCATATGACGGCTTTGCCGGAGACACTGTCTGGAGGCGAGCGGCAACGCGTAGCGATTGCGCGCGCGGTCATAGCTAAGCCGGAATTTTTAATTGCCGATGAACCGACCGGAAATGTTGACCCGGCTATGGGGGAACGGCTGCTGCGTTTGTTCCTTGAGATGAACCGGGGGGGCACGACAATTTTGATTGCCACGCATGATAGAGATTTGCTCTCCGGATTTCATGCCAGCACCTATCATTTGGACAAAGGGCGTTTGTCGCAGGCGGAGGGCGCATGACACTCCAGCTTCCTGCCGATATAGCGCTACTGCCGCGCCGAGCGAGCGAAGAGCGCCTGCTCTTTATCATCATGACGGTGATGAGTTTCCTCGCTGCTCTGACTTTGCTTTTGACTTTGGCAGGTGTTAGCGCAAGCCAGAAATGGCAGTCTGATCTCAACAGAAATGTCACGGTACAAATATTGGCTGAAAACGGCGAGGATCATGACAGTTTGGTTGATCAAGCCATGCAGGCTATTCAAACCGCCGCGCCGAGCGCAAAGATTAACCGCATGAGTAATGCGCAAAGCCGGGATTTATTACGGCCTTGGCTGGGGGAGCGGGCCTTGATTGAGGATTTACCTGTTCCGATTATTTTGACAGTGCGCGGACGGCGCAGCGAAGTGCTGGATAGTCCAGCCATCAAAGCGGCGCTCGACGTTACAGGACTTGAAACAGATGTTGACGATCATAGCCGATGGAGCGACAATATACGCCGAACGTGGCAAGCGGTAAAGGCAGGTATGATAGGCATTATTGTCATTGTACTCTCTGCCAGTGCGGCGGTTGCGGCATATGCGACGCAATCTGTACTTAAGGCGCGCGAGACGATTTTGCGGGTTCTATCACATGTCGGTGCACCCGACCGGTTTATTGTCGGCTTATTTGCGCGAAGGTTCTTTAGCTTAGGCCTAGCCGCAGCGATGGCCGGAGCGCTAGGCGCGCTTTTGTTTTTGATTCTCTTATTTGGTATAACCGCGCCGTTTGCAGCTGATATTTTGCCATTATTATTTATTGGGCCCGTGGATATTGCGGGTCTAGCCGCGCTAGTTATAGCGCTAGGGGTGATCAGCGCGGGTGTTGCTATTCTTACGAGCGTGAGGTGGCTCAAACGTGAACGGCGAGTTCTATGACGCAAACGTCTCTAACCAATGCAGGTGAAAGCAAAAAATCCAAACCAAAGGCACGCGGTTGGGGGCGGTTCTTCTATTATCTTTTTCTGATAATCTTGGCGTTTATTATCGGCGGGTTTTTATCTTTTGCGCATAGGGTTGATAATCAAAAACGCCCGCAAATTATTCCTAAGGCTGATGGCATTGTGGTCTGGACCGGGAAGGGCGGAGGCCGTCTCGAGGCTGGAGCTAGCTTACTGTCCGGCGGTTATGGTGAACGCCTTCTGATTTCCGGCGTGAATGAAAGCAATAGCCGTGAGGATATTTTAAAGCTGCTCTCTTTGACTCCCGAGCTTGGCGCTTGCTGCGTAGATTTGGACTATGCGGCCCGCGACACGGTTGGTAATGCGCGGGAAACCGCGATTTGGTCGGAGGCTTTGGGGTATGAACATATTATTCTTGTGACTTCGGCCTATCATATGCCGCGCGCGGAAATAGAAATTGGCTCAGCGCGAGGGCGCATTCGCGTGACGCCTTATGCCGTACTGGCCCCGAATGCACCCAAATGGTGGGAAGACGGGCCGCGATTTCGCCGAATGGTGCAAGAGTATGGCAAGCTTCTGTTGACCTACATTCGCCGCACGGCGGTCGGTTCAGATCGTGGTGCGCCTGTTCTCAATGGACTTTCGGACGCAGAAACAGAGAATTCAGAGCCGCAGGATCAGCCGCCGCCCTCTCCGTAAACCGAATGCTAACTCTCCTTTGCTATAAGACTCGCTCATAATTAAGGGTGGGTCATATGCCAAAGCCGCAGGAAAGCGCAGATGCCAGCGCGCAAGACATAGAGCAAAGAGACGGGATTATACCGGCTGTTATGCGCGGGGAAGACCAACGCGGCGATATACGTCCAGGCCATATGGACTGGCGGGTTAATCCCCGGTCTTATAATTTTGTCGGGGCGGTTTTCGATCCGTTAACGCCGTTGCAAACACTGTCACGGGCAAAATGGATGACCACCCAACACAGCTTTCGCTATATTGTGACGCCGAATGTCGACCATATTGTCCGGCTTTGGAAAGAGCCGGAGGTATTTGCCCCGCTTTATGAGACATCATGGTTATCAGTATGCGACTCGCGTATATTAGAACTTTTAGCAAAATTTTCCGGCGTGCCGCTTCACGCTGTGCCGGGGTCGGATTTGACCGCGCAGCTTTTTGATAATGTGATCAAAAAAGACGAGGCCATCACGGTGATTGGCGCGGATGCGGATATTATTGCCGGCATTCGAAAGCGCTACGGAATTCGCACAATTCATCACCATGAACCGCCCATGGGGATGCGTAAAAAGCCTGAAGCGGTCGCCGCTGCCGCGCAATTTGTTGCCGATCATCCTGCCCGCTATGTGTTCATTTGCGTGGGATCGCCTCAGCAAGAAATGGTCGCTAAGGCCTGTTTGGAGCGCGGAGATTGTGTGGGTTTGGGGCTTTGCGTTGGGGCCAGTCTCGAATTCATTACGGGCCGCGTACAGCGCGCGCCGAAATGGATGCAGGAGAAGCGCCTCGAATGGCTGCACCGCTTGATGTCAGAGCCGGGCCGATTGTGGAAACGCTATCTGGTTGAAGGTCCTAAAATTTTCCTGATCTGGCTCCGATGGTCCGCGACGAAAAAAGGGCCTATGCGCTTGCCGGAATAAGCATAATTGCCGCAAGTTTTATGCATAAAAAAGCCGGAGTGAATCCGGCTTTTTGTTTATGTATTTGCTCTTGCGATTAAAGCGTGTCGAGTTTCTTCTCTGCTTTAGCTGCGAGGTAATAAAATGTGACGCGGTTTTTGCGGTTATCGCGCTGCATAATAGAGCAAACATTTAAAACCTTTTTATCCAGATCTGCATCAGATCCATCAAGTTCCAGTTTTTTCTTAAGCCAGCTATCGCGTACCGTGTTGCGCTCACTCTCGTCTGTGCAGGCAACATAACGCGCATCTTCGCTGCGAAGCGCAATGCCGCAATGATTAACGATCTTGCGAACGACATCTTCGCTGGCGAGCGGGTCATAACGTTTTACATCGTTAAAATATGGAATGTGCCGTGGCTCTTGCTTTGCGGCTGGTTTTGTTGCGGCCTTTAGCACGGGATTTGTTTTTGTCGGGGCGTCCGTTTTTTTATCCGCCGTATCAGCTTTGGGTTTTGGCGCTGTTTTCACGGTCTCGGCTACGCTTTTCGCTTTAGTCAATGTTTTTTTTGTCGTGGTTTTGATGGCTTTTTTGGCCTTTTTCTTCGCCTTCTTTGTCGTCTTTGTCAGTTCTTTTTTCGCCGCTGCAAGTTCGGCTTCAAGTTCTTCGATACGGTTAACAGTTGCGCCAGGCATCAT
>CAYGRF010000033.1:0-22075 GCA_964352275.1 uncultured Caulobacterales bacterium
AATGGAGCAAAACGAAATCCATGATGTTATTGTTGGCGCGCTTGGGATTAAGTGAGGCGGCCTATTGAAAGCACAGATACGCCAAGTGCGCGTCGGGCGGGACGGCGCTCCCGCGCCGATCGCAGTGTCAGGCTTGCCGAATATGACTCCGATGCGCGAGTTCTGCTATACATACACTAGGCGCTTAGCAAAAGCCCTAATGCATATACGAGTATCCTTTCGTATCGGCTTAACGGCGTTTTCATATACACGCATCAGAATACTGTTATGATTACAATCGACCTTATCCCCTTTTCCGAGTGGACGTTCCGTCCAGTCGCTGACCCGCGCCGCGCATCTCAAGCGCAATTTATGGACGGGCTGACGGAAATACTATCCGCGCAAGGCCCGATGCAGGGCCTACATCTTTTTCAAACCTACGCCAAGGCAGGCGGCTTACTGAAAATCACGCAGCCCGTACGCAGCCGGTTTATGCGGGCCGTACTACTCGCGGAGAAATCCGGAGCGCTTTTAATCGAGCGAGAAAACGATTCGGAAATTAACGATGCCAATGATCCGGTAGGTTGGATCATCCGCCTACCCGGACAGCCCCGCGTTCAGCTCCGCACCCTTGGCCCGCGCGGCTTTGCCGAAATTCCGCTGAGCGAACTCGCCGCCCATGTACTCGATATACGCTGCCAAGACGAATTTTTAGGACGGGAAGAGATTGCGCGGTTGATGCTGGATCATTACGGCCTACAAAAACTCACAGCCCTCGTACAGCGCCGCACAGCACGGGTGTTTGAAGAGTTTTTCTAAGCTCAAGACACCTCCCGCTAACCGCGGGGCGCTACATTTATCCGCAGCCAAGCCTCTATAGCATCAAATGTGAACGTGCCAGTTTCGTACAGGTTTAATATAAAAGTCTCGGTTTCACCCGCCTCTGCCGTCAAGACGTGACCATTTGTGTAAAGAAAAACGAACATAGACATAAAAGCCGCGCGCTTATTCCCGTCAATAAAGGGGTGATTCTGTGACAAGCTCTCCCACAATGCGGCGGCTTCGGCTACAATATCTGCATAATATCCACTTTGAGGCCTAAATAAAGCCGCTTCGAGTTGTCCCGCATCACGAAGCCCGGAAGCACCGCCGTAGCGGCGTATCTGATCTGCGTGAATCGTTAGAACCTCAACGACCGTGAGATAGATCCGCATTATTTCGCGAGTTCACGCAAAACCGAGCCATAACGCTCGTTACACTCCTCCATAGCGGAAAGAACATCAGGCCTGATCCGGCCTTTGGAGCGCTCCGCCAGCAGAGACGTCAGCGCCTCTTCAATAATAGATTGAATTTGCCTACCCTCGGTCTTAGCAAGCTTGCGAATGTCGAGTAAAATTGCCTCGTCGATTTGCGTAGCGAATTTAGTACGTTGATTTCCCATGGCGAACTCCGCATGCGCTGTATCATGATGTATCAAGAAATGTCAAGAAATGGCAGAAGCATCATCCGGTTCCCCAGGAATATCCGAGGCCGCCCCGCAAGACAGACAGAACTTATGGAAAGATACGTTTCTCTCCCCGCAGCTTTGACATTTCTTTTGCAGCCGAATGCCGCAATGCACGCAAAACTCCGTTTCCACACCATCGCGCGTGACAATCGACCGGTCACACCCCGGACAGGTTTTGGCGGCTATTTTCTTTAATGCCGTCTCATAGCCGATCGATTGCCTGCGCTCTTCCTCGGAGCGCGCCTCTTCGTTTTGCTTACGCTCTAAATATCGCCGCATGGCTTGAATAATAAAATGGCTGGAGATCAGGACGGTGACAATACCAACAGCGTAACGCACATACCCGCCATAAGACGGTAGATAAGGCACAAGCTCGACAAAAAACGCAAACAGAGCAAAAAGAACAAATCCGCGATAAAGCGGCCAATAAGAACTACTGCGTTTACGCGCCGCCATCCAGCCCCCAACGAGCAAAAGCGGGAGCGTCAGTGCCAAGCGGAATAAGAATACCCGTAATTCCTGACTGCGGCGCGCTTTAGAATAATCGCCTTCTGCTGCCCGGTAGAGCGCAGAGCGTTCATCGGATAGGCTACGAACTTCCCGCTGTGCCTGCGTAAGGCTGCGCTCGGTATCTTCTACATTGCGCTCCGCAAGGCGCTCGGCGGCTTTCAGGGTCTCCAGACGGCGTGTCCGCAGCAAAACTTCCGGGTTTTGCGCTGATGCTTCGGTGGCTGTGCGCGTCGCAAGCCAATTATCCAGAGACGCTTTTGCGCTATTATATTCGCCTTGCGCAGATTGCGCGGCGGACCGGGCATCTTCGAGCGAGCGCCGCAAGTCTTCAAGCGTGCCGGAGGCTTTCTCTTGCTTCGCCTTCACCGCAGACAGCTCTACCCCGTCAACAAATTGTTCTTGGGTGACGGATTGGTCGACACGCGGTAAGTCCTTTATGACAAGGCTGCCAAAGCCGATAAGAAACCCGGCGAAAATGACAGACAAAAGCCACATCACAATCGTATAGATGCGGTGTGGGCGGCGGGTTGATTTAGCCATGGCGTCCCCAATACATTTACCTTAAAATTCGTAATAGTCTGACGGATATAAGGCGCTTATGTCAAGAAAGCCTTGAAAAGGCATTACTGAATTGGCCGATGTTACATATAGGGCCGCAGAATGTAATGATGCATAGAGGCTAAAAAGCAGATCAAGACACGTTAAACCGGCCAGCCAAAGCGCTCATAGCGCATACCGTCCAATATCATATCAGCCATGATTACGCCCGAGCCAGCGCATAATGTCCAGCCCATATGCGCATGCCCCGTATTTACCCAAAGACTGGGCACAGGCGTGGAACCGATAATAGGCCGTCCCAAATCGCATAGCGGGCGCTCGCCGCTCCAAGTCTGAATGGGCTCTCCCAATTTCAGAGTGATTTCCGGCGCAATGGTACGCCAAATTTCTAACAGCACGCCGGGATCGTCTTCATGGATTGTCCCGGACAGACGGACATGATCGTCAAAAACCGTCAAGGCTGTGCGAGTGGGATAGTGCATTATAGGGAGCGGCGGCAGATCAATATCCGGCCGCTTGAAATTAAGCGCATGTCCGCGCAGGGCGCGAACCGGCAGGTTAAGACCAAGAGACTGCAATATCAAAGCGCTCTGCGCTCCGGCAGCAACAATAATATGATCCGCTTCGAGCCGCTGGTTATCAACCCTCAAATCCACGCCGCCGCCATCAGCCCGTAAAACGACGGAGGCTGTGTCATACAGAAAGCGCGCACCCTTAGCCGTAAGATCCCGCGCAAGCGCCGCACAATAAGCGTGGGCGTTACCGCACCGATCGCCCGGAAAATACAGGCTGTCGCGGCTAAAGGCCCAGCGCGAATTATCCCTGCGCTCAAACGGCACGCCAAGCGACCTATAGGCCGCCTGCGCGTTAATAGCCGCTTGCGGCGTCTCAAAAATCTGAATACATCCGGGCGTGGGTAAGGCTTTGACGCCGAGCGCCCGCATGCGCGCCTCAAGTAACTTCGCCGAGACGCAAGCTAGGCTGTAAACATGACGCGCGGCAAGCGCTGCCTCATCGTCGCAGTCTGAAGCCATCATCCAAGGCATCGCTTGGCTGGGATGGATCATACCGGAATTGCAAAAACTTGCGCCCTGTCCTGGCCCTGCGCGCTTATCAATCAGCGTTACCCGCGCGCCGCGCGCAATAAGACTATCGGCGGCAGACAGCCCAATAAGTCCGGCTCCGATGATGGCAATATGCGGCATGATTGACATGGGCGCGCGCATACAACATTGATGCGGCAATGCATAGTGATGTCGGAGAGCAAAGTGCCGTTTAAAAAATATATAATAGCAGTCATGACAGCCGGGCTCTTGGCGGCGGGACTGGCCGCCTGCTCACCTGCGGAAAAACCGGGCATCCAGATTGATACGCCTCAAGGCCCGATTGTCGGCGTCCAGTCCGAAGCGGGTATTCAAAACTACAAAGCGATTCCGTTTGCGGCGCCGCCCGTCGATGATTTACGCTGGCGTCCACCTGCCGCAGCGCCCAAATGGACAGAGCCAAGGGATGCCTCAGAATTCTCTAATGTTTGCATGCAAAGCACAAGCGATACAGCCGGGTTCTTTAATAATCTGATCGAAGGGCATGGCCTATCAGGCGTGGAGAGCTTTCTGATCAAACGCGTTGCGGCGGCGCTGGGGGATCCGGAAACAAGCGAGGATTGTTTATATTTAAATGTCAGAACGCCGAATATCGGTAAAGACGGCCTCGTCACTGGAGGGCCTCTCCCCGTTATGGTATGGATCCACGGCGGCGCGCATCAATTTGGTTCCGCCGATACAATGTATTATCAATCTGATGATCTTCCGCAAAAGGGCGTTTTGCTTGTAACCATCAATTACCGCCTTGGCGCGTTTGGATATATGGCACATCCCGCATTATCAGCGGATGATCCGCGCGGCGTCTCAGGAAATTACGGCACGCTCGACCAGATAGCCGCGCTTAACTGGGTTCAGGATAATATTCGCGCCTATGGGGGCGATCCTGATAATGTTACAATATTCGGGGAAAGCGCAGGCAGTTGGTCTGTCACGGAACTTATGGTCTCGCCGCTTGCAGCCGGATTGTTTCATAAATCTATCGGCCAAAGCGGGGCCTCAACCTATCACCTTGGTCAGATGGAGGGCGAAGGCGTAGGCTGGCTTAGCGGGTACGCCGCCGCCGCTAAAATGGATAAAGCGCTCGGCCTTACGGCCCCATCAGCCGCCGATTTGCGGGCCTTATCCGCAGAGAAAATCGTCGAAGCCAGTAGCCCAGAGATGTATGATGCTTTCCACCATGTGCGGGACGGAGTAGTATTTCCCGCTAATGTCGGAACCGCGTTTAAAAGCGGGCAGATAAATGCCGTACCCGTTATGTTTGGGTATAATGCGGATGAAGGCACATTGTTTTTCCCCGACGACCCGGAGCCTTCTGTCTGGATCGAGGGCTTTCCGCGCGAGGGCCGGGCGGAGCAGATAAACGCTTTATACCCGCATTTCGGCGAGGCCGGCGAAATACTTGTCGATCTGTACGGATTGGACCAGCCCGGTAATTTCGATGCGGCTGGCACTCAGATGATGGGGGACGAACTTTTTGGCGTAAATGTACGCTATGCGGTGCGCCAAACGGCAGCGCAGGGCAAACCCGCCTATATTTATTCTTTTGCCCGCGTTCCGCCCAGCCCCAAACAAACACTCGGCGCATTCCATGCGGCGGAAATACCGTTTATATTTGACACCCACGAGGAAATTCTTGGCTTTACCCAGCAAGATGCGGCGCTCACACAACTCATGCAAAATTACTGGGTCAATTTTGCAAAAACAGGTAACCCCAATGGGCCAGCATTGCCGGATTGGCCGCAGCATAAGGGTGAAAACTGGATGCAATTTGGCGGTAATAATGATGTACCAACCGGCGCTGTAAAAAACCACAGGCAAGCCAAACTCGACGCTCTGGAGATAGGTTTATTAAAAAAACTAACCGATCTTGAAACCTTACTATTCAGACCTGAAAACGAGAGCAACTCCGGCGAATAGCGTCCTAGGGCGGCAAATCTTCGGGAGTGTCAATATCGCGGGCCTGATCCGCCGTTAATTCACAGCTTACAGCCTGTGCATCCATCTCCGAGTGTTTCTGGCCCCCTGCATTGGCGGCCAATTCCGCGAGAGCCTGACCCGCAAAAAATGCGGGCGGCATCAAGACGCCACCGCACTGGCTCATAATCCGGCTCGAAAACGCGGCCTTTTCCATCAATGCCTTAATATGATTTGACGACACAAAAGGCATATCGCCCAGCACGATTACAGCGCCATCAAAGCCGTCATTCATAGCCTGTTTCGCGCCCAGTCTGCGCGCATGCGCCAATCCCAAATCCTGATCCGCATTATGGATGTTTTCATATCCTGCATCTGCCGTCAAAGCCGCAACCCCCGCATCGGCAGTCACGCTATAACGTCCGCCAAAATCAAGTCCAGACAGATAATTTAGCACATACGATACAACCGCTTGGCCGTTGAGGTGAGCTAAAAGCTTATTGCCCGGCCCGAAGCGCCGCGAAAGGCCGCTAGCTAAAATAATGACGGCACAGGATTGTATTGTCATAATTGGCCTGATGTTTGCGCGGCTAAGACAATGTCGGCTAGGATGGAGACAGCCAGAAAGTTCCCATCGCGCATGGACGGTATCAAGCCGATCGGCGCATGGATTCGGTCAATGCAGCTTGGACTCACACCCATAGATTTGAGCGTCGATTTCCGCTTAGCATGCGTGCGCGCACTGCCCATCGCGCCTACATAAAACCCGCCTCCCGCCAGAGCCTGCGCCAAAATCTGCGGCTCCCACCCATGATCGTGAAACATGACCACAATAGCCGTCCAAGGATCGTCTTTGGTGCCAGGCGGGCAGCTTGGGTCGGTTAGGTGGTCAAAACGGCTTAAGCCAGTCATGGCCGATAGGCCTCTGTCTGGTGACTGCACGACAACATCAAAATCGGTGCTCAGCGCTTGTCCTGCGAGCGCCGTGACAGCTTCGCCCCGGCCCGCAATCCTAATGCATAGTTTCGGCGCGTAGGTATGCGAAAATACATCGCCGCCTATCTCAAATTCAATCTTTGCTGTGCGGCGGGCCGCTAGGTCCGCTGCGCATTGTTTTATCATGCCGCGTGGCATGTTCGGCATCACGCGTAAATCAATTTGCCCGCCGCAAGGCAGAACAATATCCTTAAACGGAGACCCTGCCCCGTAACGCAGGCGTCGCGGGGTAGCCTCTTTTATGGCGGCCTGCGCTTGAAAAACAATATCCGCATCAACGCAGCCGTTTGACATATAACCGGCCGTTTGGCCTGTGTCTGTCACGCACATTAAGGCGCCTGGTGCCCGCATCGCTCCGCCTGTCACAGCCTCAGCGGCAATGAGCGCGACAGGCACCTCTTGCGCCGCCGCAAAACACAGCACGTCCGCAGCATGGTGATAGGATAAGGTCATAAATTCACGTTAGCAGATCGCACATCCAGGTAAATCTGAAATCAGTCCGTAAAACCGGCTAAGCCTTGCCGCTCACGGTTAACATGGAGCCGCGTCACATCAGGACGCGAATAATGCCCTGCTGGATCGAAGTTTTGCCGCTCGCGGCGCACAAAGGCTGGATCAAGAACCGCGAACCGAAGCGATTCTGTGTTGATCTGCGGCTCCAGCACCCAGCTTCCGTCCGGGGCAGCCACGCAGGATCCGCCATTCGCCGCAATATCAGGCAAGGACGCTTTAATCTCGGCAGCAAAAGGCATATCAGTTGGGACATCATCACGCCGCATGAGGCTGGAGACAGAGACAGAATAGCTTCGCCCTTCTTTTGCCAGAAACGGGGTTATGTCTTCTGTGTTACGGATGCTGCCCGGCCAGCAGCCGATATGCAAATCTTCGCCCTGCGCATAGAGCGCGGCCCGTGACAAAGGCATCCAGTTTTCCCAGCAATTCAGCCCGCCAACCGTGAACGTGCCCAAGCGGTGAGTTCTAAGCCCCGCACCATCGCCATGTGACCAGACAAGCCGCTCTTCATAAGTCGGTTGTAATTTGCGGTGCACTGACCCAATCGTGCCCGTTTCATCGATATAAACATAACTGCAATATAGCGAATGACCGCTGCGGTCACGGGGTCTCTCAATAATGCCAATATAGGCCGCCATATTGGCATCTCTTAACGCCATGCAGAGGTCATCCAAATGCCCGTCCTCAATTGTGACAGCCTGATCCGAATAATAGGCAAATAGCGCTTTTTGCATCGGCGCATTAAAATTCGCGCCGCCCGTTCCGCCTAACCAAAACGGGTAACCCGGCACAGCGCCCTCGCCAAACACAATCAGATCGGCACGCTCTTTCGCGGCCTTTGCAATATAGTCCTTAATCTTCCCAAGACCCCTGTCCCGGTTCATCCACACTGGCGAGATTTGCGGCAAAGCGAGAGTTAATCTATCGGCTGGGTTTGGCATGGCTGCGCTTATAGGCTTGTTAACCGTGTTTGCAAACCGGATCGTAACGAAGACCGCTTAAGTATCTTTTCAATTAGTGTTGGGGATCTTTTATCTTGAGACGTTATCTTTGCGATACAAGTGGGCAATTTGCCATATATTTTGCGGTTGGAGTCTCAACGCTCTTAATGGCCGTTGGCGCAGCTATTGATTATACGGGCCTGTCAGCACAAGCATCAAAAATGCAAAATATTGCCGACTCGGCGGTACTGGCAGCGGCCAAATCTCTCGAAACAGACCAAGCTAAACTCAAAAATATTGCCAAAAATGCTGTCAAAAACAATAATAATATCGGCATTAACATCAAAACAGATTTAACCCTGAAACCCGATACAATTCGGGTCGAACTGAAGGCTAATTACAAGACAACAATATGGAGCATGTTCGGAAAAAAACACCTTCCAGCCGTTGTTTATGCTGAAGCTCCTTACGCGACCAGCGACCCTCTTAATGTTTCACTTGTTTTAGACGTAACTGGGTCTATGGCCGGCGCAAACATTGCCTCCCTCAAATCCTCTGCTACCCGGCTACTGAACATGATGGATAGGTTCGACAATGATAAAATGAAAGTGGCTATTGTGCCGTTTGCCAATTATGTCGCGCTGGATCCGTCTAACCGTAATAAATCTTGGATGGATGTCCCTCCCGACTACACTGTCACCCACCCGGAGGTTTGTGGCACGCACACACCTGTGATTGGAAAGTCAGGCTGCACCACAACTACGTCAACAAGCAGTTACCCACCATCAACATCTTATAATGACGGCATTCCAACCTCTCACCCGGGCGGGACACATACATCAACATCGGAAACCTGCGCGCATTATGATTACGGACCGCCAGTAACCTCATGCCACACGCCGCCGCCTACTGAGTATAAGTGGTTTGGACTTGTCGGCTCGCGAACCGGAGGGAAGCACAAACTGGCTGAATATGGCGGTACAAAAATCCCCGGATTCCTTGAAAATGCAGCGGCCGGGCGAATTGCGCCGGCAACGATTTTGCCGCTGACAAACAATCTTGGCACAGCCAAATCTAAGATCAATAGTCTTGTCGCTAAGGGGGAAACCTATCTCCCATCCGGCCTGATTTGGGGTTGGAGAACACTCACCACAAGCGCGCCGATGACAGAAGCTGCCGGTAATCAAGGCCCGCGCGTTATCAACGCGATGGTTGTCATGACCGACGGAAAAAATACGCGTTCCCTGACTGCGCCGCGTCATGACGGATCCAATGGTGCGGATGCTGACACTTTATCAGCCGAGTTGTGTGATTCGATCAAAAGCGATGATATAATAGTTTACACAGTGGCTTATCGCTTCCCGTCTGGAAGCACTGCGAGCACCAGAAAAATGCTGGAAAAATGCGCAACAAACGAAGATATGTTTTTTAAGGCTAATAACCCTAAACAACTGGAGCAGGCTTTTGATGCAATCGCACAGAGCCTCTATTCAACGCGGATTAGTCACTAAAGCGGGCACTTTCAAACCGCGCCGCAAAAGGCGGGCTTGACTCCCGCAGCACATCAAGGCAAATTTTGGCATCTAATTACATTTGTCGTCTCCTTTCGTTAGATGTGCATTAGATACGGGCAGTGAGGTGGCACCCTCATTGCCCATTTTTTTCACAACCATTGGTGATATTGGCGCGGTTTTTGCCTCTTGATTATTCAAAAAAAGCCCTTACTTTGCCCGCGCTTATATGGCTCGGCAGTATGTTCGGGCAACAAGGAACCACACCATGCAAAAAGTCCCAATGACGGTTCAAGGTCACGCTGCGCTTGAAACCGAATTAAAACATTTAAAATCTGTCGAACGCCCTGAAATCATTCAAGCGATTTCCGTCGCCCGCGATCACGGCGACCTGTCTGAGAACGCTGAATATCACGCCGCGAAAGAAAAGCAGGGCTTTATCGAAGGCCGGATCAAAGAGCTTGAAAGCAAACTCACGCTCGCACAAATTATTGACGTCACAAAAATGAGCGGCGAAACTGTTAAATTCGGCGCGACTGTGACCATCGTCAATGAAGACACAGACGAGGAAAGCACATACCAGATTGTCGGTGAAGACGAGGCCAATGTACGCGGCGGAAAAATCTCCATCACATCGCCCATTGCCCGCGCCATGATTTCCAAAGAGGTCGGAGACGTTTTTGAAGTTATCGCGCCCGGCGGCGCGAAAGGCTATGAAATTCTGGCGGTCACATACGGCTAGTGCGTTCCCTTTTAAATCGGAATCAGGCATTGGGCCTCATTTGCCCGTTTACCGATACGTCTATGCGCGTGCCTAAACAGGACATGTGCTAATGGCATTGCCACAACCGCCAAATACGGCACCGTCATGCTGGGTTATATCGGATGGACGGCGCGGGATTGAAAATCAGGCTCTTGGCCTTGCCGAAGCCTGTCAGCGCCAACGACCATTAAATGTTAAAAAACAAGTGATCGACTCCGGCGCAGCCTTCAAAGCCGCAACGCCGCATATGCAATATATCATGCGCAGTGACCCCGTTAGGTACGGGCTAAGCGCACCCTATCCAGACATAGCCATGGGTTGCGGGCGGCAGGCTATTGCCCCGCTGATGGCCCTCAAAAAGACCTGCGGCGAAGATATTTTCACTGTTTACATTCAAGATCCGCGTATAGACACACAGGCTTTCGATCTCGTCATTGCACCCGAGCATGATGCGATTGAAGGCGGCAATGTCACCAGCATGATTGGCGCGCCCAACCGTATCACGCGAACAGAACTGATTGCGCAGGTTTTGAGTTTTCAAGCAAAGCTAACCGATCTGCCCATGCCGCGCGCCGCTATGCTTATTGGCGGTGATTCAAAAACGCATAAACTGACCAAATCCGTTCATAAGAAACACATCAAAGCCGCAAAGGATATAATCTCAAGCGGCCGATCACTTTTGCTGACAACATCGCGCCGCACGCCCGATTGGGCGGCTGAACACTGGCGAAATTTTGCCGCAAAAAACGAACCTGTTTGGCTGTATGAGGGCGGAGACCCCAATCCTTATCTCGCTTTTCTCGGAGCATCTGACACGATCCTGGTCACCGAAGATAGCACCAACATGCTGACTGACGCCTGCACAGCTGGAAAATCCGTTTTCACACTGCCCATGGACGGCAAACCAGGCAAATTTGAGCAGCTATATAAAAGTCTTGAACAGCGCTGCCACGTAACGCCATATAAAGGACGGTTTCAAACCAAGGATTACGCGCCTCTGGATGAAACGGCGCGTATGGCTAAGCACGTTTGGACGCAGTTTTCATCACGGCCATAATATCTCAGGGCGGCTTAATGCCCCCAGCGAGCCCTGTAGCCACGAGCGTCAATATGAACAAACGGGCCATGCGCTGCATTCGCGCCGTAAACGCCGATGCCGCCCGGATGCCAGGACGCCTCGTCTTTTGATGCAAGCTGTTCCGCAAGCTTAGCCAATGCGCGCGCATCATCTTTATTGACGCGCCCATCGCCGTTAAGGTCGTGCATCTGCCCGTCACCATCACCGTCGAGCCAAATATCCGTCGCGCCGCCAAACAAATGCCGTGATGATGTCGTCTTATTGCCAATTGAGAGATTGTAGGCCGGGGTCCGGAAGCCACTCATAATATGGAAACTGTCCGCCGCCCAGCCCTTGGCGTTGGCGGCCTCTAATAATGCTTCCAGCTTGAGCAGAGTTGCGGGCAGTATCAGTACATAAGTCGGGTCGTGTCCCGGCTGTTGTTTGCAGAGAAATTGCGAGAGTGTAAAGTGCGGTGATATTTTCAGATCCGCAAAGTCCTGACGATATTCAATGAATCCGCGCGGCGGTTTATAGCGCGAGAGACCGCGAAACGGATTTTGGCTGTAACGTCCAATTTTATAACCATTGAGCATTGTTTGCTGCCCGTTACGAAAAGGAACCAACGTAAACACATTCAGCAACATGGACTGCCCGCCAGATGATAGGCGCAGCACCGATAACCCAGAGTTTTCCGGCGCCAACCACGTATAAGTATGTCCGGATTGCGTCAGCACGCCTTGATCTGCTGACACGATTGCATTGCTCTCAAACTCCAAAGTTTCACCCGGCATGACCGAGGTTGTTATTGTCTGAAGATTCGATGTCATACCTTGGAATTTTAAGGTAAAGTTAACTCGTCCATTTTCAAATCCATAGGCTTTTGCAGAAAATATTATGACAGCGATGATGCCATGAATCATTCCAAAAAAAGCTCGCATCGTCATCATACGAAACTCCTAACGCGCGGATGCGCTGGATTGCAAACCAGACAGTACGGCATTATCCCGGCTGTATATGTCGTCCAGATAACGTATGCGACCATCCTCTTCGCTGACCGCTGTAAAGTAAAGCACATGGACCGGAACCTTTTGCGCCAAATTAGCCCGGGTTTCCCGGCCCGTTGCTAATGCCGCATCGACACGCTCTGTAGTCCACTCCGGCGTTTCTGCAAGAAGCCACTTTGATAGGTCAACCGGATCTTGGGTGCGCATACATCCTGATGAGAACGCCCGCTGGCGCTGCGCGAATAAATCCCGCGTCGGCGTATCGTGAAAATAGACATTGTGCACGTTCGGGAAAATAATCTTGACCTGCCCTAAAGCATTGAGCGGACCCGGTTTTTGGCGAAGGCGGTAGGGCATATTGGCAGTACTGATCTCGGCCCAATTGATTGTTGACGGCGCAACCACATTACCCGATTTATCTAAAACTTGGAAACCTAGTCTCTCAACAGCCCCAGGGTCCCGCTTAAATGCCGGGAGTTTATCAAGACGGGCGAGTGATGCCGGGGTTTCCCACCACGGATTAAAGACCGCATATTCAATTTCATCGGAAAACACGGGGGTTTTACGGTAAGCTTTACCAATAATCATCAGGTGCGTGCGCACACGCGCGCCGTTTTCCCACGTTGAGAGGTTAAATCCTGCAATATTCGCTCTGACATGACGGCGGCCCAGATCATCGGGTAGCCAGCGCCAACGCTCCAGATTCACGCGGAGTTGATTGATCTTTTCAGACGGGCCGCGCCCTAAAGCTGCTATTGTCGCCGCCCCGGCAATACCGTCCACATCCAGATCCTGATCCATTTGGAAGGTTTTCACAGCTAAATCTGTAACTTCATCAAATGTGCCTGAAATCTGCGACGCATCAATGAGCCTGAGTTCAACAAGACGGGTTTGCAAGGCTGTCACCCGAGCGCCGGTCATGTTCAGCTTTAAAGCTGCACCCGCTGGCACTGCCGTGATTGTCTCAGATGCCTTAAGCTTCAGAGTCTCAAATTCCGACAGTAATGATTTATACCCCGCTTGTTTTGGTGCTAGCTGTTCGAGACTTTGCTCAATAGTGTTGGTCGCTAAAGCCTGAGTGAGCATTGCCGCTAAGTCTGCCTTGCGGCCGATAGCCGTCCAATCCGGTTCATAGGTTTTTGGGTCGAGTTTACCGTAAAGCATATGCGCTGCTGCAGAAAACCACGCATCTGTTGCAAACTGTTCCCGGGCTTCCAGATTGTCTTGAAAATACAATAATTCTTCAAAGTGATATTCCGCGCCCTGCAAGCCATGCCTCGAAAGCCCCAACAAAGCCCGTCGCAAGGCTTGATAGGTTTCATCATGACCCCAAGCTGAAGCGACGCCTCTGGCCTGATAAAACGCCGCAGTCGCTTTCGGCGCTAACGCCTTTTTGTCTGTCCAGCGGTCAGGCGAATTCATCATGCTAATTGATGTAATTTGTGCGTGCAGTGGACTTAACAACATTGTCATTAGCGCAAGCGAGCTGAGCAATATCTTGACTACTTTCATAAAATCAACTTTTTGAGCGGTTGTTTGGCTGGATGCGAAACTGCGCTATCTCGCTACTTCTGTCTACAGAAACGCACAGCTTCATCGCAAAAATGGTCATTAGGTAGCGATACCTAATTGTGATATGGTAAAAGAAAAACTGAATTGAAGGGGATAATAATGAAACAGATGCAAGGCCTTGATGCCGCTTTCGTGGCAATGGAGCAACCCGGTGCGCCCGTCCATATTGGGTCTGTGTTGATTTATGACCCGTCAACCGCCGATGGCGGGTTTGTTCGGTTTAAAGACATTCTCTCTTTCATAGAAGGTCGCTTACAGCTTGCCGAAAGCATGCGACAGAAAATGGTGAAAGTTCCGTTTGGCATTGATTACCCCTACTGGGTCAATGACAATAGCTTCGATCTGGAATACCATGTTCGCCACATTGCCCTGCCCAAGCCCGGAGATTGGCGGCAGCTTTGTATTCAGGCCGCCCGGATATTTGCGCGCCCTCTCGATATGACACGTCCTCCGTGGGAAATTACCGTTCTCGAAGGCCTCGACAATGTTGACGGCGTGCCTAAAGGCTCATTTGCTATGCTGACAAAGATGCATCATGCTGCCATTGACGGCGCGTCCGGTGTCGACATGATGGTCGCAACCCACACAATGGACCCGAAAGAAGGCCCGCTGCCAACCCCCGATCCGTTCCGTCCAGAGGCAGACCCCAGCCAAATCGGCATGTTTATGCGCGGCTATACCCGCTCTATGCTAAACCCGGTTCGCCAAGCCAACGCCCTTCGCAAATCCATGCCGGGCACATTGCGCGCCGTAAAAGGCCTCGTAAAAAAGGACTTTGATTTCAACGCGTTGTTACAGGCGCCCAGAACCCGATTTAACGGGGTTGTCTCTCCGCACCGTATGTTCGACGGCGTCACATTTGATCTGAGCGAAATCAAGTCAATCCGCGCCATCGCGCCCGGCGCAACACTGAACGATGTCATGCTGTCCATTGTTGGGGGCGGCATGCGTAAGTACCTCATTGCCAAAGATGATCTGCCCGAAACATCTGTGACCGCCATGGCGCCAATATCCGTGCGCTCCGACACAGAAAAAAACACAATGGGCAACCAAGTCTCCGCTATGTTTGTCCCGCTTGGATCCCATATTCCAACGGTTACGGCCCGTATGGCCTATGTGAATGAGGAAACCGTCAAAGCCAAAGCCTTCACAACCGCGATTGGCGCGCGCCAATCAGCTGAAATGGCGAAATTGTCACCAGCGCCCGTTATGAATATTGGCGCGGCGTTATTTTCACGCCTTAAACTCGCGGATCATGTGAAACCCGTTATCAATACTGTTGTCACCAATGTACCCGGCCCGCCTGTCCCGCTTTATTCAACCGGAGCCAAACTCGTCGGCATGTTCGGGCAGCTTTGTCTCGTCGACGGCGTTCGCCTCGGTCATGTGGTGAACTCTTATGTGAACCAAATTACCATCGGCTTTATGGCCTGCCGTGATGCTATGCCGGATCCGTCTTTTTATGCGGAATGCCTGAATGAAAGCTTTCATGAACATTTGGACGCGGCGAAAGCATTAGCGAAACAACAAAGCGCAAAAGCCAAAGCCGCTGAGAAAAAAACAATTGAAAAACCTGCGAAAAACGCTGTGAAGAAAAAGGCTATCAAAACCACGACCGTACGTAAAACAGCGGTTGAGACGCCTGCGCCAGCAAACGGCGCGGCAAAGCCTGACGCTTAAGTCCGCGTTCACATTCAAACCCTTATAAAACTCACCTACTGCACAGCATTCGCAGGATAACGATATGACAACGACTATGACCGAGAAACTCCACGCCCCGTCTCTTCTTTGGACGCTTCTAGAAGGGCGCTCCGTGTTGGAGTTTGGTTCCTTTATGTCCTTACGTCTGCTTATGCGGCATCTACCCAAAGGCGACGGTCATCCCGTCATTGTTTTCCCGGGGTTTTTGGCCAGCGGCGCGTCGACCCGTCCTATGCGTGGACTTTTAAAAGATCTCGGTTACCACGCCTATGATTGGGGGATGGGGCGCAATTTGACGTTCAACCCGAAGCGCGAAGCCCAGATGCATGACTTGCTTAAGCGTACATTCGAAAAGCATAAAGAAAAGGTCTCCCTCATTGGCTGGAGCCTTGGCGGCGTCTTTGCCCGCGAAATCGCCAAAGCCCATCCCGACTATGTACGCCAAGTTATATCCCTCGGTAGCCCACTCACCGGCCCTCGGCATTCCGCGCGCGCGCGTCCGCTATTCGAAGCCCTGAACGGCAAACCAACACCTGAGACCCGAAAACGGCTTGAAAAACTCCATGAGGTGCCGCCTGTGCCCTGCACGTCTGTGTATACTAAAACAGACGGTATTGTGCATTGGGAGGGCTCTATTCAAGACGATGCGCCGCAAGCTGAAAATATCCAAGTCCCCGCCAGCCATCTCGGTCTCGGCGTCAATCCCCTCGTCATGTATATTCTCGCCAATCGCTTGGCACAGGAAAAAGGCACATGGGAGCCGTTTGAAATGAGCGGACTAAAGCGGCTTGTGTTCAAAGCGCCGCAGTAGCCTAAGCGCATTCCCTGTTAAGCCAGAATCAAAAATTGGGCCTCATCTGCACATTTTTTGATGCTCCTACGCGTAAGGCCAAACAGGAATTGCTATGGTTAAGCGCTTTGGCGTGTCACCGCATTTGAACCGGGCTTATCGCGGCGCTGCTGATCCCATTGCGTAAACTCGAAAGCGATGCAGCACTCTATAAGCTTTCGCCACACGGGCTCGGCAATATCGGCTGACAGGCCAGCCTCTTTTGCCTCTGCGAGAACCTTACTGACAACATCCTCGATACGCGCATCATCATGCACGGCCTCTCGGTCTTGTTTGATCCGGGCTGCGGCCGTCATATAGCCTTGGCGAATAACAAGTAGCCGGACAAGCTCGCGGTCAAGCGTATCGACGCCTTCGCGCACATCTGCCATAGTTTTGCAATTTTCAGGTTTGGGAGTCATGCGTTTAGCCTGGCCAGTTCGTGAGCAGCTCGGGATCGAGGTTACGGTTACGCCATTTTAAACGCCAGCATAAATGCGGGCCCGTAGAGCGGCCTTTTGACCCAACCGTTGCGATTTTCTGGCCTTGGGTAACACGGTCACCGTTTTTGACCACAATATCATCCATATGGAGATAATAGCTTATAAGGCCTTGGCCATGATCAATCAGCAAAAGACTACCTTCAAAATACATATCCTCGTCGGCCATTGAAACAATGCCGCCGGCCGGGGCTATGATAGGCGTGCCGGTGGGCGCGGCCAAGTCAACGCCGTAATGCGGTCTTTTAGGAATCTCGTTTAATATACGCTGCGCGCCAAAATTTGTTGTCTTGGTGTAGTCTTTAACTGGATAGATGAAACCGTTATCAAAGCCAACATGCTCTGCGCGCGAGGCAAATCCAACCTTCTTCTTCGTAGTTCCTACACGAATCCGCTTAAGCTCCGCTTCCGTATATTCACTGACCATATTTTTGGGCAGCCCATTGATGCGGGATGTATCATAGCCGCGCGGCTTAAAAGACAGCGTTAAAGGCGAAGAGTCGACGTCGCGGCCATCAACATCCACAATTTGTAATATGGTTTGCGTTTCGTCTCGGTCAAACCCGACAATTAAAACACCATCATCATTGGCGGTTTCATAATAAAAGTCATCTGCGCTGCGGCCAATTTTAACTTTGGATTTTGGCGGCGTCTGACACACAGCAAGGCCGCCTTGCTCGAATATTCCGGAGCAATCGATAATGGGGATCGGCGGATTAACGCGCGTGTCGACAACTTTGACGGCTTCATCAGGAAACATTTGCTCTGTCTCAACTGCGCACGCGGACGCTGTAAATCCCGCCAAGACGGCAGCGGTCCATACAAATCGCCTCACGAAGCCGCCTTTTGGAAAGCCGCCAAAGACGCCGCCGCATCTTTATAAGCTTCTTGCCGATCATGGTTCCAATAGCGCAGGCTTTCCAAGGGTATGCGCTCACCTGTGACGGCGCAAATCACATATGCGCCGGGGTCCATGATGGTATAATCCGATAATCCATAATGGAGCGAGGCTTCGCCAGAGAAGAGAGAATTCATAACCTGTCCTTTTCTGCCCGCCTTCTAGCGGAAGCGCGGAGCAAACAAAAGAGGCTGATCTGCTTTTTGTTAGGCGGCGCGAGCAGCGTGGTGAAAACGGCTCGTCACCCAGGGGTTTATCTGGCACACTGAGCGAAGATATAATCGGAGACACGATATCAAACGCCTGAGCCTTATATCCGCGCCCGTTTTTTGGGGGCTGGTGCTGTTGATTTGGTTCTTGTCGCAATTCCCGATTATCCATATTCCCCTGACCTTTATTGGCACATGGGTGCATGAGCTTGGGCACGGAATAGGCGCCATCATCACAGGCGGACAATTTGACCGTATGATTGTCTTGCCCAACCTATCCGGCGTTGCCTATACTTACACGTCCGGCCCGGCTGGATTTACCAGTGTCTTAGTCACAGGACTTCTGGCCCCGGCGCTCGCGGGCGCATTCATGCTGATATTATCACGCGGGTTGCGGCAAGGCCGTTTGGCCATGTTAATCCTATGCGGGCTGCTATTATTATCCGGTGTGATTTGGGCGGGAGACTTATTCACGCGGGCGACTGTCTTATGCACAGGGGCGATCATCGGCTTAATTGCTCTAAAAGGGAATCAGGCCATAAATCTTGTCACAGCGCAAATTCTAGCGATTTCATTTTGCCTAAATGCAGTAGCCGATATTGATTATTTTTTCGCGCGCGCAGCCAATTCCGGCGGACAAACCCATCATAGTGACACGGATCAACTTACCCAAACTCTTGGTATGACCCATACATTTTGGGCGATTGTGTTAACGGTTATAGCCCTAGCGATTTTGTTTTTCGCCGCGCGTATATCCGGCCATCTGGCACGGAGTCGGCGATGAATCCAATTTAAGCCAGTTTACGCTCAATCGCGTCCCAGCAAAGCGCCGCAGCGTCTATGCCGGAAAAGCGTTTAAGCTCCTGAACGCCTGTTGGTGAGGTGATATTTATCTCTGTCATTTTATCGCCAATAACGTCAATCCCAACCAAAATTTGGCCGCGATTTTTCAACATCGGGCCAATTGCGCGGCAGATTTTCAGATCTGATTCCGTCAAATCCGTCGGGACAGCGGTGCCACCCACATGCATATTGGATCGAGTCTCGCCCTTTTGCGGAACGCGGTTAATCGCGCCGACGGGCTCTCCGTCAATAATGAGAATACGTTTATCCCCGCTCACCACGTCTTTGAGGAACGCTTGCGCGATAATCGGCTCGCGCGAGCTTTCAAAAAACATCTCCAGCAACGACGAGTAATTGCTATCGCCTTGTTTGAGCAAAAAGACGCCGACGCCGCCATTCCCGAATAATGGTTTCAAAATAATATCGCCGTGACGGGCGCGAAAATCATCAATCGCCGTGCGGCTGCGCGTGATCAAAGTCGCTGGCATAAGCTCGGGATAATCGAGCGGGAGGATTTTTTCCGGGCACGAGCGAACCCATTCGGGATCATTGACCACGAATGTATCGCACTTCAGGCGCTCTAGAATGTGCGCAGCGGTAATATAGGCCATGTCAAAAGGCGGGTCTTGGCGCATCCAGACAACGTCTACGTCTGTTGCAAGGTCGATTTTCCTTCGGGGTTCAAACCGGACATGATTGCCCGGCTCCCGGCGCACGGTCATGGGACGCGCATAGGCCTCCACGCGGCCTTCATTGTAAGCTAAATGCTCCGGCGCATATTCGAACAATGTCATACCGCGCGCAGCCGCCACTTCGGCGAGCGCAAAGGTCGTATCGGCGTTAATATCAACCCCTTCCATGGGGTCCATTTGGAAAGCTACGCGTATTGTCATGAGGCGTATGTGCCAGCCTTATCTAACCGGCGCAAGTCCGCAGACGCATTGTTAACGGTGTAATTATTGTCTCAAGAGACGCTTAACCGGAACCCAGCTCTTTGGCTCGCCGGAGCGCCGCATTCACGGTTTCGCGCATCAATGGCGGCAAGCCGTCAGCGCTCATTAAGACGTCGAGCGCCGCTTGCGTTGTTCCATTCGGCGATGTCACGGCCTTGCGCAAGTCGCTCGCGCTCGCATCTGTACTCGCCAAAAGCGCGCCTGCGCCAATAAAGGTCTGCCGGGCAAAGGCTGGGGCAAGACGTTCGGGCATGCCCGCAACAATCGCTGCCGCTTCCAGGGCTTCAACCATGTGAAAGAAATAAGCCGGGCCGGATCCGGACACAGCGGTCACAACATCAATCAGACTTTCCGTCTCAACCTCATGCACTGCGCCGCCAGCAGAGAGCAAACTCTGCGCCGTTGCTTTTTGCTCGCCTGAGACACCGTCCCCGCATGTAAAAGCCGTAATCCCTTTAGCGATCGCAGCAGGCGTATTGGGCATAGCGCGGATTATGGCCTGCTGCGGGAACGCTGTTCGCAGCGCCGACATTGTCGTGCCCGCTAGGATGGAAATAACCAGAGCTCCTGGTTTTAGATACTCCGCAATCTGCGCCGATATATCCGCAAACATTTGCGGCTTGACCGCGATGAGGACGCATTCCGCCGTTGATAGCGCGCGGCTTGGCGCGGGGGCATGGATCGCCCCTTTTTCAATGACAGCCCTAGCCGCGTCTCCCGGATGCGGGTCAATTATTAACAGATCACTGGGGGCAACCTTCGGCCAACGCCCATGTGTCCATCCCGACATAAGCGCGCCGCCCATACGGCCCGCGCCAAGTACAGCATAGGCGGGTGTCTTTTGCGACGCGCGTGCCATAATTTAAGGGTGCGCCGCCAAATCGACAAGCGCAGATGTCAAAGCATCTTCAGGAGATTTTCCCGCCCAAACCACATACTGGCAGGCCGGATAGCCCCTCTCAGCCGCATCAAGCGCCAATGCGATCATGTCTTGTGCTTGTTCCACAGTAAATTTCGATCCCCCGCGCAAACAATGTGCGTTGCGGTAAACCAGAGCGCCTGTTTTGTTCCAATAATCAAAGTGTCCCACGGTGAGCCGTTCATTGATGAGCGACATAAGACGGCAAATATCATTAGTTCTTCCGCCTGGCGCACGGCCTTCAAAAGCGAGAAACAACAGAACCTTTTCTGCTGCTGCATCCCACGTCAACGTCACATCATGATGGCACCACAGACCGGGCAGGGTAACATGTAACTCCCCCTCAGCCGCGCGCTCAAACTCATAGTGCTCAGCCGTACAGAGCCGTTCAAAGACGGCCAGAGGATTATGCTGCGCCGCTAACACACTGCTGAGGCCGCGCACAGGGCGCAAAAGCTGTTCATCTGCGAGGTTCATATGTCCCCCTATCACCATTATTGTTTTATTAACCTTACGATAAAGGCTCATATATACAAGATATAGAGAGAAAAACTCTGTTGATAACTATATGTGGTGGCAGAACGTCAAAATTGACGCTTAAGAACCGTAGCAATGCTAAGCGGACGTCTTTTTTAGGGCCTTGATTTGCTTCTCGAGTGACGCGACCTTTTTCTGAAGCGCATATGTCTCTTCGCGCGATGTAAGGATCATCTCTTTTAGCACTTCAAATTCATCGCGCCCAACAAGATCCATATCCGAAACAATACGTTCGGCCTGGGCGCGGCCGACGGCTTTGACCTCATCGCCGACGCCTTTCACGGCGCCAACAGCATTGGTCACAAGATTGGTCAAGTCGTCAAGAGGCCGGGATTTACTTTGCATGGCATACACTTTCGTAGGCAGCGCCCTAAATTGGGGCTTTCAATCAATGTAGTGTAGATATAACACAATTTCCAGAGACACTAGCGAACGAATTGCCGCGCCATGATAATTGACTTCATCAATGCCATCCCATTTCCACCGTGGATAAGCGATACAGCCATCCCGCTGCCGGGACCGCTCAGCATTAAATGGTACGGCCTCGCCTATATTGTCGGCATCATGTCAGCCTATTATCACGCGCTGCGAACCACGCGTAATAAAACCGTCTGGATCCCCGAGGGCATCACGCGCGGTACGGACATTGTTCCCAATAGAATTCAACTCGAAGATTTTGCGTTTTACTGCATGCTCGGCATTATAGTCGGCGGACGGCTCGGCTCGGTTTTGCTGTATGATCTGGATAAATACAT
>CAYGRF010000034.1:0-22072 GCA_964352275.1 uncultured Caulobacterales bacterium
GGCTTATTACGCTCAAATTTCTCTTTTGCCATTTTTTAACTCTTTCAAGTCTACGCCTGCTTTATCAGGCCGGTTAAAAATGTGGCCCTAAGGCCGCTTGTACCCGTAAGGGCTCCGGTTTACCGGTATTTGGAGCGGGCGGCGAGAATCGAACTCGCGTCATCAGCTTGGAAGGCTGAGGTCTTACCACTACACAACGCCCGCTGTGCTTTTTTTTGCTTTCCGTTCGAGGCGGATGGTGGAGGGGATTGGATTTGAACCAATGTACACATACGTGACCAGATTTACAGTCTGGCGCCTTTAACCACTCGGCCACCCCTCCGTCCAAATATACCGGCTGGTTAAGTCCGGTAATAAAAGTGTTGCCTCCAACAAAAAACGCTCTGTCAAGGTGCTAGCTATCGTGTATAGCGAAGCGGATAACAGAGAGTCTGATTAAGAATCTGAAGCTATATAGATATGTCAAACGAAACACGCAAGGGACGATTTCAAAGAAAATCGCGTCCAGACCGACAAACTACAGCAGAAAATGGCGAGCGGCCCCGCAAGTCAGCGGGTATGCGCGCGCCTGATGCTGTGAGCGTGCCCCGGTCGCCGAAAAGCAAAGACAGTATCGTCGGGCAAAGGAATCGCAATAAGCGCGGCCAAACTCGCGGTTCCGGCGGCGGACGCGAGGGCGGAGCGGGCTGGATCTGGGGCCTGCATGCTGTGCGGGCTGTGCTTGCTAATCCGCGCCGCACTATCCATGATATTACCGCGACCGAGGCCGCTTTATCGCGCGTTGATTTGCCGCCGAATGCGCCAGTGCCCAAAATTGCTTTGCCCGCTGTTCTGGACCGCGATTTCGGCCCCGGTCATCAAGGCATAGCGGTCAAAGCCGCGCCGCTTGAATGGCCGGATATTCGGGATATTGCTGCCGAGCCCGGTGATAACGGGCTCATCCTTGTACTCGACCAAATCACGGACCCCCATAATGTCGGAGCGATGCTCCGCCTTTGCTCTGCGTTTGGCGTACGCGCGCTTGTGATGCAAGACCGCAAAGCCCCGCCTTTGTCGGGCGCGGCTGCGAAAGTGGCTGTCGGGTGCGTCGAGACAATACCCGTGTGCCTTGTCACGAATATTGCCAACACTTTGCAAAGCTTGCAAAAGCAAAACTGGCTCGTGACGGGACTGGCCGGGGATACAGATTTGTCCTTATCCAAAGCGCTATCTGGCGGTAGCAACCACGTCATTGTCATGGGAGCAGAAGGGCCGGGGCTTCGCAGCCGCGTAAGGGATAATTGCGATCAACTGGCCAAGATCCCGATGATGTCATCAAACGCGGCAGGTGAGGCCGAGAGCCTGAACGTGGCTACGGCAGCGGGGATCGCGCTGTATGAGGCGCGGCGTGGCTAATCGAACGTATTTAATATGTCTTGATAGTGTGTTGGTGTGCCGAAACGGTTCGTACCTTTGGAGCCTTTTCTACTGAGAATAATGATAAACCCGACAATCACTGCGAATGTAATCAATGTGTTGACTGTTTCGAGAGTTGGGCTTTCATAGGTGAATGAAACAATTTCACTTATAAAAACGGTGACATAGAGCGCTGTTTGCCACCAGCCGGACAGGTTAAGGTCATGAAGGCGGCGGCTTGTCACGGCTAAATAGGGTATCAGTATTGATACGCCGAAGAGTGATCCAAACAGACCGTTTGTGAGCCCTGTGTAACTCAGAATAATTTCTCCGTAAGAAGAATAAATCTCTTCATCACCGTAAAAGTCAAAGACGTCGATATCGAAATTGTCAAAAAGTATATATCCAGCTATTTGGAATACCATAAACCACCAAAACTCAGACCGGCTGGCGCGGCCGGAAAAATCGGTATATTTGCGAAAGCAGGTTGTGACAGATTGTATGGGGTTCAAAGTAGTAGCCCTTATCCAAACGCGAACGGATCAATAATATTGATATTGCAGGGCTGAAAATGCCGGACATTCCGCGTCACGAGTGTGCCTTCATGGACGAGCGTAATCGCGGCAATCATTACGTCGGATTGACCAATCGACGTACCCTTCCGCCGAAGATGCGCCATGAGCTGACCATAAAACCGAGCGGCGCGGTCATCAAAAGGCAAAATAAGTCCGTCAAATTCTAAGAGTGAAGCCTCAAGGGCGTTTGATATATCGGTCTTGCGCTTACCATCGGGCAATGAGGCTGCCCCGTAAAATAGTTCAGCGGCTGTTATTGCTGTTGTTGCTAGCGGCTGCGCAGGAAGATGCTCGAACCACGATAGTACAGACGGGCTGGGCATGGGCTTGATCAACTCTGAGATGATATTGGTATCTAGGATGAGCATGGCTTTACCCCAAGTCAACGGGCTCCGGTGCGGGGGGGCGCGGCGGTTGTTTTACTGCAGAGCTGTCAATTTCGGAGAAATGCGCTCGTATGCGCTGCGCCACCAATGACGGACGGGTGGTGCCGCGCCGCTTTACCTCTTCAAGAATAGCTCTGACTTCGGCTTCCATTGAGTGGCCATGCTCTGCGGCTTGCTTACGTAGGAAATCCCTGACATCCTCGTTAACATTTCGAATTGTGAGTGTTGGCATTGTCTGTTCCATTCTTCTATATATCCACAATAAGCATTGCTGTCATTGCTGTCAAATACGATTTTCAAAGCGCTTGGCGACTTACAATTACCGCGCTAAGGTCGCCAGTCTTAAAGGGAATAAGCATGAGAGATTTCAAGCATTGTGTAGCCGTTGTCACGGGCGCGGGCTCCGGAATTGGGCGCGCGTTAGCGGTTAATCTGGCCGGGCAGGGCGCTCATGTGGCCATATCCGATATTAACGAGGCGGGTCTGGCCGAGACTGCCAAAATCTTAGAAGCGTTCGATGTTAAGGTTCGCGCGGATTATCTTGATGTTTCCAAGCGGGGGGATGTCTTTGCCTATGCCGAGTCTATCCAGGAGCATTTCGGGCAGGTTAACCTCGTCATCAATAATGCGGGCGCAGCGCTGAACGGGGAATTTCGCGATACGCCCATCGATGATATGGTCTGGCAGATGGATGTGAATTTTTGGGGCGTGGTCTACGGGACCAAAGCCTTTCTACCGTTTTTAGAACGCGGCGAATGGGGGCATATCGTCAATATTTCCAGTATTTTCGGGATTATAGCCTCGCCAAGCACGAGTCTTTATAATGCTTCAAAGTTTGCGGTACGCGGCTTAACGGAGACCTTGCGGATTGAATTGGACGCTGCGGGGAGCAGTGTAAGCGTGACTTGTGTTCACCCGGGCGGGATCAAAACCAATGTGGCGCGCGATTCTCGCAAAGTGCGAACCAACAAACCGGATACCAAGTCAACAGAAGAGCTCGCGGCTGAATTTGAGAAGGCTGCCCGCACAACACCTGAAAAAGCGGCCGCGATTATCCTAAAAGGCACGGCCAAAAATAAGATGCGCGTTCTTGTCGGGCCCGATGCGTGGCTGCTGGACAAAATTCAGAGAATTATGCCGACACAATACCCGGCGTTCTTGAGCAAAATTTTCGGGATTACGCCGGATTGAAACTATTATTGCGGAAGATGCGTAGTCTCTTCATACTATTCCAATCGGCCTTAAGCGCAACGATGATGTGGGGACATAATGGATTTGGACATTTTTATAAACTTTTTTTTCAGCGCCGCCGCGCTTATCGCCTGTCTTTTAGTGCTTTGGCTGATTTCGCTCAAAGCCAAAGATGCGAGTCTGATTGATATTTTTTGGGGCACGGGCTTCGGCATAGTCGCGTTGGTATGCCTATATCTTGCGCCCGTGAAAACGCCTTATATTAAGTTGCTCGGAGTTTTACCAACCATCTGGGCGGTGCGGTTGTCGATTTATTTAGCGCAGCGCAATTTGGGGCACGGCGAAGATAAACGCTATGTCGCTATGCAAAAGAGGGCTGAGAAAAAGGGTTTAAGCGAAATGTCGTGGCGTCGCCGGGCGTTTTTCACGATCTTTCTCGGTCAAGGCCTGTTGATTATGATTGTGTCCGCGCCCGTTTGGGTCGGGATGGCAACCGGGCAGGGCTGGTTTCCCGAAAGTCATCCCATGGCCTATCAGGAGCATGTAACCATGATTGGTGCATTATCTGTTTTGGGAGCTGCGCTCTGG
The DNA here is from genome assembly GCA_964352275.1 of uncultured Caulobacterales bacterium. Lineage (GTDB taxonomy): Bacteria > Pseudomonadota > Alphaproteobacteria > Caulobacterales > Maricaulaceae > JACOMS01. Next base: position 4,136 of record CAYGRF010000034.1, read on the forward strand.
CTCATAGGTTTTTTCTTTGAAGCCGTCGGCGATCACCAACTCACAAAATTTCTCGCCAAGAACAAAGACTATGAGGGCCCTTATGAGGATAAACCCGTGCTGGATACTGGCCTGTGGAAATATACGCGCCACCCGAACTATTTCGGCAATGCCTGTATGTGGTGGGGAATATGGCTTGTGGCGTGTCAGGCTCCTTGGGGCTGGGCAACAATATTTGCACCGTTAATCATGACATTTTTGCTGACCCGCGTGTCAGGTCGTGACCTTCTGGAGCGCCAACTTAAAAAACGTCCTGCCTATCAAGATTATGTTGCCCGAACGCCCGGGTTTGTCCCGTGGTTTCCGAATAAGGCATAGGACTTGAGAACGGGTTTCGATATATAGGAGAGTATGCCCGCATTTTTTCAAGGTTGAAGCGCGAAATCTATTGACGCGGCGGCCTCTCTGCGGCTTTATACAGCTATGTTAAGATCTGAACTCGTCGACACATTACACGAAGAAAATCCGAACCTTACGCGCCAAGATATGGAGCGTGTTGTCGCCGTGATTTTAGAATCGATTACTCAGACTTTGGAAATAGGCGCGCGTGTTGAACTGCGCGGCTTTGGAGCTTTTTCGACCCGGCACCGCAAAGCTCGGCATGGCCGTAACCCGAGAACGGGCGGCAGTGTCTTTGTTCCTGAAAAACACGTACCGTTCTTTCGTGCTGGAAAAGACTTGAAAGCACGGATTGACGAGACTCGCGAAGAGAGCTAAGACGCGGTGTAACTTTTCATCCACAGGGGGATATAGACATGGGAATGGTTTCCGAATTTAAAGAATTTGCCATGAAGGGCAATTTGGTCGACATGGCTGTTGGCTTTGTTATGGGCGGCGCGTTTGCAACCGTCGTAAAATCTTTTATCGATGATGTATTTATGCCGTTGATTAGCCCGGTTATGGGCGGCGTTGATGTGGGTGATTTAAAGTTCACTATGAGCGAAGCTGTTGTTGAAAACGGCGAAGTCATGAAAGAAGCCGCTATTGTAAATATAGGCTTATTCATCAATGCTGTAATTTCCTTTATCATTGTTGCTTTTGTGATGTTTATGATCATTAAAGCTATGAACAAAGCCAAGAAAAAAGAAGAAGCCGCACCGGCCGCGCCGCCAGCGCAAGAAGTGCTTCTCGCCGAGATCCGTGACCTTCTGAAAAAGTAATCATTGATACTGGTAAAAATTTAAACGCGGGGCCTCACAGCCTCGCGTTTTTTATTTTAAAATTGCTGCGTGGCAGGATGCTTGAACAGTAAGATGTAACATGAACTCGAAACCTCAACGCAAAGGTATTATTCTTTCGGGCGGCACAGGGACGCGCCTGCACCCGAGCACAATTGCCGTGTCTAAACAGCTCATGCCGGTATATGACAAACCTATGATTTATTACCCGCTATGCGTCCTGATGGAAGCGGGCATCAAAGACATACTGATTATTACAACGCCGCATGATCGCTCAGCGTTTGAAAAGTTGTTAGGCGATGGCAAAAGGTGGGGCGTCAGTTTTACATATGCTGAACAGGCCAAACCGCGCGGGCTTGCCGAGGCTTTACTGATTGGAGAAGCGTTTCTAGACGGCGGCCCCTGTGTCCTGATCTTAGGCGATAATCTATTTTTCGGCGAAACATTCTCATCCGGCCTCAAGCAGGCTATGTCTAAGATCGACGGGGCCACTGTCTTTGGTTACCGGGTTAATGACCCACAGCGTTACGGCGTTGTGGAGTTTGATGACAATAACCGGGTTGTGTCCATTGTTGAGAAACCCAAAAAGCCAAAATCCAATTATGCTGTGACGGGGCTCTATTTTTATGATGAGCATGCGCCGCAATATGCCAGAGCGATCAAACCCTCTAAACGGTATGAACTGGAAATTACCAGCCTGAATGAGATTTATCTTGAGCGGGGTGAACTGAATGTTGAGCTATTATCGGGCGGAACAACATGGCTTGATACGGGAACGCACGGCTCTCTTTTCCAAGCGGCATCGTTTGTAAGCGTTGTTCAAGAACGCCAAGGCATCCGCATATGCTGTCCGGAAGTTATCGCTTTTAATAATGACTGGATTGACAAAGCCCAGCTTTTGGAGGTTGCTAAGCCGCTGGAGAAAAGCGGATATGGCAAATATCTTAAGCGCGTCGCCGAAACCGCCTAAGAGTTTTCGGACTATCCAAGCGAGCGTACAATAGACTGGACAACATAGCCGTTCAGCCACTGTATCACGAGAAGCGCAATAATAGGCGAAAAGTCGAGTCCGCCAAAGGAGGGTATCACCCGCTGAACTGGCGCCATGATCGGCTTCGTGATTGCCTCGACAGTATAGTAAATCTGGCGCATAATCGGGTTGCGCAAATTGACAACGCCAAACGACACGAGCCAGCTTAATATTACTTGCACAAAAATAAGAATGACAAGAAAGCTTAATATTGGGCTGACAAAATAGATGAGTATGGATTGAAGCAAATTCATTTGGATCTCCGTTTTGACCTATGTAGGGATGAGCGGCATGAATTTCCAGCAAATTAGTGCCGGATAGATTTTTTCTTGCCCTATAGACTTTTTAACCTCGCCGCCCCACATGGGTGTGATGCCGCGCGGAACCCGACATGATACACCTCCTGAGGAAAAACTCAGTTATCAACTCAAAAGCTTCATGCGGCTTTGGCCGTATTTATGGCCAAAGGAACGCCCTACTTATCGTTTGCGAACATTCGCTGCCCTTATCCTGACAATCGTAAGCCAGTTTGTACTTGTTGGCGCGCCGTTTTTGCTGGGCCGCGCGCAGAACAATGCAAGCGCAGCGCTCAGTGCGGGTCAAGGGTGGGGCGAAGCGTGGCTTTTCATTGGCGCTTTTGTTCTTGGGTACGGCGCATTGCAGTTCTTCTCGGTCCTCATCAGCGAAGGCCGGGAATATTTATTTACGCCTGTCGGCCAATTTGCGCAGCGCTCAGTCGCGACAGCGACCTTTGCTCATTTGCATAAATTATCACTGCGCTACCATCTGGAAAAACGTACCGGCGGCCTATCTCGGATTATTGAACGGGGCATACGGTCTATAGATTTCCTGTTTCGTTTCCTTTTGTTCAATATAGGGCCGACATTATTATTACTGACAATTGCCGCCATTACGTTCGGCATTGCCTATGATTGGTACTTTGCAGCGATCGCGATGGCGACTGTTTTGCTGTATATCTGGTTTACCATTGTCACGACCGAGTGGCGGCTCGGTTTTCGCCGCGACATGAACCGTAAGGACACAGAAGCCAACGCCAAGGCCATTGATAGTTTGCTCAATTATGAGACTGTCAAATATTTTAGCGCTGAAGGATTTGAAATCCAGCGTTATGATCACGCGATGGAAGGCTATCAATCCGCCGCTATTAAATCCCGCACCTCTCTGGCGACGGTCAATATTGGACAAAGCTTGATTATGAATGTCGGCCTTGTGTCGATGATGCTGCTCGCCGCCTACAATATATTAAACGGTGAAATGACGGCGGGGGATATTCTCGCTATTTCTCTGGTGATGCTTCAGGTCTACCGCCCGCTGAATATTTTGGGCTTTGCTTACCGCGAGATCAAACAAGCCTTGACCGACATGGAAAAAATGTTCGCGCTTCTCGATATTGTACCCGAAGTGAGTGACCGAGTCGGCGCGCGCGACTTAGTGTCGGCAAAAGGCGCTATCAGTTTCGAGCATGTCGATTTTTACTATGACGCGAACCGCCCGATTTTAAAGGATGTCTCTTTTGATATTGCGCCGGGACAGACGGTTGCAGTTGTCGGCCCTACCGGCGCGGGAAAGTCGACCCTGTCGCGTATATTATTTCGGTTCTATGATATTCAATCCGGCGCGGTCCGCATTGACGGCGTAGATGTGCAAGACATCACCCAAGATAGCCTGCGCCGTCTCATCGGCATTGTTCCACAAGATACTGTGCTGTTTAACGACACCATTGGCTATAATATTGCCTATGCCAAGCCGGGTGCGAGCCAAGGCGAAATTGAGGCCGCCGCTCAGGCTGCGCAAATTCATGACTTCATTGCCGCTCTGCCAAACGGGTATGAGACGATGGTCGGCGAGCGGGGGCTTAAGCTTTCAGGCGGTGAAAAACAGCGCGTGGCTATTGCGCGAACCTTGCTAAAAAATCCCGCCATATTGATCCTGGATGAAGCGACATCTGCGCTGGATAGTGTCACTGAGCGTGATATTCAGTCGGCGCTGGACAATGCCGCGCGCAACAGAACCACCCTGGTCATAGCCCACAGGCTTTCCACAATTGTAGGCGCCGATAAGATCATTGTCATGGAAGATGGCCGCATTAACGATATGGGCAGCCATGATGAGCTTTTGCTGAGCGGCGGGCTTTATGCGCGGCTTTGGGCTCAACAGGATGGCATTACCGCCTAATAGGTTAGGCGGGCAAGTGTTTTACACGCCCTAAAAGAGAATTAACCATAATTTTTTCAGCCTTGACGCGCAAAACGGCGCATCTTTTGCAAAGCCAGTCCCGAATATAACTCTTGTTTTGTTTTGGGACGTCCATGAGCTACCAGTTTAACATATCAGATATCGGTCTCCGCCTCATAAAAGCCTATGAAGGGTTTTGGCCTGAAGCGCGTGCCATTGCGTCAGGCGGCCACGTTGTCGGGTTTGGACACCTTGTCCAAGACGGCGATGACATGACCATAACAGAAGATGCAGCGGAAGAACTTCTTAAAGCGGATTTGACCCCCATAGAAGACCTTATCAATAGCCGCGTTCATGCTTCGATGTCGCAAAGCCAGTTTGATGCGCTCTGCTCGCTTGTCTTCTCTATTGGTGAGCAAGCGTTCCTGTCGTCAGCAATGCTACATTCGCTCAATCAAGGCCAAGTTATTGAGGCTTCTAGCGGATTTGATTTGTGGCGGAAAAGCAATATTGGCGGAAAAGTCTATGTTGTTGACGCTCTTGTGCGCCGGCGCACTGCCGAAAAGGCATTATTCTTGCGTCCAACGCAGCGTATTGCCCGCGCACCACGCTTTGAACTGACAGCGATCAATGAAAACACCGGTGATGCCGCCCTCAGTTTTACGCCGGAACCGGCTGCTAAAGCCGTCCCCGTTGAGGCACCAATTTTTGAGCCTGAAACACCGCGAAGTACATTATCGTCAACCATCGACAAAGTGGTTTATGCCGAAGACATTATCGATGATGCTTTGGAAGCGCCGGTTAAAAATGTCATTGATGCAAACTTTACCGCTGAAGCGCAGCCTTTTGAGACCGCTGCGTCACAGGCTCCTGTTTCCCAAGCGCCCACTCAGCCTGATGTGATTGGCACGATTGGCCATGAAGACATGCCGCGTGCGCGCGCAGAACTCCAAGATACATCTCAGACGCGATTTGAGCCAGCAGAAGAACAACTGCCTGTGGAACCGATTGTGGAAGATTCGCCAATTGCCGCGGCAGCAGCCGAAGTAAGCGATAGGCTTGATGCGTTGATTGATGATACTTCGCAAACAACGACCAACCAAGATGATTGGCCCGATAGCTTGATCACATCCTCTATTGCGCCGCAGTCTCCTCAAACACGCGAGCGCCCGGCGGATGTTGTGATTGATGAACTTAATCAAGATGATGCGCTAAGGGAACAAATCGCGCGCGAAAGCCAGTACAACACAGACCGCTATAATGAATATGTGGATGTGGACGAGAAAGAAAATGGAAGTGTCTGGGGCTTTGTTGCCATGACGATTGTCGGACTCATCCTTGGACTTGGTGGTTTGGTCATCAACCTTCGGGGTTCAGTCGCTTTCTTTGGCGAGAACGGCCCGTTTTTAACAGTTGCAGCTATGCTAATTGGCGGGCTTTTGATTGCTGTCGGTATTCTCTATCTCTTGAAAGCCTTATTCTCGCGCGTTTAACCGCGATTTATCTGTGACAGGCTAAGCCTGTCCAGACTTTTTAAACTCTTTTTTGCTACGTAGCCTTAACTGGCGATGAGACCGGAAATGGAGTGAATGATGACAATGCTTAAAGCGTGGACAGATGCGCATACGAAAAAATTCCGCAAAGATATTCTGACATTTGATCATGGTTTGGGCGGTACAGGATTATTTACTGACGAAGCTCTGGCCGGTTTACTTGACAGGCATCCCAGCAATTTGCTTGATGTTTGTACACGCGACGATGCCCAAGATCCCAAATATCCCAATAGGCTAAGAACCGGTGATTTCAGAAACTGTTCCGGCGTAGACCTGATCGCGGCGGCGAAAGAAGGCTGGGTTTGGATCAATATGCGCCAAGCTATGAATGTTCACGCAGAATATTTAGAGGTGTTGAACAGTATGTATGGGGGGATTGCAGATGCTACAGGGTTTAAGGCTATTAACCCCAGGGGCGGCATTCTGATAACCTCACCTGTAGCCCGCACGCCGTTCCATTTTGACAAAACCGAAGTTATTTTATGGCACATTCGGGGTAAAAAACGTCTTTTTGTTTACCCACTTAACAAAAAATTCATCCCAGATGAGCGTTTTGAGCAAGCCTTGCTCAATCCGATCGATGACGATTTACCTTATGAAGAAGTTTTTGACAAAGAAGCCATGATATTGGATCTGGCTGAGGGGCAGGCGATTACATGGCCGCTAAATTCGCCCCACCGGGTTGAAAATAATGAGTTCTGTGTGTCTGTAACAACAGAGTATTCGACGCGGGAAAGCGGCATTAAAAATGCCGCTATGTTTGCGAATGCGACATTCCGGGAAAAATTCGGCAATAGCTCCGGTTATACGGATCAAACGCAGGCTGGCCGCCTTGTCAGATCTGTTTTTGGACGCACGCTCAAAAAAGCGGGCGTTGCTGCCGTCGTCAAACCAAAAGATATGGTGACCTTTAAGATCGATCCCTCTGTGCCGGGCTTTATTGTGGATACAGAGCCGTTTGAGCGCAACTTTTAAGCTGCGGCGGGGTAATTTCGGAAGAAATAGATCTTCGCTAAGCGTAATTTTCGGTTTTTATTAAACATAGTTTGCTAACCCGGATTTTTAATACGGGTTGGGTTATGGTTCGGGTTTTTGTTGTTTTTGTTTGTGTTCTATTAGCGTCTTGCGGCGGCGGGAGTGCGTCCGCACCTACTCCAGTGTCGCCTACCAACCCGCCAGCGATTAGCGTCACGCTCGACTCCTCAAGCTTAGAATTTAAGGCGCGGCGATATAACAACCCTCCGAGCGCGCAGACTGTTTCTGCAGCTTGGACGGGACCCGCCACAACAACCATCGCAGTGGAGGCGCCTGCGGGGCAAACTCAGCCGGATTGGCTCAGCATTACGCCCTCTGGTACGATCAGCCCTATATCCGTCGAATTTGAAATTTTATCGACGAATTTAGCGCCGGGTACTTATAGTACGACATTAACTGTCGCGGCAAAAGACGGCGGCGGCGTGACAGCGGCAACACAAACGCTTGATCTTTCATTTGAAGTCCAGCTGTCATCAGAATCCCTTCGGTCAATGCCTGATAGGATCGAGCATTTTGGGCAGGATATAACGCTTAACGGAGCCAATATCGCGTGGAGCGCGGATACCGGTAATTGGTACAATAACGATATTGGCGCGGTTGATGGTACGGGCGCGCCGCGCACAAACATTACGGCCTTTGAGGGTCATTTTAGCACCATAGCCAATGCTGGCGGAAATTCGGCGCGTATATGGTTACACACGGCAGCAACAGTAACGCCGGATATTCGGTTTAACGGCGTTGTTTCCGGGCTGAGTTCAAACCTTACCAATGAGCAGGTTATCGCGCAGATCACAAATATATTGGACGCGGCGTGGGAGGAAAGCGTTTTAGTGACGTTTAATCTCTTCTCTTTTAACATGCTGTGTGACGCTAATCAGCCCACCGCCGCTAAAGCTATGCTGGAGGCACAATTCCAATCCTACATCGATAATGCGCTGATCCCTATGGTAAGCGGCGTTAAAGATCACCCCGCATTGCTTGCATGGGAAATCTTTAATGAGCCCGAAGGCATGTCTCAAACGGATTATTTCTGTCCAGCGTCTCAAACGGTAGCGACTGAAACTGTGCAGCGTGTTGTCAACCAAGCGGCAGCCGCGATTCACAAGACTGATCCGAATGTGAAAGTCACAACGAGTACGCATACAGAGCTTTATGATCTATATTCCAATTCGACTCTGCTCGCGCTGCAAGATGCTGATCCGGCAGGAACTATGGATTTTTACGCGCTGCATTGGTATGATACAGGCTGGCAAGTTTCGCCTTTTGTCGTGCCGGCTCAAGATTTTAATGCGGACCGTCCGATTGTGGTTGGCGAGTATGATGTCGCAGGCGCTGGGACCGGCGGGCCTGACGCGCCGAATGCGGTGCGGGCTATATTCGAAAACGGCTATAAAGGCAGTTGGCCATGGTCATTAACAACCGGCGATGTCCCCGCCATTACGGGCTCTATTGCGCTTGCATCCAATCTATCGACCACGATTGACAAAGCCGCTATTGAGGCCTGTTTGGCTAGCAAACCAACAAGTTGTTACATAGAGAATTGATGACTTATTTTGCTCTGGGCGATTGTAAATAGCTTTCCCATTCTATTTTGATTTGTGAGCGCGTGCCGCTATGAGGGGGTATGACGATTCATCTGCAAAAGCTTTCCGTGGGTTCGGAGGGCATTGATACGCTGGCTGCGTGGCAAAACACCGTTGTCGCGCGGCGAAAGCGATTGGGTCAAAGCCCTGTCCATGAGCATGTCACACGCATGTTTCCCAAGCAAAAAGACGCGCTGCTTGATGGCGGTTCTATTTATTGGGTTATCAAGGGCCTCATTCAATGCCGCAATAAAATCATAGATTTGGAAGAGGTGCGTACTTCTGATGGCCGCAAAGCTTGCGCAATTTTGATGGACCCAGAATTGATCCCAACGGTGCCTGTACCGCGCCGTCCCTTTCAGGGGTGGCGGTATTTCAAGGCGGAAGATGTACCGGCTGATCTTAAAGATGCAACGGGCGGAGATACTCTGCCGCCGGAACTCCGCACCCGGCTGGTTAATCTAGGCGCTTGGTAAGCTTTCTGGATTCAGCGTTAGTGACCACCACCAAATAGCCCTGTTTTCACGCTGTAATCGACGGCGATTTCATAATCTGGATCGTCATCTGCATCAATAATGAGTTGTCCGGCTTTGGTGAGCAAAGCGTGGCAATCCCGGGTCAGGTGCCGCAGCGTGAGTGATTTTCCGGCGTCTTCATATTTCACAGCCAGCGCGTCAATGGCTTGTAGTGCAGATTGGTCAGCAACCCGCGAATCCGCGAAATCGACAATTACGTTGTCCGGATCGGCGCTGACTGTGAAAAGCTCGGAAAACCCGTCGACGGACCCAAAAAACAGGGGCCCCTGTATGCCGTAAACTTTGGTGTCGCCGGACGTTTCAATCTTGGCCGATATGCGTTTCGCATTATTCCAAGAATAGGCAAGGGCGGAAACAATCACGCCGACAACAACAGCATAGGCCAGATCGTGCCAGACCGTGACGCCGGTGACCAACAAGATCACAAATGCGTCCATTTTGGGAACCCGGCGCATGATTGCGAAAGACTGCCACGCGAAAGTACCTATAACGACCATAAACATGACGCCAACAAGTGCGGCCAGCGGAATAGTTTCAATCAGGCCCGAAGCAAACAAAATGAAGGCGAGCAAAAACAGGGAGGCTGCAATGCCGGATAGGCGCGTGCGTCCGCCGGACTTCACATTGATCATGCTTTGTCCGATCATCGCGCAGCCGCCCATACCGCCGAAAAATCCGGTGACAACATTGGCAACGCCTTGCGCTGCACACTCCTGAGAGGCTCCTCCGCGTTTGCTCGTGAGTTCGCCTACAAGGTTGAGCGTGAGCAGGCTCTCAATCAGGCCAATAGCGGCGAGGACGATGGCATAAGGAAATATAATTTCCAAAGTTTCAAGATTAAGCGGGACTGCGGGGATATGAAAAGGCGGGAGCCCGCCTTTAATGGAGGCGAGGTCGCCTACGCGCGGTACATCTAAATTAAATACAATCACGAGCGCTGTGATCAGGCCGATACCCGCCAAGGGCGCGGGGATCGCGCGGGTTATCTTTGGCATGAACCAGATGATACCCATGGTTATAGCCGTAAGGCCCAGCATCATAATTAGCGGGGTTCCAGTCATCCATGTGCCTTGAAGCATGGTGAACGGCCCGTGCGCGCCGGCTGGTGCTGGCGCAGTTTGAAACTGGGTCATTTGCGCAAGGAAAATGACAATAGCCAATCCATTAACAAAACCCAGCATGACAGGGTGGGGCACAAGACGGATAAATTTACCGAGGCGGAAAACTCCGGCTCCGATTTGTAAAATCCCCATAAGAACAACCGTGGCAAAGAGATATTCGACTCCGTGCTGAGCCACGAGAGCCACCATAACCACGGCCAAAGCCCCTGTTGCGCCGGAAATCATACCGGGACGACCGCCAATACAGGCCGTAATCAAGCCAACAATAAAGGCTGCGTACAGACCCACAAGCGGATGAACGCCCGCTACAAAAGCAAAAGCCACAGCTTCCGGGACGAGCGCGAGTGCAACCGTTAAGCCCGATAAAACCTCGGTTTTGATCCGCGAGGGCGTAAATGTTATCGGGCCAGTACGGCGGCGCGGCGGAATAGAAATGCGGTCTGCGAAAGCAGACAAAGATGAACGGATCATGACGGATGGCTCTATTGGTTAAGCCGCGGGGTCTATAGGGCGATAGGCGTCGGCGCAACCCCGTTTAAGGGTCACTTTCATTTGCAGGGCGCAATATGGGTGTTTATGGTGGCCGGAAACGAGACAACCCGGTAAGTTGACATCAGGACACACGCTCAATGGGTGAGGAGACCATTATGAACACCATCAGATTGACCATAGGGTTTTTAATCGGCTTAGCCTTTGGCCTATCCTCAATGGCCGTTGCTGGCGAAACGGATTTTCGCAGTGGTGATATCATAAAAGGTTCCGGCAATATTGCTGATGTAGAGACGGATTTTGTGATTCCAGAAAACGCAAAGTTCAATATTATTTTTGATGTGGCTAAGCCTGCAAAACTGGGCGCAGTAAACCGCACGTTCGATAGCGCGGCGCGGTTCATCAATATGCATGCGGCTGCGGGGGTTGACCCTAAAGACATCAAAATCGCGATTGTCGTGCATGGTAAAGCTAGTTTTGATCTTACGCAGAATAGTTTTTATGCCGCAAAACACAGCGATCTGGACAATAAAAGCGCTGCGCTTATCAAGGCTCTGCGCGCGCATGGCGTCCGGTTTATTTTATGTGGTCAATCCGCCTCCTATTACGATATTGATAGGTCTGTTATGTTGCCAGGCACTGAAATGGCTTTATCGGCGATGACAGCCCATGCCTTGCTCCAACAAGACGGCTACACGCTTAACCCGTTTTAATAAGTGTGTCTTTAATCGTCTCGATCTTATCCCAAAAGCTACCCTTAAGGTCACGATAGGCCATATCACGGTCTTTAAGTTGCTCTTTATACCACGCATGCTGACGGCGGCGGAATGTCTCGTCTTGGCGGGTTCCGTCTTGAACCATCGGAAAATCAGGATGTGCCAAAAACACGTAATCATAGGGGCGGTTCGCTAAGGCATGCAGTTCGGGGGCTACGCGGCCAAATTGCTCCAAGCCATAAAACAGAGTGGTTAGCGGTGAAGTGTCCACGAAAATATACCGGGCGGCGCGGGTACGGGCTTCATCTTCGCTCTGAATATGCGTCTCGGCGATTTTCATATAATCATCGAAACTCAACTCGCCATTTTGCTGCTCCCACAATGTGCGGCCATACTCTTCAACATAGGGCTCGCCAAGTGCCTGAGCCATATATTGCGTCATTGTACTTTTACCTGTGCTCTCGCCGCCTAAAAGCAAAACAGACTGGATGAAGTCCTTATAAACATAGACGGGAAGAAACTCTTTGTGGCCAAAAACATCGCTGCGAATTTGCGTTGCTGAAATGGGGACGCTTGCGCGTTCCGGATCAACAGCGATATGCGTGACGGTTTTGTCAAAATAGGTGCTCAGATATGCTGCAAACCCGTCGCCGTAAGCTTCGCTTGTAAACACCGCATCGGGACTTACCGTAAAATATTCGGCGCAGAGATTGGCTGTAAATGCGCGGTGAACATTATCGGGCGCATCGTTCACCGGCGGGCTTAAATCCAGGTCATGTCCCAATACACAAACCTTTGCGTCAGGCGCGGCCCTCTTCAGCCAGGCAGCGCGCCGTGCTGGACCGCATCCTTCGAATTCGGGGTTGGTATACGAAATAATCAGCAGGGTTTCACACTGGGCTTGTGCGCGCTCAATAAGCCGCAAATGACCTTTGTGCAAAGGGCAAAATTTACCCACAATTAAACCCTGTTTATATGGCGGCATCTGACGCCTTCATGTCTTGCGACCAATGCCAATATCCGTAGACGGCATTAACCCAGAATAGAGCATAAACAAAACTTGTGAGATAAAGCCCTTGCGAGGCAAAAAGCGGCACGGAAACCGTATTGACCACAATCCAGAAATGCCAGCTTTGCAGCTTGCGTCCCATGAGTAAAAATTGCGCTGTGATGGAAAATGTCAGCACCAGTGAGTCGATAATGGGCAGCGCCGCATCTGTCGTATAGGACAGAAAGACCCCGTATATGAGGGCCGTCACGATGGATAGGGGCATCAAAAACAGCGCTATCGTAGATAGTTTGACGGATGTAACAGGTAGAACCTCGTTTAGCGTGCTCGGATTTTGCCACATCGACCAGCCGATGAAATTCGTGATAATAAAGAAAAACTGAAGTGTCACATTGGCAAAAAGATTAGCTTGAAAATAGAGAACGGCGAACAGAACACATCCGACTATGCCGAGCGGCCATGTCGATATATGATTGCGCGCCGCGAGGAAAACGGCGGCAACCATGACACTGTTAGCAGCTATTTCGAGTAAGCTCATGCGCGTTCTTAAGCTGCTCTTTCGGGCCTGTAAATAAGAGGATTTACCTTCTTAAAACGCCACGGTTTGTCCGTCCCAAGCGATAAGGTTGCCGCTGTCCTCGACGCGGGCGTTATTGATGACGGTAAGAAGCTTTTGCGCGCTATAGTCGGGCGTAAATAATTGACCATCGGGGACATTGCGCTGGAAGGGTTTTGACAGAGCCGTGTCAACGGTGCCCGGGTGTAGGCCTAAGACAATAAGGTGTTTATAGCGGCGGGCATATTCGATGGCTATGTTTTTGAGCATCATGTTGAGCGCGGATTTTGAGGCGCGATAGGCATGCCAGCCGCCGAGACGGTTATCGGAAATTGAACTGACGCGCGCAGACAATGCAGCAAACACGGCCCTGCGGTCACGCCGCATCATGGGCATGAATATTTTTGCCGTCATAGCGGGGCCAAAACAATTGGCGCGAAAACTTTGCTCCAGTGATTGAAAAGAAAGGTCTCGCAAGCTTTTTTCGGGCGATATATCTGGCCCGTGCAGCAGTCCTGATGTTATAATTATTATATCCAGCGGGCCGTGATCCTTCAGGGTCTCGGCCGCGCGCATCAGGCTCGCTTCATCGGTGATGTCGACCTGCATGGGATGTACTTTATCATGACTGTGAGCGGTGCCTGAGCGCGACAGAGCATGTATCGTGTCAACCTGGGAGCTCTCGGCTAGGTGCTGAGTGAGAGCGCGCCCGATACCGCCTGATGCGCCAAAAATAATCACGCGTAAATTGGTTTCAAACTGCGAAAGGTCGATCATGGCTGAATATCTCTAAGCTTATATGTTGGTTACGGCTCACGGTCACGCGTAGTTTTTAAAATGGGCAGGGCGCGGAAAATTCCATCCATTTCCCGCCATCAGGATGCCTGAATTTCAGCGACTTTGCATGCAGGTTTAGGCGGCTGGCGGCTAAAAAAGCCGCGTCATGCGCGTAAAGCCGGTCACCGATGATCGGATGTCCGATGGATAACATATGCAACCGCAGTTGGTGCGAACGGCCCGTTTTGGGAAACAGGTTTATACGGCTTGTGTGGTCATATTCATCTATGATTTCCCAATCCGTTTGTGCAGTCCTCCCGGCTTCGAAATCGATCTTTTGTCTGGGCCTGTTTGGCCAATCGGTGATAATCGGCAAATTGATATGACCAGTCTGGCCAACCGGCTTTCCCCATATGACCGCCTCATATATTTTCTCGGTATAGCGTTTTTCAAATTGCAAACCAAGATGCCGCTGGGCGGCTTTATTGCGGGCGAAAACCATCACGCCGGATGTAGCCATGTCGAGGCGGTGCACCAGTAAAACAGACGGATCGCAAGCTCGTAGGCGTGTTTCTAAACAATCCTTATGATCTTGTTCTTTGCCTGGAACGCTTAACAGGCCGCTCGGTTTATTTACCAATACAATATCATCATCCTGGTAAATAATATCGGGTAGGCTCTGAGGTGGATCGTATTCAAATGATCGCGCGATGTAACCTCTCTTTAAGACAATCTTTGTGTATTTGCACTATGGTAACATCTCAATGACACTGGACGCCCACCGTGCAAAGAGACTTTAACGCTTACGAGACGTTTTTCAGGTTTGAAAGACTTCAAACTACGACCGACCTTATGCGGGCCCGATCAGTTTATTTGCTGGGTTGGGCGTTTATCCTGACGCAATTCATCAATATTTTTCAAATGACGATTACCTATGGCGGTTGGATAACCGACCATTCGATTGCTATGGCTGCAATGTTCTCGATCTTTATCGTTATGCATGCTTTACGTTACACGCACAATTTTGCTTTTTTTGCCGTTAGTTATTCCGCGCTGCTCTTGACCGGTATGTTTCTGGCTGCGGTACAAGTGAACACTGGAATAAATAGCGCAGTTTTACCGTTAATGGTTGCGGGTTGTATCCTGAACGGTTTTGTTGGCGGTGCAAGATTTGTGTGGCTTTATGCTGTTGCATCCATAGGATTAACATGGGTATTGTATTTTATCTCTGCTGCAGCCCCTCCGGCCAATATTGCGGAGCACGCAAGCTTTAGCGCGCGTATCTTTCAACGGGCTGCGCAAACATCCCTAGCTTTGATACTCGTTTCGGCCTTTTCTGCATTCATTTCAAACGCAATGAACCGGCTTTTTAGAGAATTGGAGTCCCGTATTGATGTTCTGGAGACCGAGAATAGCCAAAAGACAAAGTTCTTAGAAACATTCACACAAGAGCTTCAAACGCCGATTGTAGGCGTTAATACCATGAGTGACCAATTGGTGATGACGCGATTAGATCCTAATCAGAAAAAGCTTCTGGTGATTGTGCGAAAGTGCGCAAAACGTCTTGCGCGTCTTGCTCGCGATGCGGGTGAATTATCCAAGATCGATAGCAAAACTTTTGTTTTGCGTGAAATGCCATTTAATCTACGCAGTACTGTCAAAGACATTATTTCGAGCTTTGATAGCCATGCTGCACATAAGAATGTTCATATTGGTACTACATATGGCGCGCAGCTTCCGGAAATTTATATTGGCGATGAAAAACGTCTTAAGACGGTGCTGCGCAATATATTAAGCAATGCTTTGAAGTATACGGATGCCGGGTCTATCCATATCTACATTGATGGCCGCCTCAAGGGGGCTGATCAAGTTGATCTTCGCATTGCGATTAAAGATACTGGCCGAGGCATAGCGCCGGAAAATACTGGCCGTGTTTTTGAGCGCTATGAGCAATTGGGTGATCAGACATATCTGCAAGCGGCCGGGCGAGGAAATGGTTTAGCAATTGCGCGTGAGTTCATTCACTTCATGGGCGGTGACATTCGCGTGGAAAGCAAAGTCGGAACGGGATCCAATTTCGAAATTTCTTTAATGCTCCGCGTCGCAGAAAACAGTTCTAAGCATGAGCTCCCGGCCACGCAATCGTCTGCTTCTCTATCTAAACATCAAGCAGCATAAGCCGCTTTCTCAGCTCAAATGCATGGCAATTGCGCCGCAACGCGGATCGACACTTACAGGTTGGTGGCGCAGAGGATGCGCCTCTAAACCTCATTCTGTGATGCCATGTGCCGTAAACATAAAGGCATATTCCTCGGCGTAATCCATAAGGCGGCCATATCGGCCAGAGTTTGAGAAGTGGCCTGCCCCCATATTCATCCTCATGACGAGGAGATTGTCGTCGGTTTTTGTCGCACGCATTTTGGCCGTCCACTTGGCTGGTTCCCAATAGGTGACACGCGGATCATTCAGGCCGCCGGACACAAACATGGGCGGATATTCCTGGGCAGTAATATTATCATAAGGCGAATAGGACTGGATCAGGTCAAAATCCTCAGCGGATGTAATCGGGTTGCCCCATTCTTTCCACTCAGGCGGCGTAAGCGGGAGTGATGCGTCAAGCATAGTGTTGAGTACATCGACAAAGGGTACGCCAAGGTTGACCGAGCGCCAAAGCTCCGGCGCTTGGATTGTGGCGGCACCCATCAATTCACCGCCCGCACTGCGGCCTGAAATTGAGATATTCCCGGCGGATACATAGTCCAAATCAACAAGGCCTTTCGCGACGTCAACAAAGTCATTAAACGTGTTGTTACGTTCTTTGAGTTTCCCGTCGAGATACCAATCATATCCCATCATAGAGCCGCCGCGCACATGGGCGATGGCGTATGAAAAACCCCGGTCCAGCGCAGAGAGCCGCAAGGTGGAAAATCTTGGCGTGACAGTCGCGGCATATGCTCCGTAACCATAAAGCCACATGGGATGGGTGCCATCCTTTTTGAAGTCTTTTTTATAGACAATAGAGACTGGCACAGACGTGCCGTCACGGGCGGTAATCATCAGGCGCTCGGTGGCGTATTGTGATTTGTCATAACCGGAGGGGACTTTTTGAACCTTTCGGGTAACAAGTGTTTTCTCAGCCAGGTTATAATCAAACACAGTGCTTGGCGTAATCATAGATTCGTAATTGACGCGCAGCATGTCTTGGGTGAACTCCGGGTTCACACCGATGGAAGCGGTGAAAATGGTTTCCGGGAATGTGATGGCATCCCCAGATACTGTTGTGGTGTCTTCGGCAGGATAGTTCAGCAACTCGATTGTCTCAAAGCCGTCGTCCCGGGATTTCATTGCCATGAACCCGTCAAATGTTTGCAGATTCATGAGGTAATTACTGTCGGAACCTTCGATTAGTGTGACCCAATTGTCCATTTTTGGCGCACTGTCCGAGGCACGGACAAGGCGTGAGTTTTTGTGGGTATCGTTGGCGAGAATGTAAAAATAGCCATGGGCATGATCGACCGTTTGGGTGAACCCAGCTTCGCGGGGAACTATCTTGACCAGGTCTCCTGAAAGATCAGAAGGGATAACATAGCTTTCCTGAACTTCGCCTTGTGCCGAGACAATAACGAAAAACTCTTTCGAACTTGTCGGGCCAAAACCGATAAAGAACCCGTCATCGTCCTCAGTGTAGAGGGCCCTATCCGCACTTTGGGGGGTGCCAATTGTGTGAACATTTAGGTTTTTCGCGTGCCAGCGGTCTGCCTCCAGCAGTGCGTAAAGCAGAGCGTTACCATCAGATGTGAATTCAAGATCACCGCTCACATCATTGAGCTCATCGGCGAGATATTCTCCTGTTTTCAGGTCTCTGATCTTGACCTTATACCGCTCATCACCGGCGGTGTCATAAGCATAAGCAAGATAGCGGTTATCGGGGCTAATCTCCCAATCGCCGATAACAAAGTACTCATGACCTTCAGCGAGTGCGGTTTCGTCCATGAAAATCGTCTCTTCACCGGTTTCGAGGTTTTTACGAGCGCGGGTGCGGTACTCTGCGCCTTCTTCAAAATACCAGCGATATTCATAACGTTTCTTGAGATAAGGGAGTGACTCTTGGGTTTCGTC
>CAYGRF010000035.1:0-21964 GCA_964352275.1 uncultured Caulobacterales bacterium
CCGGTGATGCGGGCTTCAAAAAGGCCAAGCGCGAGCTGGCCTAATTTCCACCACGTCAAGCACAGGAGAAAAACGCTATGGCTACTATTGGAACATTCAAACCGACTGCGACGGGCTTTGAGGGCACGATTGCAACACTTATGACAAACAAAAAGGTTCGCTTTGTCGCGAATGAAAAAAAGAAAACGGAGAACAGTCCCGACTACTTCGTGAAGTCTGGCCGCTGCGATCTCGGTGTGGCTTGGAATGATGTCACGGAACCACAGGATGATGCTGAGCCGCTGGAATATATCAGCGTAAAGCTGGACGGTCCTGAAATGACTAAGCCGATTAACGCGGCATTGTTTCACCGTGATGATGGCGCCGACTTAGTTTGGTCTCGCCCAAAGTCATCCACATAGATTGAAAGATATGAGGCACGAGTGTCGTGCCTCATAGTGTTATGCAAGAATTGACCAAAGCGCGCCTTAAAAGGCTTGAGAAAAACCTCGATCATATGGCTGATATTATCAGCCATGATGGTGAGAAGTTTTGGGGAATCTATGAAAAATTAGAAGCAGAACACAAATCACTCAAACGCAGGCGCAAGAGACTTAAATTGCGTGGTCTGAGCAAACTCAACGAACAACGCCTTCCTTAAAAGGAAGCGCAATCTTACCAAGCTCACTGGCTCTAAACTCCATGGAGCCGCCAAGACCATAAGCCGGTCTTTTCAACTTATGGCCCATCAGAATAGCGCGCAGGTCACGAT
This sequence comes from uncultured Caulobacterales bacterium, assembly GCA_964352275.1. GTDB lineage: Bacteria > Pseudomonadota > Alphaproteobacteria > Caulobacterales > Maricaulaceae > JACOMS01. Next base: position 752 of record CAYGRF010000035.1, read on the forward strand.
CAAGACCTGCCTCCATCATCCGATCTTCAAATGAATGCCGCAGCGAGTAAGCTGTGTGCTTATCCGATTCCAACAAGCCATTGTCTGAAAGATAACTCATAATCGTATTAGAGAGATGTGTTGCCTTATCATAGTAGCGAGGAAACCCTTTTGGATTTTCCTGCATGGCAGCAAGTGAAACACCAACCAGTGGAATGTCTCGATTAGACGCGCCCGCTTTCACTTCTCGTTTTTGGCCTTGTAAACTGCTCCGTGGACGAATGCTGATATAAGGATGAGGCACGTCCAAATGAATATATTCAGGCAGTAGATTGCAAATCTCACTCGGCCGCGCACCCGTTTCGATGACCGCCAATAGGATATGACGCGCCTCGTCATTCAATCCCGCTAGAGCACCTGGCTTGAGAATGCGGGACTTGATCCAGTCAATACTAAATGGGGGACGTTTACGGATTGATGTGTCACCTTCATCAAACGATAGTTTCCGAAAAGGATTGGGCCTGTCTTCTTCGCCGATATAGCCAAAGAAACTGCGATATAGAGTTCTCATACTGCCTAGCCGACGGTTAGCCGTATAAGGCGTAGGGCGCTTGCCGTTTTCATCGCCGACTTTTAGACGGTTGGCCCACCAATTTCGATATTTGATACCATGCTCTCGCGTAATATCGCGCATTGGAATGTCGCCAACCGCTTCAACGAAGTAATCAATACCAACGCGCTTGGAGTTTTCCCAAGAGCGGCGTTGACCGGGAGACTTATTGATTTGGGCGTCAAATTCAATTTCATCGACGTAGAATCGAAAACATTCTGTCACGGTGCGTTGGTCGGGTTTTGGTTTTTCAATGCCACCAAGCAGGGCATCCGTTACGTCAGAAGGGGGAGGTCCTGTTACGCTGGATTTGGCTGTTACGGCCTCTATCCTATCCATAATCTCATCAGCGGAAGCCTCTTGGATAAGCTGGTTCGCGGTTTTGTAGGCGAACCCATATCCCAACGCTCTTAGCGAAGCTGCTTCATATAACTTCAATTGAACGGTGCGGGTTGCTTCGCTGACGCCGCCATTTTCAGAAGCTTCCTGTGATAAAGCAGACCAGTATAAATCATCAGCTTCGACGAGAGCGTCGCGGCGGCGGCGGGCGATGATTAACGAGTCTGTATTGAGGGATGATCTGACTATAGGCCGCGATTCTATGTGCCTGAATTTTTTAGGCACTCGGCGCTGATAATACCAAATATCACCACGTAGGATCAGCAGATGGTTTTGTTTTTTTGCCATAATTTATCATAAATGAATCCCAAAAAGTACCCAAAATGAATCTCATTTTTCAGGTTTTCGGATACAGGGACCCACACTCAAATCAAATTATAAGTAAAAACAATGATTTAGTCAAATTCCTCGGGAAGAGGATGGCTCCGCAAGCAGGACTCGAACCTGCGACAAGCTGATTAACAGTCAGCTGCTCTACCAACTGAGCTATTGCGGAACAGCATTTTTGGTAACGAGCGCTAATAGCAGACCTTAAGCCCGTCTTACAAGTCCCAAAATTTGAAAACTCACACATTTTTTGGCAAAAAAAAGGAGCCATAAAGGCTCCTGAAGGTGTTAGGTGAATGGTGGGGTGTCTCTAGGAAGAGACAACCCTTTTATTAACGCTTAGGGTTAATAAAGTGTTAAGTACCCCGCGATTTTTTGGTATTTGATTCATAAAGATTGATAAACCCGTCATTTTTATACTTAATCATAGCTAAACAGAGCCGCGAATAGGATCATTCAAATCAGTATCCCAGTCTTATTCTTCCGGAGCAAGGCTCCAAACGGCCAATTCATTACCGCTGGGGTCTGTGAAATGAAATCTTTGTCCGCCGGGAAATTCAAAAATCGGTATAGAAATAACACCGCCAGCATCCTCAATACGGGCCTGCGCGCCGTAGAGGTCATCGGTGAGCATCACGACCAGAGCGCCCGATGCGGACGGCTCACGGTCTGATGCTGCGTCCAGTCCCCCGTCAATACCGGCATTTTCAATAGCCGCATAGGTTGGACCGTAATCCTCATAGGTCCAACCAAAGACGGTGCTATAAAATGCCTTTGACGCCGCCATATCCTTAATCGGTAGTTCAATATAATTGATCGGCGTTACAGCACTCATAGCGCGGGCGCTCCGGCTGCAATGGCAACTTTTATGGCCGCCAAAGCGTCATCTGCGCCGTCCACATTCGTGCCGCCAGCTTGCGCCATATCAGGCCGTCCGCCGCCGCGCCCGCCTACCTTTTCCGCCCCGGCATTGACCAGAGTGACCGCAGAAAACGTGTTTGTTAGGTCTTTCGTGACGCCCACAGCCACAGCCGCTTTGCCGTCATCGGTGGCGACGAAAGCGACAATGCCGGAACCGATGCTTTGCACTTGCTCATTGATCATGCTACGCAGGTCTTTACCGGAGACGCCGGTTAAGACGCGGCCCATAAACTTTATGCCGCTAACGTCCTCAGGTGCGGATGCCCCCCCACTTCCACCGCCAAGCGCCAATTGTTTTTTGGCCTCTGACAGATCTTTTTCGAGCTGTTTGCGCTCAGACAAGAGCGCGCTAATGCGCGCCTCAATGGCTTCAGGCTTGGCTTTGAGCGTATCCGCCGCCGCGCGCGCGAACCCTGCCTGCGCCTCAAGGTACTCCCGTGCCGCGCTGCCTGTCACGGCCTCAACCCGGCGAATGCCCGCAGCTACCGCGCCTTCAGATATAATTTTAAACAGCGCAATATCGCCTGTGCGCGCGACATGCGTTCCGCCGCAAAGCTCGACCGAGTAGGGTTTACCGCTATCATCCAATGGCTCGCCAAGCGCCAGAACGCGGACTGCGTCGCCGTATTTTTCCCCAAATAGCGCCATTGCTCCTGCTTCAATAGCCGCTTCTGGGGCCATGATCCGGGTTTTCGCTTTCGCATTTTGCAAAATAACCGCGTTAACTTCATCTTCAACGATGGCCAATTCCTCGCGGGTGATAGCTGCATTATGGGAAATATCGAACCGGATACGCTCCCCGTCAACCATTTGCCCCTTTTGCGTTACATGCGGCCCCAAGACACGGCGCAAGGCTTCGTGCATGATATGCGTAGCCGAGTGATTGCGTTTTGTTCGCTGCCGGTTTCCCGCGTCCACAGTTAAACTCAGCAAGTCGCCAACAGAGAGGCGGCCCTTAAGTGTGCCGATATGAATATGAAGGTCGCCTGCACGTTTTTGCACATCGATGATCTCAATGCGCGATCCGCCGGCGGTTAACGCATCACCCTTATCTCCGGCTTGTCCGCCGCTCTCAGCGTAAAACGGTGTATGTTTGGTCTCGAACATGATATCACAGTCAGTGGCTGTATCAACCATCTCGCCGTCCACAATAATCGCCTGCACATACGCATCGCTGCAAAGCGTGTCGAAACCGACAAAATCTGTGGGGCCAAATTCTTCGCGAATGGCCAGCCATAGATCATCGGTTCCTGTATCACCGGATGAGAATTTCGCAGCACGGGCCATCGCTTTTTGCTCAGCCATAGCCGCATCAAACCCGTCCGTATCGACGGTAATCCCGCGCGAGCGCAGTGCGTCCTGCGTGAGGTCAAGGGGAAAGCCGAAAGTATCATAAAGCTTAAAGGCTGTTACGCCGTCAAATACATCTCCGCCGTTCAGGCTCGAAGACGCCTCATCCAGCAAGGCGGTTCCCCGGCCTAATGTGCGGCGAAACCGTATTTCTTCTTGTTCAAATGTCGATTCAATTGCGGCTTGCGCTCGCCCAAGCTCTCCGTATGCATCGCCCATTTCTGCCACCAAGGAGGGCACTAAACGGTGCATCAACGGGTCTTTCGCGCCCAATATATGCGCATGGCGCATCGCGCGGCGCATAATTCGCCGCAGCACATAGCCCCGCCCATCATTGGACGGCGAAACCCCGTCCGCCATGAGAAATGAACATGAACGCAGATGATCAGCAATGACGCGGTGCGAGAACTTTGCCTCGCCCTCCGCCTTCACACCTGTCAAATCAACGGAAGCCGCAATAAGATTTTGGAACAAATCGATGTCGTAATTATCGTGTTTGCCTTGCAAGATGGCTGCGGTGCGCTCAAGGCCCATGCCGGTATCGATGGAGGGTTTGGGCAGGTTTACCTGCGTGCCGTCATTATGTTTTTCATATTGCATGAAAACGAGGTTCCAAATTTCGATAAATCGGTCGCCGTCCTCATCAGGACTTCCCGGAGGCCCGCCGGGAATATCTGCCCCATGATCATAGAATATTTCTGAGCACGGCCCGCAGGGCCCCGTATCGCCCATAGCCCAGAAATTATCAGACGTTCCAATGCGGATAATCCGGCTGTCCGGGAGGCCAGCGATTTTTTTCCATAGATCAAAGGCTTCATCATCATCGGCGTAGACTGTCACAAGCAGCTTATCCTTGGCGAGGCCGAAATCTTTAGTCACCAAATCCCACGCATGAATAATGGCTTGATCTTTAAAATAGTCACCAAAGGAAAAGTTACCGAGCATTTCAAAGAATGTATGATGGCGCGCGGTATAGCCGACATTATCTAGATCATTATGCTTACCGCCGGCCCGTACGCATTTTTGCGATGTCACCGCGCGCGGCATAGGCGGCGTTTCTTGACCCGTAAAATAGGTTTTGAACTGCACCATGCCCGCATTGGTAAACAGCAGCGTTGGATCATTATCCGGTACCAGCGCACTAGACGGCGCAATCACATGATCCCGCTTTTCAAAAAAGCTTAAATATTGCTGACGAATATCGCGAAGGCTGGTCATAGCTACCCATTCTTAAAAACTTGTCTCTTCATATAGAAAGAGCGCCTAGCAGTGCCAAGCGCTCTTTTGAAGAAAGATAGGAATTAAAACGAAACGTCCGAATATCCGCGTCTTATCTTATGCCGTCCTGTTACGCCCCAAGGCCAAGTTGTCCCAATTCGTCCGAATCATCGATCTGCTCTTCCTTGGGTATTAAAAGCTCTTCTTTGATGAGGCCTTCATTCAGACGGATTTTACGCTCAATTTCATCCGCCATATCAGGATTTTCCAAGAGGAACTTACGAACATTTTCACGGCCCTGACCAATGCGCTCATCACCATAAGAATACCAAGACCCGGATTTTTCAACCACATCAGCTTTGACTCCGAGATCGATCAATTCGCCGGTTTTGGAAATGCCTTCGCCGTACATAATATCAAATTCGACTTGGCGGAACGGCGGCGCGACTTTGTTTTTCACGACCTTGACGCGGGTTTGGTTACCAATGACCTCGTCCCGGTGCTTAATCGCTCCGATTCGGCGAATATCAAGACGGACAGAGGCATAGAACTTAAGAGCGTTACCGCCTGTAGTCGTTTCCGGCGATCCGTACATAACGCCAATTTTCATGCGGATTTGGTTGATAAAGATCACCATACAGCCGGATTTTGAAATAGAGCCCGTCAACTTACGCAGTGCTTGGCTCATCAAGCGCGCCTGTAGGCCCGGAAGGCTATCACCCATATCGCCTTCAAGTTCCGCGCGGGGTGTTAAAGCCGCAACCGAATCGATGACCAGAATATCAACCGCGCCAGAGCGCACAAGCGTGTCGGCGATTTCCAGTGCTTGCTCGCCCGTATCAGGCTGGGAGATCAAAAGCTCATTGACATCAACGCCGAGTTTACCCGCATAAACCGGGTCAAGTGCATGTTCTGCGTCAATAAAGGCTGCAACCCCGCCTGTTTTTTGCATTTCCGCAACGCAGTGCAAAGACAAAGTCGTCTTACCGGAGCTTTCAGGGCCATAAATTTCAACAACCCGTCCCTTTGGAAGTCCGCCTATACCCAGCGCAATATCCAGACCCAGTGAGCCGGTTGATACCGCTTCAATATCAAGGCTGCTTTTCTGGCCGAGTTTCATCACAGAGCCCTTACCAAAGGCGCGGTCAATCTGGCTAAGCGCGGCTTCGAGCGCTGAGGATTTTTCTGATTTCATAGGTGTCCCTACAACTTTGAGGCTGGTTTTTTTAGCCATTTCTATCTCCAAAATAGACGACCGGAGCCCGTCGGTCATGTGTTAAATATACGGCTGGAAATGGACTGCCGTGACTTTCTGTACCGTTTTTGTTCTCACCTCGCAAGCAAAAAGAACAAAAACAGTACATTTTCTTAATCGCCTATATATCCGACACACCAATTTCTGACTTCACCTTCTCCGCCAATTCAATCAGGCTAAAGGGTTTGGGCAGGAATGTAACGTCGGGTTCCTCGGACAAAAGGTCTGAAAACTCTTCTTCGGCATAGCCGGAAATAAAGACGATTCGCGCTTCGCCTAAGAGTGGGCGCGCCTTTTTGAGCAGTGACGGCCCATCAAGCCCCGGCATAACAACATCGGAAATCATCAGGTCAAAAGGCGTCTCCGCATCCTCTAAAATTTCATAGGCCTCTTCCCCGTCGCAAGCTTCGACGACATTATAGCCGCGCTTGCGCAATGTTTTGGCCGCAATAATCCTAACTGAGTCTTCATCCTCGACAAACAATATATTGCCCTGCCCCGCAAGATCAGCCGGACGCCGCTCGCGCTTGACCGGCTTGGGCTCGGCGGCAGCGGGCGCGCCGTCAGCATCAAGCCCCTCATAAACCGGCAGGTAAATACTAAACGTCGTACCCACACCGAGTTCGCTCTGCACACCTAAATGCCCGCCGGATTGCTGCATAATGCCGTAAACCGTTGACAGGCCAAGGCCCGTTCCCTCGCCCTGCGCTTTGGTCGTAAAGAATGGTTCAAAAATTTTATTCTTGATTTCGTCGGTAATGCCCGTGCCGGTATCTTTGACCGACAATACAATCACATCATCGCCTTTCACAGGCTCAAGCGCGCTGCGAAGACCAGCGGATGTGACGCTGATCTTGCTCATCAATTGGCTTTGAATGGTGATACGTCCGCCGCCTTGGGCCTTCATAGCGTCGCGGGCATTAACCGCCAAATTCATAAGCACCGTATCAAGCTGGCTCTTATCCATTTTAATCGGCGGTAAATTACGCCCGTGAACAATATCGAGCGTGACGCGCTCCCCCAAAACCTGCTCCAGGGTCACAGCCATTTCGGACAGGTTCTCAGTCACGTCCAAGCGAACGGCGCGCAAAGTTTGCTTGCGGGAGTAAGCGAGCAGTTTTTTCACCAAAGACGCGGCGCGGTTCACATTGGAATTGATCTGCTGTAGCTCTGGATAAGACGGATCACCAATCGGGTGACGCCCCAAAAGCGTATCCGTGTAAAGCCGCATCGCTGCCAAAAGATTGTTAAAATCATGGGCGATTTCAGCCACAAGCCGTCCAATAGCCTGCATTTTTTGAGACTGAATCAATTGATCTTCGAGGGATTTGCGCGCGCTAATATCGACCATGAACACCCGGCACGTCTGCGTTGCCGGATGGCCGACAATATAGGCGCTGACTGATAGTCCGTCATTCCCCCTAAGATCTGCATCAAACGGCATGTCGGCCGAAAACGCCAGCGCGCTTCTGCCGATAAAAATCTGTGCGCTTTCCGGTTTAAACAGTTCTCGGAACGGATAGTCCTGCCAATCGCGCAGCCCTGACATGGTTTCAAAAGCGCTGTTCGCGCGAACAATACGCGCCCGCGCTAAATCCGTCTCGTCAAGCTCTAAAATCGCAAATGGCGCAGCCGCAAAATCACCAGCATTCATTACGGAACGCGGCGGCGAAGCGGTCTCGTCCTGAGACTTCCCTGCATTTGAGGGCGATTGCGCGCGGCTGCCGGAATGCCCCAAACTAGAATGACCATGTAAAGCCACATTTGCGATAAAATAATCAGGCTCAATCTCGCGCCACGCCGCCACCAATACCGTTGGTGTGACAACGCCTTTGCGGGTGATAAGCCGCGTATCAGCCCGGACAACACGCCCCGGCGTGCGCGGACTGCCGAGCAAAACATCCGGGCTGTCGATGAAAGCATTGATATGCGACGGCGGCGAACCTCCATCCTCATCACTGCCAATCCATTTATTCAAGTTTTCATTCGCCGCCAGAATGCGCCCGTCTTGATCAACGGTAAAAAGGCCGATCGGCACTTGCGCTAGCATACTATCCAAGCGGCTTTGCTCATCGGTATTATCTTTGATTTGCCACAGATGCCCACGGCCAAACGATGTCACATGAACCGTATAAGAGCGCAGATGACCGTCCTTATCCCTGCGGCTGACGGATTCTTCGGCGTAACGCTCCGTGTCGTCTAAATGATGGAGCCTAAAAATCGCGGATAATATATCTTTATCGGAACTGCCAAAAAGCTGATCGACGGCGGGCGCGGAGCCGCTGGCACTTAAAACGCCAAAGTTTTCAGCGAGAGTCATATAAGCATTATTGGCCCGGACAGGTTTACCGTCCTGAGTTATGAGCGCGGGAACAGGGCCAAATTGGAACGCCTCGGTCAAACCGTCAGTGACGCGTGCATGCGTAGGCGTTCGCGGCCCCGTGCTGCCAAGGACAATCCAGAGCGCGGCCACCAACGCAGCAACGCCCAGTCCGACAAACACAAATGTAGCTTGCGCGCCAAAATCTTCGCCAAAACGGCGCGCTAATATTCCGCAGCCCAGAACCAACGCGGCAATGATCAAACCCCATAGCCAGACACCGCCTCGCCCGGCGGAGCGTGTATCATCAGGAAGGTCGCGAATCACTGTCACAGGCCTACTTTATACGAGGGCGGGTCATTCACTCATCGCTAATGCGTGAAATTCACCCTGCCAAGACTTTTATTTTCAAGCGCCCACGTTCGGGTTAGGATAGGCTACCGGAAAAATGAGAGACCTATGCGTATTTTTTCATGCTTACTGGCGGTCGGCCTTGTGTCTACTTTGGCCCTCTCCGCCTGCGCCCCCAAGCCGCCCGCGGATCAGACCTATGAAGCGCTGCGCGCGCAAGAGAGCGAAAAGCTCAATGACTGGTTCGAGGCCCGTTATAATGACGAACTCGCTCGCTCGCCCATGACCCGGACATATTGGAGCGACGCATCAGGCCAAAGCTCTTTGGATGATGTCTCGCGGCTGGCCCGCGATGAAAACGCCGCCCTCCAAGAAGCATGGCTGAAAGAAATGCGCGAGAGCTTTGATATTGACCGGCTGGATGAGAACAGCAGGCTGTCATATCGGCTTTATGCGTTTATGGCCGAGGACGCGCTGGCCATGCACGCTCTATCCGGTCATGATTACGTGTTTACCCCTATGAGCGGGCCGCATATCAGCCTCCCCGCCTTTATGATCAATCACCACAGGGTCGAGACCGCCGCAGACGCAAAAGCCTATGTCGAGCGGCTCGAAGCTTTTGGCACTTATCTGGGGCACTATGCCGAGCGCGCAGAAGCCCAGTTTGAGCAAGGCATTATGCTGCCCGCCTTTATCTATCCCGAACTGATTGAGGTTTGCCGCGATATTATAACCGGAGCGCCGTTCACATCCGGCGGCGATGACAGCCCGCTGTGGGAGGATTTTGTCTCAAAAATTACCGGCCTGAACGCGCAAGAGCAGATCAAACTCGACGCAGAAACCGCGCAGACAGGGGCACATGAGGACAGCGTTGCAGAAGAATTACTAATGATAGACGCGGCAGCGGCCATGCGCGAGACCGTACAGCCCGCCTATGAAAACCTGATTGCCATGTTTGAACGCCATTACGCGGCGGCCAATAATGAGGCGGGTGTATGGAAGCTGCCGGACGGCGAAGCTTATTACGCGGCGCGGCTTCAACATTACACGACGACCGGCCTGACGGCGGACGACATTCACAATATTGGCCTGGCCGAGGTTGAGCGTATCCAAGGCGAAATGCGAGAGATCATGCAAGCCTTAGGGTTTGAAGGAACATTACAGGAATTTTTCACGGATTTGCGCACAAACCCTCAATGGACGCACCCAAACGATGACGCCGGACGCGAGCGCTATGCGCGAGTGGCCGCAGCGGTCATCGACACGATGAAGAGCAGGCTCGGAGATCATATGCAAATTACCGTGGTAAAAGACCTTGTCGGCCTGCCCAAATTCAGAACCCACAGCCGATTTGCAGCCTATAATGAGGGCTGGGCGCTTTATGCCCAAAACCTGCCAAAAGCGCTGGGCCTTTATACTGACCCCTATCAGGATTTCGGGCGGCTTTCCATGGACATCACCCGCGCCGCTGGAATGGTCGTTGATACTGGCATCCACGCCAAACAATGGACGCCCCGGCAGGCGGCGAACTATCTGATAGCCAATACGGCCCAAAGCGAGACAAGTATCCGCGCAGACATTGTGCGCTACGCCGCCCATCCGGGAGAGGCCGCCGCAGGCACCATAGGCAAGCTGAAAATCGTTGAATTACGGGAGAAGGCAGAAACAGCTATGGGGGATGAATTTGACATTCGCGCGTTTCATGATGTGATATTAACCAGCGGCCCTGTCCCGCTATCAGTGCTCGAAGAATTGGTGGATGGGTGGATTAAAGAACGTATTCAGAAATGATATGTGAACCGCGAGCCAACTCTTTCCTATGCAACACCGTTAAAACGCCATAAAGAGCGCGGCAAATGGGCTGCATATGATTGACGCAGCCAGAAAGATTCCATGTCAAATATTATTCACGCGCATCCTGCGCTCGCCAGCACCTTGGCGAAAAAGGGTTATACTACGCTGACACCCGTGCAAGACGCTGTGTTGGATCCGGCCTTAACCGAGCAAGACCTGCTGGTCTCAGCGCAAACAGGGTCAGGCAAGACCGTAGCCTTTGGTTTGGCGATGGCACCGACGCTCCTCGGAGACGGCGAGACTTTTCTGCGAGCAGACGCGCCGCTTGCGCTTGCTATCGCCCCAACACGCGAACTGGCTTTGCAGGTGAAACGCGAACTCGATTGGCTTTTCAAAGACGCGAAGGCGAAAACGGCGAGCTGCGTTGGCGGCATGGATATGCGTGATGAGCGCCGGGCCTTAAGCCAAGGCGCGCATATTGTTGTCGGAACGCCGGGCCGGCTTTGCGATCATATTAAACGCGGCTCCCTGGATATGAGCGAGCTTAAAACCATTATCCTCGACGAGGCCGATGAGATGTTAAAAATGGGTTTCCGCGAAGAGCTTGAGTTAATTCTCAACGCGGCACCCGAAGAGCGCAGGACATTGATGTTCTCCGCGACCGTTCCGAAAACGATTCTCGGCATGACACGGAAATATCAGCGCGACGCCGTGCGCGTGAATACAGCCGCAGAAGCCAAACAACATCTGGATATTGAATACCGGGTTATGACCGCTGCCACATCGGACAAAGAAAATGCCATTATCAATGTGCTGCGCTATTATAATGCCAAAAACGCCATTGTGTTTGGCGATACGCGCATTGCCGTTAACCGCATGACCCAGCGCTTTAACAATCGCGGCTTTTCCGTGGTAGCCCTCTCCGGCGAGCTCTCACAGACCGAGCGCAGCCATGCGCTTCAGGCCATGCGTGATGGACGGGCGCAGGTCTGTATTGCCACAGATGTTGCAGCGCGCGGGCTTGACCTTCCCGATCTGGAACTTGTGATTCACGCCGATGTTCCCAAAAACCGCGAAGCTCTGCTCCACCGCTCAGGCCGGACGGGACGGGCCGGACGCAAAGGCGTCTCCGCCATTATTGTCACGCCCAACCGCCGCCGGAGCGCCGAGCGCGTGCTCAGGGATGCCAATATTACCGCCGAATGGTCAGCGCCGCCGAGCGCGGCGGAAATCATCCAGCGCGATAATGAACGGCTGCTGGATAATATGACCTTAGACAGCGAAGTCACAGACGAAGAACGCACAATGGTCGTCCGCCTACTCAAAGCCCATACGCCTGAACATATTGCCGCCGTCCTGATCCGTCAGTACCGCGAGGGCCAATCCGCGCCGGAAGAACTGACCTACGCGCCTTTTGATCCGAGCCAGGATCGCGGCGGGCGTGATATGCGCGGCGGCGGCAAACAGCGCGCGCGTAATGATTTTTCAGACGGCGTCTGGTTTTCATTAAATTTGGGCCGCAAACAAAAGGCAGAGCCCAAATGGATACTGCCTATGCTGCTGAAATCCGGCGGGCTCAACAAGCCTGACATTGGCGCGATAAAAATAACAGAATCCCAAACCTTTATTGAACTGGACCGCGGCTGCGCGGATCGCTTTGTTGAAACCATCGGCCCACACGGGAAAATCGAAAAAGCGATTACAGCAACGCGGCTGGACGGGACTCCGGATTTCAGCGGTGGCAGCCAAGAGACCAAAAAACCAAGCCGGAAATATGATGCGGATAAAGGCAAAAAAGACGGCTACCGCAAGGATAAGCCCAAAGACAAAGCCGCATCTGAAGACGGCACTTTGAGCCGAAAACCGCGCCAAAACAAAGGCGGCGATAGCCCGACTGCATCGGCTTTCGATTCTCAGCCCGCAAATATAAAGCCGAAGAAACCCCACAAGAAAAAGCTCGCGCGCGCGGCAGCGCTGAAGGCGCAGGGCGGCGGCGTCAAAAAAGGCTCTCGCAAAAGCACCCGCAAGAAAGACCGGACTTAAAAAATATAGTCCAAAGCCTACTGAATAAGAATCGCTCTAATCAAAGTCTTTTTTCCACTGAACCGATACGCGCTGCGTATCACCCGGTGAGGTCTCGGCTTCCACGGCAATATTCTGTCTCGGTGTCCATTCAACGGCCAAGCCGGGTGAGCCTTCGACAGAGCTTCTGACTTCGACATAGACATCGTCTGAGAGATATTTTCCAGTAGTGAGTTGTGTTTTGCCGGTTGCGGAGTTTGAAAAATCCAGTGTGTCTAGACCGAGTGAGGTCTCCAGCCCGCCCATAAGATCAAATCCGCCGCCGCCAGAGAGTTGAGCCAGAGCCGCCGCGAGCCGCGCGGTCTCGAGTGTTGAAAGCTGCGCGGCTGAACGCCCGAAGAGAATATAGGATAAAACCTCATCTTCCGGCAAACTGGGCTCGGACGTCAGCGTAACCGACGGCCTACCTACGGCTCCGGTCACAGTGACGGCCGCTGTAAAATCCTGCGTTTCGCGTACAGCCTTAACATCAAGCTGCGAGTCTAAAACCGTGTCATTAAAAATAATTTGGCTGTCTTTTAATTCAAAGCGCTTGCCTAAGAAATCAAAGCGCCCTCTTACAATGGATGCGCTCCCCGCCAAAATCGGCGCAGCAAAGGGACCCCGAACCTTTGCATCGAGCGCGAGCGAAGCATTGACGCCCCGGCCGCGCAGCCCGATGCGCCCGGCGGACTGAATGGACAGATCAAGTTCGGTTGCGTAGCGGACTTTAGGCGCTTTTGCCTGTGAGTCCGATAAAAATTCGACCTCCAGAGTCGGGCGGCCTGCACGCGGAAATTTATCAATACTGATACTTGCATCATCGACGTTGAGCAGGCCGGATAATTTGAGTGTGTCAGAGTTTTGTGTAAAATCGAGCGTGCCGCTCAGAGTAGCAAATCCCTCCCGTCGGTCGACGGCGTAAAGATTTTTAGCCGTCAGCCGAATAGCGCCCGAACCGCCATTCGCAAGTCCCATACGGCCGCCGCCACTAAGCGTTCCGCCTTTTTTTCCCTTCGCTGCAAAGTCCGATACAATGACGGACGTACCGTCAAAATCCGCTCTAAACGCCAAATCTGTTAAATGAATGCCCGCAGTGCCCTGCTCAAATACGCCGCCAGACACTGTCATCGATCCGTCCATCCCGCCCATCTCAAGCGGCACGTTATACTCCATTGCAACGGATATAATGGCGGAAGCATCGGTTTCCGGTGATAAAAAGAGTTCAGTTATCGTCTCAATATTCCCATCGGCAGTCATAACGCCCGACAGAGGAGTTTCCGGCGGCCATGCGATAAAGGGAAAATCAGGGAATGTCTGCAAGGCTCCCGATAGGCGTGTCTCCCCCGTCAGCGCGCCGCTCTGGCTTTGCGCAACCAAGGAAAAAGCGCCGCTGTCCAGCACCGCTTTGAGGGTTGCGTCCAGTGGTTCGGCGTTGCTTCCCGGCTGCTTGACCTGCGACAGCGCGGCATCAAAAATCCCGCTCATCCCGACTTCCGAGCGTTTAAAGTCAGCCGTAAAACCTGCGCGCCCCTCAAGACCAGGACGTCCGGCAAGCGCCAGCATGGACGCCAGCGTTAAATCCTCGCCGGTGAGCCGCAAATTCGCATAATGATCCTTGATGGTAAGCCGCACAGTTCCATCAAGCACCGAAAAGCCGGCTTGAACATCATAGCCTGTTTCCGTCTGCTTGGCCGTTAAAGGCCCAACCGATTGGATTAAGTATTGCCCTAACTCACCCTCCAGCATAGACGTCAATAATAGATATTCTCCCGCAAGCCCGCCCTGACCACTCAGAGTTAATGCTAGGGGCCGGGTAATATCATACAGGCGCGTTTGCCCCGTCAATTTGGCTGTGAAATCAGCGGCCTCTCGCGGCCCCCTTATATCGAGGTTTAGCATTGCCTCAGACAGCGGCCCGGCGTTAATCCCTGATATATCGCCCGTAATGATAGCGGTCTTATTGGCAAATCTTACCGTCATATCAACGGCGCTCGCGGGTACAAATGTCTCCGGCGAGCCGCTTATATTTAGATCGCTTTTCAGCGCGTATAGATCGCCGCCCTGCCCGCTCACATCGCCGGACACTAAGAGCCCCAACAGGTTCGCAGACATATCCTGCAACGCCCACGCCCCATTGTCATAGCCTGCTTGCGCGTTTAAGGCGGCTGGCCCGGACGGGCTCTGCGCTGTCAGATCAATCGCCGCGCTCACGGCGCCGCCTTCCATCGATCCGTCCGCTGAATAGGTCACGTTTGATAAGGATTGCGCCCCTATGCTCACATTTGCGGCCTCTCCCGTAATATCAAACCGCAGAGATGCGGGCTTGCCCGATAAGTCTACCCCGCCGCTTGTTCCGGACACGCTCATCTCGCCAAGCTGGAAAGGCAGGATAGTATAATCTACAGCGGCACGGACCTGCCCATTAGGCTCAACTGCGCCGGAGCCGGACAGCCTCACCCCGTCCGTGGACGCTGTCATTTGCGTGACGTTCAAAGTATTGCCCTCAGACAAAACAGCCCGCATATCATATGCGGCAGAGCCGCCGATCAGCGCGCCGAGGGGCTCGGGAAGTTCTCCAAAATCTTGGGCTGACCCTTTGATAGAAATCCCGATTCCTTTATCTGTTGGGCGTGCAGAAAACCGGCCTGTAAAGGCGGCGTGAGTCGGTAGTCCTAATCCATTTTTGGCTAAGGCATAGGTGCCGTCAAAATTGGCACGATTTTTTTCACGATCAATGCTTCCGGCCCCGGTTAATTTCAGCCCCGGCAGCGCCGCATTTGCGTTCGATAATGAGAGGCGTTTTGCATCGACATCATACTCGCCCGCGAGCGTAATCCGCGGCGCAGCACCGCTCCAGCGTCTTAAGCCGCTTGCGGTAACGTCCCCGGCTAATTGCGCCCCAAAGGATACAGAGCGGTCGGTTAGCCTCATGTCGAGAGGGCCGCTTATTGCGTCGATAAAGTATTCATTATAGGCGGCGTTTAAAATTGAGACTTGCCCGGTAAGCGTATAACTCTCTCCAATATTAGCCCGGCCTTGAAAGGTGAGCGTTTCAGCCCTAGCCCTCACGTTCGGCGCAAGAGCCAAAGGCGCACGTGATGTCAGGGTGAGGTTCTCCGCGATCCATCCATCGCCTGACCGCATAAGGCTAGAAGACGCGTCAAGATTTTTAGATGTCAAAGACGCCGTTATGTCCCTATCATTGCTGTTCTCCGTGATGAGCATTTCAGCGTTCACCTGGCCGCCAAACACGGGTGAAAAAGCCTCTAATGCCGGTATAAGCTCCGGATTGAACGCGGCTGAAACCGCTTGTGAGTCTCTGCCTGTTTCGAGCGTGGCCCGCGCAAATTCACGATTGCCGATGAAGCCGGTCACCTGGGTTTGCAGATCTCCCGGCTTGCCTGATGTGTTCATGTCCAAGGTAAGTGCTTCGCCTGCTTTGAGGCGCAGCAGCGTTGTCACAATACCGCCTGGCCGGCTTTCAACTTTAGCATCACCGGATATGAGCTGCTCTGGTGACCAGCGTATATTGGCATCAATTCTATCTAGAGGCGCGGCTCCGAGTGTTGATGCGTCCAGAGTGAGCCGCCCACCTTCTTCGCCGCGAGACAGAGCGCCGCGAACCGTCAGCGTTTGCGCCTGCGGCAACACTGTGTCCGATAGGCTAAAGGCCGGGACATCTATGGTGTTTATGTCGATCTGTTGAATGTCAAACCCGCCTTCAGAGCCCGAAGGCACGAATTCCGGACGGCGTAACATGGCGGCGTTCGCCGCCCGGATCGCGTCAATATCCAGCTCACCGCGTAATAATTTCAGCGGTGACCATGTGAGACGAACATCATCCGCGGTCAGCCAGAGCTGATCTTGACTGCGAATTTCGAGACGTTTGATAGTCAGATCCTTGAGAATATCGCCTTCGAGCCCGGATATATCAATAGATTGCCCGGCAGGCTGCAACGCTTCAATTTTCGATATGACATAGTTTCGGCCAAATTCGGATCGCAATGCCAGCCGCGCGAAGACGAGCAATACCAAAGCGAACACTAGCAAGCCGAAAACCACAAACGCAGTTCCGCGCAGCCATGGGTTTTGTGGCTTAACATCGGGCATCAGAATGCCTGCCCAATTGAAATATAAATTTGGAAACTCTCATCTGTGCTTGAAGGGTTGAGCGGCGTTGCCACATCAACCCGCAATGGCCCGGCGGGCGTCATGTAGCGAATACCTACCCCCGCCCCGACACGTAGGTTATCAAATTTCGGATAGAGACTGTCCGATACATTCCCCGCATCAACGAACGCGGCAATGCCAATCCTGTCATTATACCGCCAGCGCCCCTCTACAGACGAGTCAAGTAATGAGCGTCCACCGAGGGGCGTATCGCTTGTGCTCACCGGCCCAATCGCTTGATAGCCATATCCGCGAACGCTGCCCCCGCCGCCTGCATAATATCGGTCACTACCGGGGACGTCGCTGGCCTGCGCGCCGATGAGCGTACCCAGCCTGAGACGGCCCGCCACGACCATGCGCGCTTGGGCATCCAAAGGGTAATAGACACGGCCTTGCGAGACAGCCCGCACATAGGGAAGGTTCGAAGAGCCGCCAAACGCATATGTCGGGACAATCCGGCCCTCGGCGCGCCAGCCCAGGCGCGGGTCGAGTAGGCTGTCTGAATGATCCGCATTGAAACCTGCATAGGCAGATAGGGTTTGAAAATCCTGCACTGCTTGATTTTCCGTCAGGCGAATATACTGCCCGCGAACGCCCACACTATAGTTGAGCTTCGGGTTTTCTATAACTTCATACCCGGCGCCGAGCTTAAAAATTTGCTGATCAAACGCGTCCGTATTTTCATCCCGTATCGCCGACGTCAGAACTAGGCCTTTGCCATATCCAATCGCATTGGGACGCCGCCAAATTAAGTCCAGGCCCTTCTCGCGCTGAGCAATGCGGGCATCTGCGACCAGCAAATCTCCCCGCCGGGTAATGTTGCGCCGTGTCAGCTCTGCATTGACCCCGAAACCTTCATCCGTGCCGTAAGTGCCTCCCAGAGCAATCGTGTTTCGCGGGCGCTCGGTAATCTCAACGATTATATCGTGGACGGCGTCGCCGCCGGGGGAAACCCGCACAGGCTCCGATGACAAGCGCGCCGTATTTGCGCTAAACAGGCGCGTTTCTGATAGGCGGGAATTATAAAGCGCGAGCTGCGCCGGATCATAAAGCCCGCCGGGTTGAGTCGGGTCGAGCCGCGCGAGATAGGTGTGCTTTGTCTTTATCCCTTCCGGAAATACAGAAGCGCCGAATATAATGCGCGCGCCAGAGGCAATATTGTACCGAACGCTAATCGTCGCAGCGGCCTTATCGCCGATCACGTCTCGCTCGCCAACATTTGAAAACGCATACCCCATTTGGCGCAGCGCCGTGCCTAAGACCCGCTCTGCATCAATGATATTCACCGGAATGGCAGGCTCGCCGCTGGCGATGGGGAGCTTGGCTTTCAAGGCCTCTATATCTTGAGCTCGCGGTTTGGGCTCAGAAAACTCTAAAACGAGAGTGCCGATACGAAACAAAGGGCCGGGATCAACCGTTAGCTTTGCTGAGGGCTTATCGCCGCTTTGCTCGACGATAATCTCAATGTTTGGGTTATAATATCCAAAAGAATTGAGCGTGTCTTGAACAATTAAGCGCGCCCGCCGGCCTTGCCGCCCCGCATGCAGCGGCGTTTCAGCTTGTACGTTCTCCGGGAGCATACCTGTGATCGCTTGAGTGACATCGCCCGGAAGCTCGTTCACATATTCCACCGGCACAGATTTAGCGTGCGCAGAACCAAGGACTAATATGGCGCTCAAAAACAAGAGAGCCAGCCCTTTCCCGCAAAACCTATAAAAAGACAGTGACATAGAGTACGTTGCTCAATGGCTATAATTAACGCGCGCACAACTGCGCGCAAATGCATTACCCCAAAATGATGAGATCAATAACGGCTTCCCATACTTGGGAACCTTTATGGCGAAAACTAGTGGAAGTTAGGATTATCCGCAACTATGGTAATATTTATCATGGGCCTATAACGCACAACGCCGTCAAAGGTTCTAGGGAAAAGTTCAGTTACCGGAGGTTACGGCCTCTGCCCTTAAGCCACGCTGTTCTAAACCTCTAAAGCTATTCTCCCCGTTGCCTTATTCGGCTTGGCCCCTTATCGTGCCCGCAAAATGGAGACTTTATATGCGCAAAATTTTACTCATCTCATCCGCTATGCTCGCTCTGGCGGCCTGCGGAGACACGCCTAAGACGGCCACAGACACAAAACCCGCAGCGCAGGCAACAGCAACCGCGGATGTGAATGCCGAGCTTAGCCAATGGTTCGAAGCCAAGTTTATGGAAGAAGTTCGCCATTACCCGGAATGGCTGGCCTTTTTGGGTATTCAGGAGCGCACAGATGAGTGGAACAATCCAAGCCGGGACTTTGCTTTGGAGCGCCTTGCGGATACCCGCCAAAACATTATGGATCTGAAATCCAGCTTTAACCGCGACGATCTGAGCGCGCCGATGCAGCTATCCTATGATCTCTACATAAAAGACGCCGAAGATACGCTCGCCGGGGATAAATGGCATCTCTACCGCTATCCGTTTAACCAGATGGGCGGGCGGCAATCGGGCATTCCGACATTTTTGCTCAACCAGCATAAAATCGGAAACGAAGCCGATGCCCGCGCCTATATTGCGCGCCTCAACGGTATCCAGGATTATCTGGGTCAGATCGTTGACAATGCGCGCGCCAGCGCAGAGGCCGGAATCACGCCGCCCAAATATGTTCACGCCCATGTCCTGCGCGATATTGATAATGTTCTATCAGGCACGCCCCTTGATGCGGAAAGCAACAGGGTCAATCTGTTGATGAAGGACTTCCAAACCAAGGTGGAAAAGCTGGGCCTGAGCGCGGAAGCGCAAGACGCTTTGCTTGATGATGCGGCCATGGCCCTCGTAACATCCGTCCGTCCGGCCTATGAGAGCCTTGCCGAATTTATCAAAGCTCAGCAAGCCGTGGCGACAACCGATGACGGTGTGTGGAAACATCCGAACGGGGCGGACTTTTACCAATACCGTCTTGAAATGATGACAACCACAGACATGACAGCCGACGAAATTCACGATCTCGGCCTAAGCGAAGTGGCCCGCATTCACGGCGAAATGCGCGATATTATGGCCTCCGTTGGATTTGAAGGCGATCTTCAGGCGTTTTTCACCTATCTCAAAACCGATCCCAAATTCGTCTATGAGGACTCGGATGCTGGGCGCGACGCCTATCTCGCTGAAGCTACGCGCCTGATTGACGTGATGGAAACCCGGCTTGATGAGGTGTTCATCAAAAAACCCAAAGCCGCACTCGAAGTCCGCCGCGTTGAAGCGTTCCGCGAAAAATCAGCCGGTAAAGCGTTTTACAGCCGCCCCGCACCCGATGGGTCACGCCCCGGATATTATTACGCCAACCTCTACCGCATCACCGATATGCCCAAATACCAAATGGAAGCGCTGGCCTATCATGAAGGCATTCCCGGTCACCATATGCAACTTGCCATCGCGCAAGAGCTGGAAGGCATTCCCAAGTTTCAGCGCTATGGCCGCGTGACTGCCTATACCGAAGGCTGGGGCCTTTATTCCGAATTTCTTCCCAAAGAGATGGGCTTTTACGAAGACCCTTATTCCGACTTTGGGCGGCTGGCCATGGAATTATGGCGCGCGGCGCGGCTTGTCGTCGATACGGGATTGCACGATAAAAAATGGACCCGCGAGGAAGCCATTGATTATCTTTTAGAGAACACGCCCAACCCCGAAGGTGACTGCATCAAAGCCATTGAGCGCTATATCGTCATGCCGGGACAGGCCACCGCCTATAAAATCGGCATGAATAAGATCATTGATCTGCGCGAAAACGCCAAAGCCGAGCTCGGCGATAAATTTGATATTCGCAAGTTTCATGACGTGGTCATCGCCTCCGGCCCGCTGCCGCTAGATGTGCTCGAAGCGCAAGTCAGCCGCTGGGTTGAAAGCGAAAAGTAGGCACGGATTACATGGCAAAACCGGACGCTATACCGCTCCGCCCTACTGCGCCTCTGGCAGCGCAGCTTAACACGGTGCGGGAGGCGATAGAGCTGCGGCTCGGCACCATTGTGCCCTCGGCGCAAACATGGCCTGTGCGTCTGCACGAAGCCCAGCGCCATGCTTTGCTTGCGCCGGGCAAACGGTTCCGCCCGCTTTTATGCGTATTTATCGCGCGCGGCGGCGGCCTTGACGGCCCTGCGCCCATCGATGTGGGCTGCGTGGCTGAAATGGTGCATGCCGCCTCGCTGATCCTCGATGATTTACCCTGTATGGATGATGCCGCCCTGCGCCGTAATCAACCTACAACCCATATCGCTTTTGATGAAAGCACGGCGATTTTGACCGCTACGGCTTTGCTCAACCATGCGTTTGGCGTTCTCGCCCGCCTTGACGGCGTCGACGCGGCCGTGCGGATTGAGCTTGTCGATATGCTCTCTTACGCGGTCGGCTCAAAGGGCTTGATTGCCGGCCAAATGGCGGATCTGGCCAATACGGATATTGGCGCGAGCATTGCGGAAATTG
>CAYGRF010000036.1:0-18312 GCA_964352275.1 uncultured Caulobacterales bacterium
AACACTTACCCTCTTAACCCGCAGGATTATCCTGCCGGGGCCAAACCGCGTGGATCCATAACATTTCTTATTTTTTGATCTCCGCACAGGCAATCCGCGCGCCCGCACCGCCAATTGGCTGGCTCATTTGATCATCGGGGTCTGCGTGAATGACGAGCGCTGAGCCGTCTGCGTCCAGCAAAGCCGGAAGACCATGATCGCCGTTCAAAGATACACGTTCGTTAACAACCTCAAAATTGAGCGTGTCATTGGCGTCCGCCACAGCATTGGGCATATCCGCATTATCAGGCCCTTGCGGGTTTTCCAGACCATGGGCACGGCCCATAGGGTTGATATGTCCACCGGCACTTTTAAAGTCAGGCGCAGTGCAATCGGCTGTGACATGAAAGTGCATGCCGTGCGGGCCTTCCGGGATGTTTGTGGCTCTGACAATCATTTTTACGCCTTGCGTTCCGTTATCAGAAATCTCGGCTGTTCCTATACGCTCCCCGGCGGGGTTTTTAATAACGGCAAGATAGACTTCGGGCGGCAAAGCGGATGTTTCTGTCGGCGGCGCGGTCATCTCACCCTGAGCGGTTTCAGGCGCTTGAGAACAGGCGCTCATGGATATGGCAAGCCCGCCCAAAGTGGCAATGAGTACGGCTTTTTTCGGTGTAAATATCATTAGTAAATCTCCAAATTTTTCAAATCATAGACTAAAAAATCACCGCTGACGAGAGAGGATTAAAGACGCCAATCATTTGCGATTAGAAGGGGCTAATGCTAGTAATGTTTGATGGGTAATTCGCCGATTCGGGCGAGCCAATCACGCGGATATTTCAGCTTTGAACGACGACATTGACACCCCAGATGATGACAGCAACGAACCCGATGACGGCATGCCCGCAGGACTGCCCGACGGTATAGAACCTGTCACAATCGAAGAGGAGATGAAGCGCTCTTATCTCGATTACGCTATGAGCGTTATTGTCTCGCGCGCGATCCCTGATGTCCGCGACGGACTCAAACCGGTTCACCGCCGGATACTGTTTTCCATGCATGAAAACGGCTTTACCCGGGACAAACCCTACAAGAAATCCGCGCGCGTTGTCGGCGATGTAATCGGTAAATACCACCCACATGGTGATAGCGCGGTTTATGACGCGCTTGTACGCATGGCGCAGGAATTTTCCATGAGTTTGCCACTGCTGGACGGTCAGGGGAACTTTGGATCTGTTGACGGCGATCCGCCTGCGGCAATGCGGTATACCGAAGTCCGCATGGACCGCCCAGCAGCATCATTGCTTGCAGATATTGAAAAGAACACTGTCAATTTTCAAGAAAACTACGACGCGTCCGAGAATGAACCGATTGTTCTGCCCTCGCGTTTCCCGAATATCTTAGTCAATGGTGCCGGGGGCATTGCGGTCGGCATGGCGACCAATATTCCGCCGCATAATCTCGGCGAGGTCATTGATGCGGCAACGGCGATCCTCGATAATAGCGATCTGACCGATGAAGAGCTTTTGCAGTTGATACCTGGGCCGGACTTTCCCACTGGCGCGCTGATTATGGGCCGCTCCGGCGCGCGGTCAGCCGTGTTGACAGGCAAAGGGTCAATCACGCAACGCGCCCGTCACCATATCGAAGAGATTCGCAAAGACCGGCACGCGATTATCATCACCGAGATTCCCTATCAGGTGAACAAAGCCAATATGATCAAAAAAATCTCCGAACATGTGCGCGATAAACGCATTGAGGGGATTTCCCATATGCAAGACGAATCCGATCGCAACGGCATGCGGGTTGTGATTGAAGTCAAACGCGATGCCGTTCCCGATGTTGTTCTCAATCAGCTCTTCCGGTATTCACAGCTCCAGCAGAATTTTGCCGCTAATATGCTTGCGCTTAATGCGGGCCGTCCAGAGCAAATGAATGTCCGCCAAATGATCGGCGCGTTTCTGGGCTTTCGCGAAGAAGTCATTGCCCGGCGTACAAAATTTGACCTCGCCAAAGCCCGCGACCGCGCCCATATTCTGGTGGGATTGGCTACGGCGGTCGCCAATATTGACGAGATCATCAAAATTATTCGCCGTTCGGCAAATCCCAAAGATGCTCGCGAAAACCTATTGGCACGGACATGGTCGGCCAAAGATATGGGCGCACTCATCGCGCTGATTGCTGATCCGCGCTCACGGCTTTTGGATGACGGCACGATCCAACTGACCGAGGAACAAGCTAAAGCCATCCTCGACTTACGCCTTGTGAAGCTTACGGCGCTCGGCATGGACGAGATCACCGACGAGGCGGAAAAGCTTGCCGCGAAGATCACAGACCTTCTGGATATTCTTCGCTCTCGTGGACGCGTGAAATCCATCATCCGCGAGGAACTCGCAGAAGTAAAAGAAAAATTTGCTGTTCCGCGCCGCTCTGAATTTGTCGAAGGGGGTATGGAATTTGATGATGAAGATCTCATCGCTGTCGAGGATATGGTCGTCACCGTTACGGCTGCCGGATATGTCAAACGTACGCCGCTTGATACGTACCGGGCGCAGAAACGCGGCGGTAAAGGCCGCTCGGGCATGTCGACCAAAGATGAGGATTTCGTCACGACGGTCTTTGTCGCTTCAACCCATACGCCGGTCTTGTTTTTCTCATCAACGGGCATGTCATACAAACTCAAGGTCTGGAAACTACCGCTCGGCGGGCCGGCTACGCGCGGCAAAGCATTGGTGAATTTACTGCCTTTAGATGCCACGGAGACAATTAACTCCATCATGGCCCTGCCGGAAGATGAAGAGAGCTGGAAAGACCTCGATATTATGTTTGCGGCGCGTTCAGGCGGCGTTCGGCGAAATTCACTCGCGGATTTCACCCGCGTGAACCGTAACGGCAAAATCGCGATGAAACCTGATGAGGGTGACGGCATTGTCGATGTCCGCCTATGCACCGAAGATGATGATATATTGCTGACGACGGCACTTGGTAAAGCCTTGCGCTGCCGCGTTACCGATATTCGCCGGTTCGTTGGCCGTACCTCCAGCGGCGTTCGCGGGATAAAACTTGCGGGCGGAGACGAGGTCATCAGCATGACTATATTAGCCCATATGGACGTGGAGACCGACGAAGCCAGAGCCTATATGAAACATGCCAACGCCCTACGGCGCGCGCAAAACGGCGATGATGCTGAAGAGGATATGGACGATGTCGCCAATGATACGCCGCTGACGGATGAGCGCATAGCGGCGCTGCAATCTGCTGAGGAATTTGTCTTAACGCTTGCCGAGGACGGTATGGGGAAACGCTCGTCGAGTTATGATTACCGCTGCATGAACCGGGGCGGGCAGGGTGTTGCGGCGCAAGACCTATCGCGCAAAGGCGGCGAAGATGCACGTCTTGTGCGCTCATTCACCATATCCGATGATGACCAGATCATGATGGTCACGGATGGCGGCCTGCTCATACGCTGCCCCGTAAGAAACATCTCGATTGTATCGCGTTCCGCTCGCGGCGTAACCGTTATCCGCACCAAAGAGGGCGAAAGGGTCGTATCCGTCGAGCGTATCGAAGATAGTGATGATGATGGCGATGTCGTTGAGGCCGCCGCAGAGACCTAAGAACGTCGCTCGCAGCCTAGGCCGCGAGCCACACTATAACGCATTCTAAAATCGAGCCCTGACAGGCGTTTGACCCAATACACTAAACCAAAGCGGCAGCGCTGCGCAGGGCCATGATAATCAATAAAAGCGACCCCAAAGCAAACAGAGTAAATCTTATAAGCACAGCATTACTTGTCACCTGCACCAGACTATGCACGACGCGAGTAGCAACATAGCCCCATGCCATGTAGCCGTAAACACTATCGGCTTGATCCACTAAGAATAAGAAGAACATCAGCGCATAAAAAATAACGGGCTGTTCATGAAGGTGGTTATAATTATCCGCCGCCCACGTTGCCTTCTTCGGCATTTTGTCCCAAAGCGCAGGGTCTTCAATGAAGGCCTGAGTGTTTTTCGTGATTTTGTTCATGGCCGGAATACGGCGGACATACATGTAAGTCCACATGACTAATGTCCACAGTATCAGAGCCAGAACCGGCGTTAAAAAATGTTGCATGATGAGTTCCTCCCGCTGAACTTATCCGGCATAGAGTGTCATGCGTCAAGTTTGCTGAAGGGGCAGCATAAGTGGGTTTCATTATTGCATATGCAAAATATGCCGTATTTTCGATGACGCGGATGTATCGCCGTATACTGGATTATAAGGGCCGCACAAACCGACAAGAGTTTTGGTGGGGGTTTGCGTACTATCTAATCATAACCATTGCCGGAGAAATTTATACAGTCAATGTCGGTGCAACCACCCTATGGTTCTGGTTGAATTTTGTTTATGCGCTATTTGTATATTTGACCATCGGCGCGCTAGTGATGTCTGTTATAAGACGCTTACACGATGCCAACCGATCCGGATGGGCAATCTTAGTGATTGTTATCCCGATTGTCGGATTTTTCATACTGTTATTTTTAATGCTGTTAAAGAGCGAGGACGGCCCGAACACGTTCGGGCCGAAGCCGCTACATTGGCAAAGGTTTGCCTTGTAAAAACTAATTCTCCTGAATTGCAATGCCGTCTTCGGACACTTCTATCGAAACGCCTTTCTTTTGCGTTGTTTGTTTTGCAACCAGGAACCCGAGCCCTAAAACGACAACAATTAGTGCGCCTATGAGCATATTTTTATTGGATTTATTTGCCATATTTCCCTCAATATTTTGGTTGTGAAGACCAAAAGGGACCTATGTCCTCTTAGGCTCAATCTTCCCACCAATAGGGCGCACGTCTGCTGGTGCCTGTCAAGGTCTCGTTCATCGTCTCGGCCTCATACAGGCGTCCGCCGAGCATGACTTTGTCGATCTTGTCGGTGTTGCGGATATTGTCGAGCGGGTTGGCATCCAAAATCACAAGGTCCGCAAGTTTGCCTTTTTCCAGAGAACCAATGTCCTGAAAGAACCCAAGATGTTTGGCCGGGTCGACTGTTGCTGTTTGCAGCGCTTGAACCGGGTCCATGCCGCCGCGCGCGAATGACCAGACTTCCCAATGTGCTGCCAATCCTTCGCGCTGCCCGTGCGCGCCAATAGTGACGAGAACGCCCGCATCCATAAGCTTTTTAGCGACGGCGGCCGCTTCATCATCAAGGTAGTCTTCCATAGGCGCCATTTGACGGCGCACAGAGCGGCCTTGCAGGACGGTTGGCGGAACATGTTTAGACAGGATCGGGTGCTTCCAGACATCACTGTCTTGATAGTAATAATCCTCACCGCGAACGCCGCCATATGTGACCACAAGCGTAGGCACGTAAGCCGTTTTGGTTTGAGAATACATCTGGACCACGTCGTCATAAATCTCGGCGACTGGCAGGTTATGCTCCACAGAGGAATTACCATCAGCCACAAGCGACATATCCATGTGATAGAGCGAGCCGCCTTCCGGTACGACCAGCAAATCAAGCTCACGGGCCGCGTGGGTGACTTGCTGGCGCTGCTCACGGCGAGGCTGATTATAGTTTTTGACGCCGTGCGCGCCCTGTTCAAGCAAGCGCGTAACATGTTCTTTGGCATCGTCTTTATCGCCAATATCGGCGAAGAAACCGGGCGCTTTCGCTCCGTAAATCACTTCACCTGTGGAGAAAATACGCGGGGCGAGAAGCTTGCCAGCGCGCTGAAATTCTGCCGCTGGAAAAATCGCGGATGCACGGGAGGAGGGGTCAAAAATAGTCGTCACGCCAAGCGCAAGATGCCCGATGGCTGACCAGTTTTGCTCCGGCGTAAGCTCACCGACGCCCTGCGGGCCGTGGGCGTGAGCATCGATAAAGCCCGGCATGATGGTTTTGCCGCGCGCGTCAAAAATATTCGCGCCGGAGGGAACGGGTACATTGCCGCCAATGGCGTCAATACGGTCACCCGTGATAATAATCGTGCCGCTTTCAATCACGCCGCCGTCTTTATCCGCCATGGTAATGATGCGGGCATTGATAATGGCCGTGGTTCCCGTGGGTTTATCCGCTTGGTGAACCGGAGAGATTTTCGCCACGCGCTTGGCCGCGTCTGTGCTGTCTTTCATCGCCGCCGCTATGTTGGCTTGATAGACCTTGGGGCCAAGGCTCCAAGAGAGCGTATCTCCGCCATTTGACCAACTCGGATAGGTGGCTCCGTTCGTGCTGACCTTTTTGACGGGTAAGGATTTGGCTTTGGGGCCGGTTGCTACGTTTTGCGGCCCGCGCAAGGCTGGCATCACGAAGAGATTATAGTTTTCCCGAAAAGCAATGGTTTTGCCGTTGGGCGACATGAAAAAGCTCTGCGCCAGCGTTGATGATGTATGGGCGCGCTCATCATCTCCGGCCAGGTTTGTGCTCATCAAGGCCAGTTTTTTATCTTTACGGCCAGTGAAATACACGCGGTCATTATCCGCGCCGAAATGCGGGTTGGACCCGGATTTGCGAATATGCTCGGGCTCGCCGCCGCGCGCGGCAATGTAAAGCCCGGTATTGTCTGACCATTCCGGCGCGGTCAGGTAGCCGCCGGAGCTTTTCTCAAAAACAACACTACTGCCATCCGGAGAGAAAGACGGGCGGCGGTAGTGACCGGGATCCCGTGTTATGTTGACGATGGCGCTGCTATCCATACGGGCCGTATGCACCGCGCCCAGCCCTTTATCCGTCCAAGACACAAAGGCAATTCGGCTTCCGTCTCGTGACCATGCCGCATCAAGCTCGCGGACATTGTCCGGCAAACTGGTTATGCGGCGCGGCTCGCCGCCTGATAGCGCGCGAACATAGAGTTTTCCGAGGGTTTCATATACGACATTTTTGCCGTCCGGCGAAACCTGAACAAAGCGCGGCATAAGTGATTTAAAGCTGCCGGATGTGACGCCGCGCTGCGGACGCGGAACCGATTGAACCTGCCGTGTATCACGGACGCGAAATTCAATATGTTCAATATTGTCTTCGGCAATATCGTAGCGGTGAATTTTACCGCTGGCCCAGAAATAAATGGAATTCGAATCCGGTGACCAATCCATATTTGGATAGACGCCTTGAACGGCCCATGTTTCCTGCATGTCTTGATCGAGGTGATCAAATATCATCCGTTCTTCGCCGGATTTCAAATTTTTGATGAACAGTTTAGATTTCGCTCGAACCCGTTTGACAAAAGCGAGATATTGTCCGTCAGGTGAGGGGGCTGGACGCACAGCGCCGCCCGCACCGCCCGCAGCCGTGCTGATCTCGCCGGTTTCCATATCATAGCGTTTGATTTGGAAAAGCTCTGTGTTGGAATCTTGCGCGTATATAAATGTCGATCCGGATGTTGTGTTTTGGCTGTAATAGACATAGCGCCCGTCAGGGGAGAACATGGGCTCGCCCAGTTCTTTTTGGTGGCTCTCTGACGGTTTTTTGACGAGTTGAACGCCGGAGCCGCCGCTAATATGATAGAGCCAAATCTCGCCCGTGCCTAGCGAGCGGGATGTGGTGAAATGTTTACGCGCGGCAATAAATTGTCCGTCCGGGCTCCATGTGGGATTGTTGAGCAGCCGGAAACTCTCATTCGTGACCTGTTTAGGGTCTGTGCCGTCGACATCCATTGTCCAGATATTATCGCCGCCGCCCCGATCAGAAGTAAAGGCAATGCGCGTTCCGTCGGGTGAAAAACGGGGTTGATATTCCCACGCCATTCCTGAGGATATATTTGTAGCCATGCCGCCGCCGGCAGGCATCGTATAAATATCGCCGAGCAGATCAAACGCCAGAGTTTTCCCGTCGGGGCTGATATCTAGGCTCATCCATGTGCCTTCTGTGACGTCGATTTTGATGTTTGTCTTCTCTCCCGGCGGATTATTGACGTCCCATTTGGCCTCGTCTGAGGCCGCGTCTGAGTCTGCGGCAAAAGCGGCGGAGCTAAAGCCCGCAGCAACGATTGTACTTAAGAGGAGCCGGGAGATGAATGTCATGCTATAAATCCTTGTTTTTGTTATTATCTATTAAAATCGGCCAGCGGGGCCGGGGAAGACAACCGGGGTTTCGGAGCCGTCTTTGGCCACAGCCGAGACGCCGAAAAAGTAATTATCAATCACCAGATTGCTAAATTCCCATTCGCTGACATTGCCGACATAGCGCGAATGTGTCCATTCGGGCGCGGTCGTTAAGCGCCAATGGACTCGGTAACCCATCAGGTTTTCGGCGGCTTTCCCCGCCGGTGTATGCCACGTCAATTTTGCCGATGGCTGAACCGCGCCGCTTGCCTCGACATTGGCCGGGAAGGGCGGTGCTCCCGCCATACCCGCAAGCGTAATGGCGTTAAGCGCGGTGAGTTTAGCCGCATAGTCGGCATCAACGCCGTCCATTGTATCGCCGTATTCAATATACTTACTTGCAATTTTCGCGACCTCGTAAAGTGAAAAATCACGTTCAGAGTGCTTGACTACCATCTCTTCAAGAAAAGTGTCACCGCCGTTTACAAGGCCGGGGTGTCCAAAAACGTAGTCGACTTTAAATCCCATTTTTTTGAATTTATCTAAAGAAGCCTTATCAGTAGAAACTTTATAATTAAGGTTTGAGATTATATCGTTTTTAGTGAGCCCCTTCTTTTTCCCATACCCGGAGACCTCAATGGCCACGCCGGCTTCGATACGCAAATCCTGATGCTGGCGATCATAATGTTCGTGGGTTTCCATAATGCGGATGCCGGGCATCCCGGCCTCGTTGAACGGGCGGTGATGGCCGCCCCTGCGGAAACGGTCGAGCCTATAAACCAGCATCACATCCAGATTGGTCAAATATTGATCCGATTGCGCTTTGATGTATCGCGCCAGATTGCGAGACGGGCTATCGACTTCGCCGCCGGTGGAGCGGCGCAGGCGGGCTTCTTCGGCTGTCTCAGTCGCGCGGGTGCCTTCGGAGAACACCCGAACGGTGCTGTTATTGATGTCGCCGTCAATGCCGGAAATGTTGGAAATCATGTCATTATTCAAAACGCCCTTGATTTCCCATCCATTATCCAGCGCGTATTGGGCAACGATTTTGCCGCCGAATAGCCCCTGTTCTTCGCCGGACAGGCCTGCATAAATAATAGATCCCGCAAATTTGCGTTTGGACAGGACCCGCGCAGCCTCAATCACGCCCGCCATGCCGGAGGCATTATCGTTCGCGCCGGGGCTATCAGACGTACCGTTAAGCGGGTCGGTCACACGGCTGTCTATATCGCCGCTCATCATCACATATCGGTTCGGGTCAAGCGTGCCTTTCTGGATGGCCAGAACGCTAACCACTTCTGTGGGGTCCGGGATGCGGCGCTCGCCGGAGATGGTATCAGAGACATAGATCACTTCAAGACAGCCGCCGCAGACTTTTGAAATCGCTTGAAACTCATCAAATATCCAGCGCCGCGCCGCGCCAATGCCGCGTGTCTCGCTCACGGTTTCAGAGAGTGTATGCCGCGTGCCGAAATCGACAAGGGTCTGAATATCGGCCTTAATGCGGTCAGGCGAGGGCGCGGCAGCAATCGCGTAAATCTCCATCACTTCTGAGGGCGGCGCGGTCTGCGCGGACGCGCCTATAATAAATGTTGATGCGAGGAAAGTGCTCAGCCAAAGGCGCATAAGTTATCCTGTTGTTGCAAGTTTTAACACGGCCGCATAGCCGGGCTTTATATCCATGCGCGTCCCATGACCTCGCACCAGCATGTCTTTGTGCAAGGCTTTGAGGCGGTAACACGGCACATACATATAGGCGTGATGTTCCACATGATAATTAACCCAATAAGGCGCGAGAAATACGCGGGTGAGCCAATTTGTTTTTGTCGTACGGGCGTGGGTGAGGGGATTGTCATCCTTAGTCGTCAGGGCATGCTCAGCGATATTGCGAATACGCAGGACGAGTTGGAACCATGTGAACATGGGTAGGAGCCAAAACGCAAAATAAGCCCACCACACGCCGCTGAGGGCTAATGCGGCAAAGATAATCCCGTTGGCAATCACCGCAGGCCAGAGCGATCCGAGCCCAAAAACGTCAGAGCCTTTTTCCATCCCGGATTCGCGGCTGTTTTCTCGCACTTTTCGGTACATCATCACTTGCGCAATGCGGAGGCGAATGCCTGTCCATCCGCTAATATCCCGCAGGAGTTTGCGAGCCATGCTGGCTCGGGAGACGGGGAATTTTTCAGATAGGCCTAAATCCGGGTCATTGGGCCGCTGCGCATATTTATGATGTTTAAGGTGATATTTCCGGTAGGCATGCATGTCGTTGCCAAAGGGCAGGGCGAGAATATATTGGCCGACAAAATCATTGAGCGCGCGAGACTTGAATAGTGCGCGGTGCGCGGCGTCGTGCATCAAGACGGACATGCCGTGTTGGCGCGAGCCGATCAGCATAACAGCCAATAAAAAGGTCAAAATATTCGGCCAGACGATGAAAAGCGCGCCAGCTAAAATTATGGTGCCAACCGCATGTAAGGTGAGCCAAGCTCCCCAGAGATCAGACCGCTGGCTCAGCGAACGAACTGTGTCTTTATCAATATATGTTGTTGTCGCACCCATATCTCTAAATGCGCTTTGTTCGCGGGCGTGTCAACGCAGTGCTGGCATTGATACCTTTGGGCATGCTGAACGACTATAATATATAGAAAACACCTATGTATAGCGTATCCAAAATGTTCTTTACGCAGGCGTGGAAGCCGATAAATTGCGCTCAAAGCAATCTCTGGGTTTGATCTCTATGGGTATTTTATCACAACGTTTCAAAGCGCATATTGGCGGTGAGCCTTGGAATCTGCATATGCGTACCAATGGCGGTAGATATTTTTACACAATAGAGATCGATGGGGATCTTATTGCTGAAGACAAATCAACGAATCGCGCCGCGGATATGATGAAACCAAAGGTGATGATGATCGACCGTAAAGGCGAAACCTACAGAGTCGAATTCGGCGCGACGAGTAACTGGGGGCACGGCGTTCATATTTATCATAATGACGCGCGTATTTACGCCTATAAAGACAAAGAGTTTGCAGGCTTACCGACGATGAACCGCGTGGCAAAATGGGCCGATAGTGTCAATCATCCGGGCGGCAAAACCAAAAGCTTCTGGAAAGATATTCTCAATGTCATGACTTGGGGCCTCATTGCGGGGCTGCTTATCTATCCGTTCTCAAAACTTGGCGCGTATTTCAACCTGTTTCCTGACAGCCGAGACTTCCGATTAGGGGTCGTCGTCGGCATTATCCCCGCTGTGTTAGTTCTATCTGATAAGGTATTTTTATACGGCCGGTTTATGTCAAAATATAAAGCGGATGAAGCCGAGCGCAGCGCTGCGTAAACCCGCGATGCATCACTGTATTGTGCTAACCGAATGTAAAAGCGAAGATTATCGCTATGGCTAGCGATATAAGAGGCAACGTAAACCCAACAATGACTGCAATCATCGGGCTGACCTTCCAATAATGTTGCAGCGCAAACAAAACCGCTATGGATATGACCCCCGCTGTAACGAAAAACGTACCGCCAAGGTTATTCACCGAGTACCAGATCTCCGGGTTTTCAAGCGTTTCTCGCGTCCGAAAGCCATAGACATTATTCGGCGCAATCCGTTTCAAGGCTAAGGGAAGCCCGGTGATGATGAAGGTCAACGGCATCACATAGAGTACATAGGTGATGATTTTCAGGGCTTTGTCCAACTCTGTCATTTTGTTTTCTGCCATCAAAACCGACCATCTCCACCGCGGGTAGGGCATATGGACTTGCTTAGTACGTCCCAGCAGGCTCCCATTGTGTGATAATCGGTTTTCCCCAAAGGGGATTTCTTATTATCTATAGCGGAACCGTCCCTATTTCGAATGCGGTACCAAGCGCCGTTTGTGTGATCGACCATATGATCCCAGCACCAACGCCAAATACGGTTATAGTCTAGCAAATATTTCTCATCATCGGTAACTTTATAGAGGCGCCATGCGGCAGCGAAGGTTTCAGCCTGCACCCAAAAATGTTTCTCGGCGGCGCAGACAGTGTCGTCCGGAGCCACCCCGTAATAAATCCCTCCAAATCTATCGTCCCACCCCATTTGCATGGCCTGATCATATAGCTGTTTGGCCTTTGTGACCCACTTATCATCGGGGCGCTCATCATTTAAAATGAGAAGCAATTTACTCCACTCTGTTTGATGACCGGGCTGAAAGCCCCATGGTCTGTAGCGGTCATTGGGTGAGTCGATATTATATTGCATATCAACCTGCCAGTCGGTGTCATAATGCTCCCAAATCTTACCATCTGCCTGAGATGCGAGTTCAAACGCAAACCTGTTGGCTAGCCTTTCGGCGCGGTCTAAATACTTTTTGTCACGCGTGGCTTGCCACGCCGCCAATAATGATTCGCACATATGCATATTGGCATTCTGCCCCCGGTATGATGAGAGGCACTCCAGCGTCGCGTCGCGCTCATCCCCATAGGCGCTTGCAGCTTCATCCCAAAAATATGTCTCTATAAAGCCGAAAGTTTCAGTCAGCACTTTATCGGCCCCCACGATTTCAGCCTTTATACAACTTGCTGCGGCCAGAATAACAAAAGCGTGTCCATAGGCCATAACGCGGCTATCCGTGATAACGCCGCCCTCAAGTAACCAAGCATAATGGCCGTTCTCTTGCTTATGGGCCTGCGTTAAATAATCTAGGCCCCATTCAGCCCATTCCTTGTACTCGGCATTGTCATAGAGCCGCGCAGCCGTAGCGTAGTTAAACACATATCTGGATGACCCTACGAGCTGCCGACTATGAGGGTCGAAACACTGCCCGCTATCCAGAAAACAGCCATAGAATCCGCCCGCTTTGGACACGACGCGCGAGTCATAAAAAGACAGAGTCGATTTGACATGTTTTTCCAGAAAGTCAGAGCTTTCAAAATTAGGATAATCGCGTGCATTCATGATTTATCCGGTCAATTCTAAGACAAGGCCCTTGATCGCCAAATACGACATAAAGAGCGCGAAAAGCATAATGATGCTGAGAATGAGATTGGCGAGGGTGCTATTCTTTTGTTCGCCCATTAAATCTTTGCGATTTGTAAGATAAAAAATACAGCCAACTGTCAGCGGCAATATGACAGCGCCAAAGGCCTGCGACATCACCATAATCGCCACGGGTCTCGCATTGAACAGCGGAACGACCAAGCCCAGTAGAGAAATCAGGAATACCATGATCCGATATTTCGGCAAGGTCATTTCGCGCTCTGTTTCTGAGTAATCACAAATCAACCATGGCAGCATTAAAACATTGGGGAATTGTGAAGATACGCCCGCCGCAACGATGCCGATTGCAAATATGGCCGTAGCAAATGAACCAGCCAAAGGCTCAAGCAGTGTAATCATTTGTGACGCTTTGGACAGGCCCAAGCCTTCGACATGCAGTGTGCCTGCTGCCGCTGCCATAACAGCTGCGCTAATGACAAACATCATCACAACGGCGAGTAGGGCGTCATTGCGCTGCGTACGGGCATCAGCAAATGTCCAACCAGCTTCTTTGACGAGTGTGGTGCGGATAATAAAAAGACCTGAGAAAACGGTCGTCCCGACCATGCCAGCAATAACCAGCCACGGGCCCTTATCCGCGCCGGGGGCAACCTCCGGCACGCTTGGAAGGACCCCTTTGAGAATATCGCTTGGCGGGGGCATCATTAAAAAAAAGTTGAGTAAGAAACAGGACGCCATAACAGCCACAATAACGGCCAGGCTACGTTCAAAAAATTTTGTTTTCCCGTTCCAGAAAATGAAAAAGACGAGCGCCGAGAAAAATGCTGCAAACCATATGGGCGCAATTCCGCCGTCAATGAGTGTCTTTGACCATTCCGAACTAATATCGGCGACAATCCCCATAACGCCCATAACACTACCAGCCACACCGAGAGTCAGTGCGATAATGAAATAGATCCCCATTAGAGGGTGAATATGTTTCTTGAAGGCCTGTAAAGCTGTCTCGCCTGTCACCAATGTGTAGCGGCTGTAGAGATTGATCATGAAAAATGTGCACAGGCAGGAAGCTATAACCGTCCATAGAAGTGCCATGCCATAATCTGCTCCGGCTTTGGCCATCGTGGTGATGCTGCCCGTGCCGATATTGAACCCCAAAAGAAATATCCCGGGGAGAAATAAGGCCAGTGCATTCGCAAATTTTTGACGAAAGTTATCTTTGATTGCGCTTTCCATGTTTCCCCCAGTAATTTTTGTTTGTGCGACTCTAGAACGAACTTGATGTTTTGTCTATCTGGTATAAATGATTGGTACTACCAATAATATTGAGGATAATTCGTTTGTACCATGAGCCAGTTGTCAGCACATAATTTGCCGGAACGTGTTCGTATCTTTGAATATGACCGCGATGTGGTAACAACAGGTATCCTGCATTTCGGCATTGGGAATTTTCACCGTGCACACCAAGCCGTTTATTGTGATGACCTGTTGAATGCTGGCGCTACGCAATGGGGAATTACCGGTGTATCGCTGCGGTCTTCGGTTATGCATAGTGCTTTGAAACCTCAAGATTATCTGTACACGCTGGCCATATTGGGCGAGGCGACAGAGTACCGCATTATTGGCGCTATCAAAGACGTATTGGTCGCGCCCGATATGCCCGAAGCAGTGATCGACTTAGTCGCCAAAGACACAACGCAAGTCATAAGCTCAACGATCACCGAAAAGGGCTATGGTTTGGTCACGGGTAAAATCGATTTTCAGCGCGCAGATTTGCAGGCGGAATTGGAGTCCTTAGCCACTCCCACAACGATTTACGGGTTTTTGGCGTGCGGCATTATTAAGCGCTGCCAGACAACAAAGCCCCCCGCTAAGCTGACAATTATGTGCTGTGACAATATTTCGGGCGGTGGTGAATTACTGAAAGAGGGCGTTCAACATTTATTACAGCGGCACAATCGAGAGGCTCTAGCGTGGATGCAGGAAAATGTAAGTTTTGTTTCGTCGATGGTTGATCGGGTCTGTCCCGCGACTGACGACGCGCTAAGGGACTTAGTGTTGAAGGGCACGGAACGACAAGATGCGTGGCCAGTTTCTGCTGAGCCTTTTAGCCAGTGGATTATCGAAGGGGGGTTTGAAGGTGCGCGGCCAGACTTTGACCGGGTCGGTGCTGTATTTGTAAATGATATAGCTCCTTTTGAAACCATGAAATTGCGCTACCTGAATGCGGCGCATACGATTGCCTCAACCTTAGGATATTTAAACGGTGATGCGTTTGTGCATGAATCACAAGAGTGCCCTGAAATATTCAATTTCATCCGTAATGCTTTGTATAAAAATGTTCTGCCAAACGCCGCTGTTCCGGACGCGTATGAAGGCGGACCGTACATTGAAGATGTGATCAAGCGCTTTCAAAACAGCAATCTACCTTATGCAAATTTACAAGTGGGCACAGATAGCTCTCAAAAAATACAGCAACGCTGGTTTCCAACGATAGATCAAGCATTAGGTCAAAATGCTGACAGCTCATATTTTGATTTTTGCCTGGGTGCTTGGGCCGTTTTTATTCAAACAGCTCTAGAAAACAACGTCTTAAACGATCCTAAGAAAATGGAATTCATACAAGCCGATACGCAAAATTTTGACGAAATGATCATGTCATATTTGGTAATCGCAGGCGCTCAGAAGTTTAAGTTTTATCATAATGAAGCTTTTATCTCGGCCGTAAAACAGAGCGCTAGGGATATTAAAGCTAATGGTATAAAGGTGGCTCTGGCTGAATTTTTATGCTCACAAGACAAAGAACGAAACAGATAATGCGTGAATCCTGGAGATGGTTTGGTCCAAGTGACCCTGTAAGCCTAGATGAAATCCGGCAAACGGGCGCGACCGATATTGTCAGCGCCTTGCACGATATACCGACAGGTGAGGCGTGGAGTGTCAAAGCGATACAAGACTACAAAAACTTAATTGAAACAACGCCTGAAGGCATGCAAGCGCTACAGTGGACGGTGGTTGAGAGCATTCCTGTGCATGAGGATATTAAACTCGGCAAGCCCGGCTGTGATAAATACATTGAAGCTTGGGCTGAATCGATGGTGAACTTGGCGCAAAGCGGGATTAAAACCATATGCTATAATTTCATGCCAGTGATTGATTGGACTCGGACGGACTTGAAATTCAAACTGCCGAGTGGGGCTTACGCTTTGCGTTTTGATCAGGAAAAGTTTGCTACATTTGATTTGCATATTCTTAAACGCGCAAATGCCGAGCAGGATTACTCTGAGCAAGAGCTGACCACGGCTAAGGCGGTTTTTGACAGCATGAGTGCTGCGGAAATAACAGAACTAACAAACAACATTATTGCCGGGCTTCCTGGCAAGATGACTGATAGCTATAGCCTTGATAGTTTCCGCAAACACCTTGCGCAATATCAAGCTATAGACAGCGATACTCTTCGGAATAACCTTCTTAGATTTTTAGCTGAAATATTACCGCTCGCTGAGCAGCATGACGTGAAACTAGCGATTCATCCCGATGATCCGCCGCGCGATATGCTCGGCTTGCCGCGAATTATTTGTACCGCTGATGATTTAAAATTATTGTTTAAACTTGCTCCAAGCCCTGCGAATGGGATTACCTTATGCGTAGGCACCTATGGTAGTCGCCCTGATAATGACTTGCCGCAGATGGCTAAAGACTTTGGGCCGCGCATTCATTTTTCTCATCTTCGCGGTGTCAGCCGTGATCCGAATGAGCAACGCTCATTTTACGAAGCCAATCATCTGGATAGTGATATCGACATGGTAGGCGTGATTAGAAATTTACTGCTGGAAGAGCAAAAGCGCCTTAGCGCGGGCGGTGAGGTACATGAAATTTTTATTCGCCCGGATCACGGGCACCAAATGATGGGGGATATTCATAAAAGCAACAACCCCGGTTACTCTGGTGTTGGTCGGTTGAAAGGCTTAGCTGAAATCCGGGGCGTCATTCATGCCTTATCGTCAGAGCTTTAGATAGAACCTAATCCGTTTATGTAAGAACATGAAGAAGACGTTGGAGATCTCCCGACAGTATATATGAAATCTGCAATTCGCATAATGTATATTATGAGAAATTACATGCCTCTCTTATAGGGCTTTTTCTTTTGTTTTTCATATGCTTATGCGCCTTATATAAAGTCCGTCAAATTTCAAGCCTTTCTGTCATACCGTCATAGCCAACGCTGTGGTTTGGGCCGAAGGTTTCAGCTTTGAACACTTGGTAATCCAAATCGACGTGCATATTGGTAAAGACGGCTTTGGGCGTCCGCGTTCGTGCGAGCCACGAAAGCGCTTTATCAATATGGGCATGGCTGGGTGATGGATTGTATCTCAGAGCGTCGATCACCCATAATTCGCTACCTTCGAGGCTCTCGAGAACATCATCCTCAATCTCGTACACATCCGGCGTATAGATGGCTGAACCCGCAAAGCGAAAGCCGAGCACCGGCGTTGGGCCGTGTGAGAGCCCAAGTGTTTCAACATTTAGAGGCCCTCCGGGGCCGTCAATTGTGATAACATCACTATGTGCGATGAGGTCTTGAAGCTCTAAAATCGGTGGATGAACACGGCCTTCCGGCATCTCGAAACAATAGCCAAATCGCGCCCAAAGCTGGTCTTTGGTATGCGCGCTCATATAAGTCGGAACGCGCTTGCGCATGCGGTAGGCAATCGCCCGTAGATCATCAATGCCGTGGGTCTGATCCGCGTGTTCATGGGTATAGAATAACGCATCGATCCGCCTCACATTAGCCGCCAGCAATTGCTCACGTAAGTCGGGCGACGTGTCGATTAACACGCTTGTGCGGGCTTCACGCGGCGCGCTAGGCTCCCCTGTCCAGTAATCAACAAGAATCGAGCAGCGCGTTCGGCGGTTTTTCGGCTCTGCGGGGTCACACACGCCCCAATCTCCGCCCACACGCGGTACGCCGCCGGACGATCCGCAGCCGAGTACCGTAATTTCAAGATAACCCGTCATATTCCGGGCCTCTTGGCCTTGGTAAACAGGGTAAAAAACGCGTCCGTTGTACGCGCCGCCGTTTCCTCCAAACTCCAGCCTTTAATACCGGCTAGCGATTTCGCGACTTCTGTGATAAATGCCGGCTCATTGCGGCGGCCGCGGTGCGGCACCGGTGCAAGATAGGGGCAATCAGTTTCGATCATGAGGCGGTCCTCGGGTAGCGCTTTCGCGATCTCGCGTAGATCATGAGCGTTTTTGAACGTAATGATACCAGACAGAGAGAAATAAACGCCCAAATCAGCCGCGCGCCGGGCCAGCTCCGGCCCCGACGT
>CAYGRF010000036.1:18412-21892 GCA_964352275.1 uncultured Caulobacterales bacterium
GAGAGAAATAAACGCCCAAATCAGCCGCGCGCCGGGCCAGCTCCGGCCCCGACGTATAGCAATGTAGAAGCGCCGGAAATGCGCCCTGCTTCATCTCGGACTCTAAGAGATCCGCCATCTCGTCATCGGCGTTGCGGCTATGGATGATGAGCGGTAATTGTGTCTCGCGCGCCGCCTCGATATGCGCCATCAGGTTTGTATATTGAACATTGCGGTCGCTGAAATTATAATGAAAGTCCAGCCCGGTTTCGCCGACGCCGATTACCTTAGGGTGCTGCGTTAAGGGTATAATATCGCTGGGTTTTATGTCCGGATTGGTTTTCGCGTCATGGGGATGAGTGCCGACACTGGCCCACATATCATCAAAACGCTGCGCAACAGCTAAAGCATCAGGAAAATCAACGAGATTACAGCATATGTTAAGCTGCGCGCCGACGCCGGCGCTGCGGGCGCGCGCAACAACATCGTCCACATCATCGGCGAATTTTTCGCCGTGTAAATTTACGTGACTATCAACAAGCATCATGCGGCTCTTATACCGGAGAGCGCGTCATACATCACGGTTTTTTTGTCCATATTGAGCGCCCCTTCCCGTTCTTGCAGGTGGCAAATCCGCTCCCATTGCTGCATCCATTTTTCAGCAGGCTTTCGCACTGGCAAAGGCTTGAACGCGCCCTCCCACTTCCCAGTGACCACATAAGAGGCTTGGGCGCGGACTATGTCTTGTAGAGCCTCCCAGAACAGTGTGCGGGACGGCCCGGCGTTCATGGCCGACAGGTTATTGGCAACCATCTGGTCAAGGCGTGCATCCTGATCTGATAAGCTTGCTAAAAACCGCGATAGCGGCTTTAAAACAGTGTCGGCGTTTTGAACCAAGGCAGCGGCCTTGCCGGGGCCGCCGCGGGATAAATGCACTGCTGCGTCAATGATTTCCGAGCTTTCCTTCGTGCGGCCTGAAAGCCACGGACGAATATCTCGGCTGGGTACAGCGCGCAGCGGTAGATGTAAGCACCGGGAGCGGATGGTTGGTAATAGCCGTCCGGGAACATTGGCAATCAAAATCATCATTGCCTGCTGCGGCGGTTCTTCGAGTGTTTTCAAGATGGCATTTTCAGCGTTCTTGTTCATCTCGTCCATACTGTCGATCAAGCATATGCGCCAGCCGCCTTCAGATGGTTTGCGGGAGAAAAATTCATTGAGCGCCCTGGCCTCTGCTACAGGAATTTCCGAGCGCAGTTTTTTCGTTTTAAAATCATATGGCCGCCTCAGCAGATGAAAATCACCATGGCCAAGGCTCTCGACGCGCTGCGATACAGGGTCGTCTTTCGGGATATCAAGGGATGTCTCAAGGAGTGACTCCCCGCCTAAAACGGCGCGTATCATCCGGTAGGCCAGCGTCGCCTTGCCGACGCCAGGCGGCCCGGTAATAAGCCATGCATGATGCATGCGCCCGGAGGCTCTGGCGTCTATGAATTTTTGCTCTGCCGCTTGATGCCCGATAAGGTCATAGGTTGAGCGCGGATGAAGACATCCCGGCGCGCGGTCTGCTTCCGGAATATCCTCCGGATCACCTCTCGCCATGGCTGAGCTTTCCAGCAAGCGCCGGATATTTTTGTGTCATAGTAAATAGAATCCGCGTCTCAACAGCGTCTCTCGTCGCGCTCGCATCAATCGCTGTGATGCGGTCTTTATTGTCTGCGGCAATTTGCAAGAAGGCTTCACGGAGGTCATTGTGAAATTCCATGGTTTCCGCGTCAAAGCGCGACAAAGTCTCTCCGCGCGTCTCGACCCGGCGCATCGCCAAAACAGGGTCCATATCAAACAATATAGTTAAATCAGGCTCAAACCCGTTCATAATGGCGGTGTGAACAGTTTTCACACGCTCGGCCCCCAGCCCCCGTGCATAGCCCTGATAGGCCATCGTGGAGTCTGAAAACCGATCAGAAATAACCCAAACGCCGCGCTCAAGTGCGGGCTCAATCAATTTTTCAACGTGATCAATCCGGGCTGCGTACATCAACAGTAATTCCGTCATCCCCGACCAGCGGTCTTGCGTCCCGGATAAGACAAGGGCACGAATGGCTTCCGCACCAAACGTACCGCCCGGCTCCCGGGTCAATAATGTTTCGATGCCTGCAGCATTGAGTGCATCGGCGAGCCGTTGTGCCTGTGTTGATTTACCAGCGCCCTCGCCGCCTTCAAATGTTATAAACTGTCCGCGTGTCATGTTATCCCCGTATCAATGCAAGCAGTGCTGACCAGGCCCGGCTTGGAGCCGATTTTTGCTTGACTTCTTCGGCAGCAAGGAGGGGGTAAATACGGTCATCTTGGCCCGGAATTTTGACGATCAAATCTGCGATGTGGTCTCCAATCGCAACGGGAGCCGGAACAGCCGCCCGGCTTTGCATTTCTACTGTCATGCTTTTCTTGTGACCGCGAAAAATACCGAAAGAAATCGGCTCTTCGGTTGTGACTTTGACAGTCTCCGAGCGCCCCATAAACACCGGCACAGACGCGATGTCGGCCCCAACGGCGTAGAGGTCTTTGACTTCGAACTGATCAAACGCAGCATTCATCAAACGCAGCCCCTCACTCCGGCGATCCGCTTTGCTATTAAGTCCATTCATCACCATAATGCGCCGTGTATCACCGCGCTTCGCTGAGGCCACAAGACCGTAACCGGACGCTTCTGTGTGTCCGGTCTTAAGTCCGTCAGCGCCTGTAAACCGTCCCAAAAGAGGGTTTCGGTTGCCTTGAGTGATATTGTTCCATGTAAAGTCTTTTTCTGAATAGAAAGAATAATATTCAGGATATTCAGCAATCATGCGCTGCGCGAGCACAGCCAGGTCGCGCAGGCTGATTTTATGGTCGGGATGCGGCCAGCCTGTGGCGTTGCGGAATGTCGCGCTCTCCAGCCCCATATTGCGGGCGCGCTCTGTCATCATATCCGCAAACGCGGTCTCGGATCCGGCAATCCCTTCTGCCAGAACAATACAGGCATCATTCCCGGATTGGATAATGACGCCGCGCAGCAGGTCGTCAACCCGGACAGAGGAGCCAAGATCGAGAAACATGGTTGATGAACCGGATGCCGCGCCACCGCGCCGCCATGCTTCTTCGCTGACGATAAATTCAGTATCCATACTGATGCTACCGTCGCGAATGCGGTCAAAAACAATTTCTGCGGTCATTATCTTTGTCA
This sequence comes from uncultured Caulobacterales bacterium, assembly GCA_964352275.1. Lineage (GTDB taxonomy): Bacteria > Pseudomonadota > Alphaproteobacteria > Caulobacterales > Maricaulaceae > JACOMS01. The sequence goes on from CAYGRF010000036.1 coordinate 21,615, forward strand.
TTGACGCCGGGGCAATCGGCTCCCGGGCTTCTTTCTCAAACAGAACCAAGCCGGTATCAAAGTCCATAATGATGACGTGCGGAGCCGGGGTCGAAAATCCGCTATCCTGCGCAAGCGCCGCTACAGGCCATAATATTAAAAAACTGAAAACTACAAAAATCCGCGTCACATCACACTCATATCATCAGAATCAAAAAAGCCCTCTCCGAGGAGAGGGCTTTTAGTTCCCACGGTTTTGTCTGGAGGTAAAGGCTTGGCCTTGTTTTGTGGCTAGTTTT
>CAYGRF010000037.1:0-21880 GCA_964352275.1 uncultured Caulobacterales bacterium
AAGCATTACGAAGCTCGCCCGGACGCGTTCCAGTTTATCATTGATGTGCCAACCGATTGGGACGATAGCCGCGCGCTGGCCGGCGCTGTCGGTGACTATCTTATTATGGCGCGCAAGGACAAACATTCGCCGGACTGGTACGCGGCGGCGTTAACCGATGAAAATGCGCGGGAACTTACTTTGGATTTGGCCTTCCTAGGCGAGGGGGAATATGAGGCGCAGATTTACCGGGACGGGGAAGCGGCGGATTATGATACGAACCCTTATGATATTGTGATTGAGAGCCGCACGGTTCGCCAAAGCGGTAGCATTGATCTAAAATTAGCGCGCAGCGGCGGCGCGGCGATCCGGTTTAGAAAGATTGAGCCATGAGAGTGCAGCGCGTGATAACCGCAGCGCTCTTGGCGTTAGGGCTTTTGGCGTTAGCGGCCTGTTCCGCGCCGATGCAAAACTCTGTGCCTGAAGCGTCTGCGCCAGAAACGCAAGTGACAGGATTTATGGGCATAACAGGTACAGTGAAATATCATCAGGATTTTCCTTCCCGATATGTGATCCCGCGAAACATCGAAGTATGGCTTCCTCCGTCTTACCATAGCGAGGCCGCTACATCCTACCCAGTTCTTTATATGCATGACGGCCAGAATATTTTCGATCCCTTACAATCGCAATACTCCCAAACCGATTGGGGCGTGGATGAGGCGATGACGCGGCTGATCGAGCAAGGCGTCGTGCGTGAAGCAATTATTGTGGGCGCGTGGTCAACGGATAAGCGGTTTGCTGAATATATGCCGCAAAAGGCCGTAACAGACGATAATCTTACGGCCTATCAAAAGAGTTATGACGGATTTGACCACGGCGCACTGGAGTCGGATAATTATCTCAAATTTCTGACAGGCGAGCTTAAACCGTTTATCGATCAGACCTACCGGACATTGCCCAGGCGTGATGATACATTTATAATGGGATCGAGTATGGGCGGGCTAATTTCGGCTTATGCTGTCACAGAATATCCCGGTATATTTGGCGGTGCTGCATGCGTGTCGACCCATTTCCCGCTCGGCGAAGGCGCAATTATTGAGTATTTGGCTGATAAACTCCCGGATCCCAAAACCCATAAGCTTTATTTTGATTACGGCACCGAAACGCTGGACCATAATTACGAAGGGTATCAGAACCGTATGGACGCCTATATCCGCGCGGCCGGATATGTTCATGGCGAAAACTGGGTGACAAAAAAATTTGAGGGTCACGAACATTCAGAAAGAGCGTGGCGTGCGCGCGTGGACGTGCCCCTGACTTTTTTACTTGGCCAATAGTCCCGATGTACACTGTGAAACGATTTGGTGTTGAGCAAGAACCCGTTGTCATTTTTGATGACTTCGCGGTAAACCCTGAGGCCTTAAAACAAACGGCCTCACAGTTGCCGTTCAGGCAAAAAGGCCCCTATTATCCCGGCATTCGCGCTGGGGCCGATCCGTCCTATTTACAAGACCGCATCAGCGAATTGACTGATATTTTAAAGACTGTGTTTGACCTTACCAAGGGCGTACGGATTGCAGAGTCAAATTTTTCGCTTGTCACCACACCGGAAGACAAGCTCATGCCTATCCAGTCTTTGCCGCATCATGACACGACGGATCCGGGCCGGATTGCGATGCTGCATTATTTATGCGGCGCGGAAAAAGGCGGAACGGCGTTTTACCGGCATAAATCCACCGGTTTTGAAACGGTTACTGCGGCGCGGCATGCGGCTTTCAAAACCGCATTGGAAGCTGATTTTTCTGGAGCTGAGCAATTACCACGCGGCTATTTCCGGGGAACATCCGATCAGTATGACCGGATCGGGCATATTGATGCAAAATTTAACCGCTGTATTTTTTACCGGGGTATCACGCTCCATTCCGGAGATATTCCGCAAGATTTTCATCCCGACCCCAATCCGGATGCAGGCCGGTTGAGCGTCAATATTTTCATGCAAGCGAAATAGCGTGATCAGGAGTGAGCAATATTTTGGCGCGGCTAGAGTCTAAGGCACATCAAACTCCCGCGCTGCCGCAAGGAGCGCATACCAGTCCGCCGGGTCAAGCTGGGTTTGGCAGGCCGTGATAGCCTCTTTGACATGGGGCAGGCTTGCGGTGCCTAAAACCGGGTGCACGTTCGGGATGGCTGCGACCCACGCCAAATAAAGCTGCGCGGAGTTAAGGCCGTATTTGGCGGAAATCGGCGGCGCTGCCTCATGCAGTCTTTTCGTATTTTCGGCTTGGCCAAGAAGCATCCCGCCGCCCAGCGGTGACCACGCCATGATTTCTGTCCCGTAATCGGCGGCTATATCCAGTGACCCGTCATCCAGCGCGCTCATATCGTTCAGGCTCAGACTAATCTGGTTTGCGGCAATATGGACATGTTGTGATATAGCCCGAAGGCGCGTGGGTGCATAATTAGACACACCGACGCGGAGGGCTTTTCCTTCGGACATAAAACGCGACAAGGTTTGTGCTAAGTCTCCCGCCTTGGTTAAATAATCAAAGCGGTGGATCATAACCATGTCTACATTGTCAACGCCAAGATTTTTGAGCGAGGCATCAAAAGCGCGGGTCAGGCACTCGGATGAACTATCATAATAATGGATTCCATTGCCGGGTATATCTCTCCCGCGTATGCCAATTTTGGCAATCAAGTTAAGCTGTGAGCGTAGCCCTTTATCGTGTGAGAGAGCTTTGCCAATCAGGGCATTGGTTGTGTAACCCCCGTAAATATCGGCCAAGTCAATATCGGTCAGGCCCATATCTGCGCAGCCTTTTAAAAAATCATAGACTTCTGCCGAGCTGTAATTACGGCCCCACGACCCTAGCCGCATCGTACCAATGATTGGTTTTTTATCGTTCATGGCTCGAGCCCAGCGGTGCGCAAAAACCCATAAGCGGCAAAGGTCTGTGCGCGTTGTGTGCTTGCATCCGGGCCGACAAGCAGAGCTGTGTCCGGAGTCTGCGCTCGCGGTTTTATCTCAGCTAGTCCGTTCATCACGGTCTGCATGCGCTTGGCTATTGCGGCCCCGGAATCGATCCATGCGGCCTCATGCGGCGCGGCGCGGGAGAGTTCCTCCCGCAGCAAAGGAAAGTGCGTACAGGCCAAAACAATTTGGTCAATATTCGGCCCATGCGGCCCGGAAAATAAGGGCGCAATTTCGCGGCGTATATCACCCGGGTCAATCAGCTCGCCGGCGAGTTTCCGTTCGGCTAAATCGACAAGCCCGACAGAGCCTTGCAGCACCACATGACAGTCACTAGCAAATTTCTGGATCAATGCATCGACATATTTTCGCCGTACTGTGCCGGGCGTGCCGAGCACCCCGATAGTTTTTGTCCGGCTTTGCTGCGCGGCGGGTTTGATCGCAGGCACAACGCCGATGACCGGCACGCTCAGCGCAGTACGAATGCCTTCGAGCGCCGTTGTGGAGGCTGTATTGCAAGCGATCACAACAAGGTCCGGCTGCGCGGTTTTCGATAGCGTCCATAACAATCCGGGCAGGCGCGTACGAAGCGCGGCTTCGGTCTTGTCGCCGTAAGGCCGAAACGCGTCATCTGCCGCGTAAGTCAGCGATACATCCGGGAGCAGTTTTCGAATTTCTGCGACAACGGATAACCCGCCAACCCCGGAATCAAATATGAGCGCGTGAACCATAGATACTGCTTACGCGAGCCAAGCCGCCTTTGTCACCAATCGAGTGCGCAGATTACGCCTAAAAGGCGAAAACTTATCACCATGGCTCTATCTTTTATAAAGGGTTTTGCGCTATCAGAGCCGCGCATACCGTAAGAGGGATATTATGAGCACGCCAAAAAAAGTTGTCCTTGCCTATTCAGGCGGACTGGATACATCGATCATTCTCAAATGGCTCCAAGAGGAAAAGGGCTGCGAAGTTGTCACCTTCACGGCTGATTTGGGACAAGGCGAAGAGCTCGAACCCGCTCGCCGCAAAGCCGAAGCTCAAGGGATCAAAGAGATTTTTATTGATGATCTGCGCGAAGAATTTGTCCGTGATTTCGTCTTTCCCATGTTTCGCGCCAATGCGCTCTATGAAGGGCTGTATTTACTCGGCACGTCAATCGCTCGGCCTTTGATCGCTAAACGGCAGATTGAAATTGCGCAGCTTGTCGGCGCAGATGCTGTCTGTCATGGCGCGACCGGTAAAGGTAATGACCAAGTCCGGTTCGAGCTCGGCTATTACGCGCTCGACCCGGACATCAAAGTCATCGCGCCTTGGCGCGAATGGGACCTAAACTCCCGCACGAAACTCATCGAATATGCTGAAAAACACGGCATTGAAATTGCCAAAGATAAACGCGGGGAAGCCCCGTTCTCTGTGGATGCCAATCTGCTCCATACCTCATCCGAAGGCAAAGCGCTCGAAGACCCCAATGAAGAAGCCCCTGAATTTGTTTATCAGCGCACGGTCTCTCCGGAGGCCGCACCCAACAAAGCCACCTATATCGAGGTTGGTTTTGAACGCGGCGATGCCGTCTCCATTGACGGTATTGCTATGTCGCCTGCCACGATCCTGACCAAACTGAACGAGCTTGGCGGCGCGAACGGGGTTGGCCGTTTGGATCTGCTCGAGAACCGCTATGTCGGGATGAAGTCGCGCGGGATTTACGAAACCCCCGGCGGGACTGTGCTGTTGATGGCGCATCGAGGCATCGAACAAATCACAATGGATAAAGGCGCGATGCATCTCAAAGACGAGTTGATGCCGAAATATGCAGAGCTTCTTTATAACGGCTATTGGTTCGCGCCAGAGCGCGAAATGCTCCAAGCGGCTATCGATAAATCCCAAGAAATGGTGACCGGAACCGTCCGGCTTAAGCTCTATAAGGGCAGCGTCAGTATTGTCGGCCGCACATCGCCTTACTCGCTTTATTCCCAAGAACATGTCACGTTCGAAGAAGATGATGTCTACGATCAAGCCGACGCGGGCGGTTTCATTAAAATCAACGCCCTGCGGCTGCGGCTATTGAAGGCGCGTGATTTGAAGGCGGGGAAGAACGGTTAGTCCTGACAAACTGGGAATGGAAGAAAGAGTACAGGATGGCCGCTGGTTTATGCAGCCTCAAGGGACGTCCTATATTTCCGGCTGAGGGGTAAGGTTGTGCCGTCTGTAAGCGCGATTTGCGCATCGCCGTCGCCTTTGGGCGTAATGGTACGGATATGGTAACGGCTAACGAGGTAAGAGCGATGGATACGAATTGGGTCGCTGCCGGTTTCAGCTAATAAACGCTCCAGCGATGATAAGGTCATGCGCGCGAGATGCTGCCCTGACGGCGTGAAAACCTCTACATAATTGGCGGCGGCTTTGGCGTAGATGATCTCGCCTGCGCGCAGGAATATCGTCTTCCCGCCGCACTTCAGCGTGAGCCGCCCTGTATCACGGGCTTCCTCGCGGGCGGCGCTGGCTTCGATTTTAAGCTGCCCGACTTGCCGCCCAATGAGGAACAGCGATAGAAATGTGAGGTATGTCAGTGCGTCTTTCCGGGCTTCATATATCCAAGGTTCCCACGACAAGAGACCGAAATTATAAGGCCCGTTTGCGAGCATCGGATAGACTAGAGTTCGGATGGCGACCATCAATCCAACATGGCAAAGCACAAAACCAATAAAACCGCCCGCATAAACCGGCCAGCGGCGCGGCCAATTATCGATTGAGAGCGGGAAGCGATAAAGCAAATAGGGAATGATCAGCGTTGCCACCAAAATAGCGACATGTGAAGAGATTTCGAACAGCCATTCTGCAGGCACATTGAGCGGCATATTCAGCCGGGCCGCTTCCATCATTTCACTGGAAACCTGTACAAGGATACCCATACTTAAAAACGAGCTGCAGCCTTTCCTCTGCCAAAGGGTGTTTTAGCGCTAGTGCAAGCTTGGACCAAGCCGTAAGCTTTTTCACCCAATCCTGTAAGCTTGGGCACAAAAGGCCTGTGAAAAACAGAGCATAGCAGAGTACAACATTAATAAACGCAACCAAGCCCGCCAAGCCGCGCTCCGGCAACAAAACGCCCCTGCCGTAAGTTACGGCAACCCAAACGGGCCTGATGACATGACCGTACGCCGCGCCAATGATCCCAATGGTTACCTGAAACAATCAGGCCCTGTCTGCCGTCCTCAGAGGATCATTCAAAACGGGCGTATGTTTACCAAAACAGAATGTCTGGACCGGGAAACCGCCATTAAACGCGGCTGGGTCAGTCGATGAGTTTTATGAGGATATGTGGTTCCAATGCATTTCCTGTTAAGTCATACTCGGAAAAGTATCGGAAAATGGACGAATAAGGCTCAATTCCCGACTCCGATTAAGCAGGAATTGGACTAAGCTAGGTTTACTTTCTCTAAATGCTTCATGTCTGAACACGGGCCGAATAACTTGCTGTGCAGTCAATCAGTGAGTAATCTATAATTTACAATGCGCCTTAGCCATGGAGTTCTTCATTTGAAAGTTTTTTTGATGCGGCTAGCGGCTCTATGTATCTGCATTTTTCTCCTGTCGTGTTTGTCAGATCCATCTATTGAAATATCCGGTAGGATAGACGAGAGCGTTAATCAAAAACTACAAAGCCTGAATAGTAATCATGCACGGATAGTAGTTTCCTCTGGCGGAGGACTGCCCGACTCTGCGTTATCCATGGCGCGCCAAATAGAAGACGCCGAAAACGATTTGGTGATATTGGGGGTTTGTAATTCTGCATGTGCCGAATATTTACTCCCTGCGGCAAACTCCTTAATATTTCAAGACAATCCAATCATTGGATTTCACTGGAATGCGATGATGATTGAGAGTCTATACAAACGGCATGGGAGAAAGGATTTAGAATATTGTACGCACCAGGATTCTAAGGAATTGTACAATCTACATGTAAGGTCGCAGGTCACGCCCAAATTTTGGCAAGAAACTTTCTCAAGATTAGGTCACTCTCATTTTAGTTTGGATTATAAGGTTGATGAATGCCCATGGAAAAAGATGGCATTCGAAAACCATTTGTGGCTTCCTACAAGTGAGCAACTAAGAAACTTATGGGGATTAAAATTCTCCGGATCCGTTTGTGCTGATAATTTTAATGTGTGTAAGGAAAAGATAGATGTGCGTTGGGCAAAAGGAACACGGATAGTTGTTGGCGATGAAGTTTACATCTCAAAAGGCCGTCTGTGAGTGAAATCTTTCGCTATTCTTGGGGCTTTAATTAAATTTATACTGTAGCGATTACTCCGCCTCTATCCTGCGAAGGTGGTCAAACGCATAGCTCCGAACGCTTCGGTTTCGTGACCATGCCAACGCTTTCTTAAGGGGTAAGACGGCCTCACCCTTTTTTCCGGCTTTCATCAAAATTTCTGCATAGTCCACATTGCTATCGACGAAATTCACGCTGCGATAGTAACTCAGACTCGTTGCGGCTGAACTCACCGCTTGAGGGGAAGGGTCGTCGCGGGCGATGATATAGGTTTGAACATAATAATGGTGCGCGGGAATATTATCCGGGTTTGCCCGCATGGCCTTTTTCAATAAGGCGCGCGCTGCTGCAATCTCGCCCGGGTCAGGCGCGGCGTCATGATCGTTTTTGGCATACCAGATCATGCCCGCAGCACGGTTAACATCTGAATCATGCGGCTTCCCATCAAGGACGGGTTTTATAAGCGCGGCTGCTTTGTCATGCTCTCCTAGCGCGGAATAAAATTCAGCTTTGGAGAGATTGACGCGCTGCTTAAGCGCGGGGTCTTCCACCGCCTTTTCATAGAAACGCTGCGCGGCGTCGAGCCCTTTGGCACTGGGCCGAAAATGACGTGTGGCTTCTGCCATATGCAATGCGAGTTCAGGTTTGCTGAGCTCGTCTATCTCTGTGGCAATATCATCGCGTGTTTTTGGCAGCTTGATCGTGACCGATAGGAACCGATTGCGGGCGTAATAGGCCTTTAAAATTTCGCCAAACTGGGTCGGCGTCATGCCAAAAGCCTGGTCAAATGCATTTTTTGGCGTGTTGGGGGAATTGAGCAATCGAATATATTGCGCTAGCCTTTCAGGATAGCCCGGCGTTGATTGGATATAGTGTACGGCGATCCAGCTTTGCGCGTAAAAGACGGATTTCAAAAGCTGCGTATTACGTGAACTATCATTGGGGAAGGGGTATCTGCGAACTGAACCGAGCAGCACCTCAAACGGTAGCCAGCGAATGTTTTTCAGCGCGTAAGCATGATCCTGATCTGGGCGTCCGATGATTATATTGCCGTCCTTATCCGTTTTGAAGGTCGAGAGATATTCCGCAAAACCTTCGTCAAACCAGCGCGGATAATGCACGTCTATAAAACTGGCCATCATATGATGTGTATATTCATGCAGCGCAATTTTAAGCGCTTGCTTTCCGCTCCTAAAGCCTGAGCGCGAGTTTAAAACAAAGACCGGCCCGCCAATTTGTGAGAGGTAAACCCCGCCGGACCCTGCGGCGCCTGTCAATTTTTCAATCTCTTTCGGGCCGCTTGCGAGGTAAATTTTTACGGGCATGATCTCGGCGCTTGTATCGGCGCCCATATGTTGCAAAATAGCGCTGCGATAGGTTTCAAGTTCATATAAGAGATCGCGTGCACTGGCTTCGCTCACATTGCCGTACACAATGAAACTGTCCGATCTTGCCTCCAAAGGCTTGGCGTATGCGGAGACGCAGAAAAGCCAGCTGAGTACCAAGGCGAATACAGCCCCAAACAATCGCGCATGTGCTCTTACAGTAGGTTGTGTCATCTTATCTCTCTCACCACATTTAAGGTAGCAAACGTATTGTATCACAACAGTGCGGGGAGCTCAACATTTGACCATAAGAGAGCTATTTCTTGTACGTGCAAGAGGCAATAAAAAAAACCCGCCTCGGCAAAGCCGGGCGGGTCAATTTTGTGTGTCTGATCAGACTATTTGCGGATCGGCAGATAATCTGTGGATGTGTAGCCTTGTGAGGATGAGTATCCGCTAAAGGACGTTGTTGATGATGCACAGCTACCGTCGCCCTGCATGATCGTGCCGGATGGGCAGCTAGGCGGCACGTAAGTCGACGTTGTTGTCGTGTGGCTGCTGAAAGATGAGCCGCTGGACTGCATACATGTATTATCAGGCTGCAAAGTTGTGCCTGCCGGGCATGTCACAGGACCTGCATAGCTGGTTGTTGTTGAGCTGCTATATGATGAACCGCCGCCGAAGGAAGATCCGCTGCTGATAAAGGATGACCCGCCATTTTGCAGGCATGTTCCGTCAGGCTGCAGTGATGTTCCTGATGGGCAATCCGCAGTGGTTGAACCGCCAAAGCTTGAGCCGCCTGTGTAGGTTGATCCAGAGTGGACTGTGCCAGTGCTGATCGTGCCTGTGTGCGTTGTGCCGGATGAGTATGTGCTACCACCGCAGCCCATGTTGACGATCTGTCCGCAATCCGAATAGACGGGCGGCGCTGGAACGTGAACGGGTGCCGGTGGCACGTATACCGGTGCCGGTGGAACGTAAACTGGCGCCGGCGGCGTATAAACTGGCATTGGCGCTGCGCAAGGGTTAATCCCGCACGAACCACTTTCGTAATCATAGATGCCTATGGGAGCAGCTGAGGTACTGCAACCGACAGCACCACAATCACTGCCGCCGCTTTCATAGTCATAAACGCTAGCGTAGCGGCTACCGTGACTACCTGCGCAGGCAGATAACATTAATCCAGAAATTCCCAATGCGGCGATAACGCCATTTCGGACTATATAATTCGTGCTCATATTGAGCCTCCCATATTGATACACTTAACGTGTCCTATGCAACAATTAGACCAAAAAATGATGAACGTAACCTTTACGCCCTTCTTATATTTTCTTTTGCAGTAAGATGGCATAAAACCCGTCTACACCACCCTTTTCCCCCAACAGGTGCGGGAGTATGCGTGTATACCCCTTTTTTGTTAAGAAATTATCTGCGCTTGGCATATCGGGGGTTTTAAACGCCACTTGCGTTAAATCCGGCATATTTTTATCTATCCAATCCGCTTGTCTCTCGCCTTCTTCCGGCTGTAGAGAACAAGTGCAATAGAGCAAAAATCCGCCGGGTTTTATAGCGTGACTGGCAGATTGAATCAGGCGTTTCTGCAAGCGGGCTAGCGCCGCGACATCTTTGGGCGTTCGGTTATAAAGCACGTCGGGATGGCGGCGAAATGTGCCTGTGGCGCTGCACGGCGCGTCGAGAACGACCAGATCAAATGTCTGATCGGAGGCGGCTATCCATGCTATAGCGTCCGCCTCTACGGCGTCTGCAACCAGCCGCGTTCGCGACAGATTTTCGGATACTCGCTCCATGCGTTCCGGCGATTTATCAAGCGCGGTGACGGTCGCGCCAAGGCTCGCAAGTTGCAGCGTTTTTCCGCCCGGCGCGGCGCAAAGGTCGAGCACTCTTAATCCGCTAAGGCCGCCCAGTGTGTGTGCGGCTGCTTGAACGGGGAAACTTGATGCCAAATCCTGCACCCACCAATGACCGTCTTCATAACCGGGAAGGTCCGGGACGTGCCCGGCTGAGGATAGGCGCACGCACCATGGTGATAAAACTGACCCTCCCAGTTTTTCGGCCCATTCTGCCGCATCGCCGCGCACATGAATGTCCAGCGGCGGGTCTTGGGCAAGCTGACGGGCCATGCGCCGCATAGCGGGCTTGCCATAAGCGCTCTCCCATGATGCGCGCACCCATCCTGGCAGATTGGCACTGGGCGGCGTATTTGCTGCCAGTTTCGGGCCTTCGCTGGCGACTTTGCGCAGGACCGCATTGACCATACCGGCATAGGCGCGGGTTTTAGAAGAGCGTTTCAGCAAGCCGACGGATTCGCCAACGGCAGCATGGACGGGCGTCTTGAGAAATAAAAGCTGCGCGGCACCGGTGCGCAGAACGGCAAGAGGCAGCGGGGCCGGCGTGCGGGTTAGGAACGGTTTCAGAGCGGCATCGATTTGTCCCATACGGCGAAATACGGTGGCGGTAATCAGGCGGGCAAACGCCCGATCACGCGCCTCGAGCCGGCCATAATCCGCTTGCCGGGAAAGCGCGGTTTCAAGCTGTTCTTGATCGCGCAAAATATGCTGCACGGCGCGGGCAGCGCAAAGCCGCGCGGATGCGGGTTTGTCAGCGGGTTTCGGGTTGGACATATTGTCCAGGTTTGGCACGCTCTGGTCTTGGGTCATGCAGGAGCGCCTAAGGTATTTTCCGTAGGTTTTAAACCTTTATTGTGAAGGCAGCTCAAACAGAGAGTGCGAACAGGGCCTGCGCGCCAAAATATAGGGGCGTAATCATAAGGGCATTGACCGGGCCTTGCATGACAAACCGGTCGCGCCCGACAAACATATCTGAGACTGCAAACATTAGCGCGGGTATTATCAAAGCCCAGTTCTGGGTGCCGATTGCGGCGGCTACCATGAGCGTGATGATGATATGATAGACGGCGACAGGGCCGATCATAACCTTTGGCAAGTGAGATTTGAGATAACGGAATGTTAGGAAGCTGAACAAGGCCATCATAATAAACCCGGCGGCGCAATACAAATAGCTCACACCAAACACCGCAAATGCCGCCACATAGAGCACATGCCCGGCGGCAAAGGCGGCCATACCGGCTTGAAAGAGCGGCGGCATATCCCGCGATAAAAGGCAAATATCCCCGAGCGCGCAAAAGGCCAAAGCGGCCAATATTATTTGTCCGTAAAGGCTGGACAGCGCACCGCTATACAGCGCTACCGCGCAAAACCCGATAGCGGCAGCGGTTTTCAGGATTATTTGCGCCGCGCGCGCCCTCCGGTACTCGGCTGTAACAAGTCCGGCGACAATAAAACCGTAAACGAGCAACGCGGCGGTCATGACTTCCGGCTAACCCATGGCTAAGCGGTAACCGCCCGGCTCGGTCACCAATAATGTGGCCGTGCCTTTTTCAGGCTCGATTTTCTGCCGTAGGCGGTAAACATGGGTTTCCAGCGTATGGGTGGTGACCCCGGAATTATATCCCCAAACCTCGTGCAACAATTCATCGCGGCCTACAGGTTTGCCGCCCGCGCGGTAGAGATATTTCAATATATTCGTTTCTTTTTCTGTAAGGCGAATATCGCGGGGTTGCTTGCCGTCTTCTTCCGGCGGGGTCAGGCGCTTATAGGCGGGCTTAAACTCATACGGCCCAATTTGAAAACTAGCGTCTTCGCTTTGTTCAAAACTGCGAAGGTGCGCGCGCAGACGCGCGAGCAGGACGGCAAACCGAAACGGCTTAGTGACGTAATCATTGGCCCCGGAGTTGAGCCCTAAAATCTCATGCATTTCGCCGTCATTACCAGTCAGCATAACAATCGGCGCTGCGATCCCGGCTTTGCGCATAAGTTCGCACGCTTCTGTGCCGAGCATATCAGGAAGGTCCACATCAAGCAGGATGAGATCAAAGGTGGCGTTTTTCGCTGCATCAATCCCGGCGGTCGCTGTGGCAACGTCTACGGTTTCAAACTCATCATAGAGGGCGAATTGCTCGCACAATTCAGTACGCAGATCATCATCATCATCGACTAATAGGAGCCGTTTTTTGACTGCCATATTCTTTCCTCTCGCTAGACTCGCGCGTTCATTCGTGCATTTCGATCAAACAGGAATTGCACTAGTCTTGTTTTTTATACATGACTAATGCCAGTTTGCTCCCAATGCATCACAAAAATGAGATAATCCCATGAGCTTAATCGTGAACGCGGCCCGAAAAACCATAGAGGTCAACGGGAGTGTTTACCCCTGCCGGATAGGCCGGGGCGGTTTTATCGGCAGCGATCTGGGCCGGGAGGGGGATGAGAAAACGCCGTTAGGCGATTACGCGCTCCGGTTCGGATTATACCGCGCGGACCGCTTGCCGGAGCCGCCAAGCCCGCTCACATTTTGGCCGCTGCGGGAGAATGACGGATGGTGCGATGACCCGAAGGATGCGGCCTATAACCGGTTTGTGCGTTTGCCCTATCCGGCTAGTCATGAAAATCTTTGGAGAGAGGACGGGGCCTACGACATTATTTTAGTGATGAGCCATAATGATAGCCCGCCCATTGCGGGCCTCGGATCGGCGGTCTTCATCCATATAGCGCAACCGGATGACCGGGAAACCTTAGGCTGCGTTGCAGTCTCTCCTGATGTCATGGCAAATTTTTTAAATCGCCTAACACAGGAAATGCCAGTTCAAATTGTGACTTAAACTTTCCAGCCCCAATGTAGCGCCGCGATGCCGCCGGTAAAATCATGCCAGCCTGTGCGTTTAAACCCTGCATCATCGACCATATCCTTAAACACCTGTTGGCGCGGGAAACGGCGAATGGACTCGACAAGATATTGATAGCTCTCTTTATCGTCCGCGAGCCAGCCGCCGAGACGGGGGATCATGGCAAAGGAATAGGCATCATATATAGCCCGCAGCGCTTTGGCCGGAGGCGTTGAAAATTCGAGCACGCAGAGCCGTCCGCCGGGTTTTAACACGCGGTGAAATTCGGACAGAGCTTTGTCCCGGTGCGTGACGTTACGAATACCGAACGCAATCGTCACTGCGTCCGCGCACCCATCAGGAAACGGCAGGCTTTCCGCATTGCCGCAAACACGTTTGATATTCATGCCCGCATCTTTTTTCGGGTCGATTCCGGCCAGCAGCATTTCCGCATTGATATCGCATATGATCGCCCGTGCTGGCTCTCCGCCGCGCCGTAATTGGGCTTCGCCCGCACGCCGGATGAAGCGCCGTGCCAGATCGCCCGTGCCTCCAGCCACATCGATCAGCAACTCACCCGGTTGCGGGTTAACCCTAGTGATGGTCATATCTTTCCAAATCCGGTGAATGCCTACGGACATGGCATCGTTCATCAGATCATAATTCTTGGCGACCCTATCAAACACACCGCGCACACGCGATTGCTTCTCGCTCTCGGGGATGTTTTCAAAACCAAAATCAATTGTCTCTTGCGTCATGATTTTCATGTGGCCTAGATAAGGCCAGAATACAAGTGGACATGATGCAGCAGATGATGGCTTGAGCGCCTTGCGCCTCTATCTTGACGCCTTATAAAGACTATTCAGACCGTGTTTTTATGGATTTCTATGCCCGAACTCCCCGAAGTGGAAACTGTCAAGCGCGGGCTTTTGCCTGTGATGGAAGGATTTGTGTTTGAGCGCGTGACTTTGAACCGGGCAAATTTACGCTTTCCGTTCGATCCGAATTTTCGGGTCCGAGTCGAAGGACAAGTTTTGACCAAGCTGTCCCGCCGGGCCAAATTCCTCGACGCGCAGCTCGCCTCCGGTGATCGGCTGTTAATGCATTTGGGCATGTCAGGCCGGTTTTCGATTGCGGATAAAGACGCGCTAGGAGACTTCGCGCATACGCACAATACCAACCCGAAACATGATCATGTGGTCTTTGATATGAGCAGCGGCGCGCAAATTGTCTTTAACGATCCGCGCCGTTTCGGGTTTATGGAATTGATTGCGCCGGGAGAGCCTTCCCGGCTTGAGAGCCTAGGCCCGGAGCCCCTATCCAACGCCTTTAATGCGCCCACTTTGCGCGCAGCGGTTCGCGGCAAGAAAAGCAAAATTAAAGCGGCGCTGCTCGATCAGCGCGTTGTTGCCGGATTGGGCAATATTTATGTGTGCGAGGCGCTTTACCGCGCGCGGATTTCGCCAAAACGCGCCGCCGGACGGCTCAGCGTGGCCGAGACGGAAACCCTGACGCGCCACATCAAAGACGTTATCAGCGACGCGATTGAAGCAGGGGGATCATCCTTAAAAGACTTTGCCGCCACGGACGGCAATCTGGGCTATTTCCAGCACCGCTTCGATGTTTATGGACGCGAGGGCGAAGAGTGCCATATGTGCGGCGGCGATATAAAGCGTCTTGTGCAAAGCGGGCGCTCGACCTTTTATTGCAGCGTCTGTCAGAAATAGGCGTCAGGATAGTCCCAAAAATAAAACCCGCGCGGCGCCCCATATGCGGTCAAGATGAATCTCAAAACCTTTGAAATCCAGTTCTTCTTCATCGGCCCCGACCTCAAGGATGATGACGCCGCCGTCCGCAATTAAGCCCTGTTCTTTCAGGCGGGATAGGACCGGTCGCCACAGGCCTTTATTATAAGGCGGATCCATAAAAATATGCGTAAAAGCGCCGCGAAGGTTTCCGGGCGCGATTTTAAGACGGGTTGCATCGCGGCGATGAAGACGTGTGACACCGAACAAATCCATAGTTTCAATATTATCCCGAATCGCCCCGCGGGCTTTGGGCTCGGTCTCGACAAATAGGCAAAACGCTGCTCCGCGCGATATGGCCTCCAAACCCAGCGCCCCGGAGCCGGCGAAAATATCGGCGACAATCGCGCCGTCAAGCTCCGGTGACCATTCCGCATGGGCAAGGATATTGAAGATCGATTCGCGGGTTTGATCGGATGTCGGCCGGGTACTGCGCCCGGCGGGGGTATTGATGTTGCGTCCGCGCAGCGAGCCTGAGACAATCCGCACGGCTTACCCGAACAGTTTCGAGACGCTCTCATCATTGGCGATACGCCGGATCGCCTCGCCAAGGAGCTTTGAAACAGGGACTTCGCGGATTTTCGGGCAGTCTTTGACCGCTTTCGGCTGAGCAATCGTATCGGTAATCACGACCTCGGTCATGACAGATTTCGTGATCCGCTCAACCGCCGGATCCGACAAAACCCCGTGGGTGATATAGGCTGAGACCGCATTGGCCCCGTGATCTTTGAGAGCCTCAGCTGCATTACACAGCGTACCGCCCGAATCGATGATGTCATCGAGTAAAATACAGGTTCGTCCTTTAACATCGCCGATAATATTCATCACCTCGGCTTCGCCCGCCATGGGACGGCGCTTATCGACAATGGCAATGTCGGCGTTAAACTGTTTCGCAAGACTACGTGTGCGCACAACGCCGCCCGTATCAGGGGAGACAAATAAAAGGTCTTTGCGGTCTTTGAGGGAAAAGCGCTCTTTTAAATCTTGTTCAAATACCGGCTGCCCGAACAGGTTATCCGTAGGAATATCAAAGAAACCTTGAATTTGTCCGGCGTGTAAATCGATGGTCAAAACCCTGTGCGCCCCGGCTTTGGAAATAAGATTAGCGACAAGTTTGGCGGAAATCGGCGTCCGCCCGCCGGTTTTGCGGTCTTGGCGGGCATAGCCAAAATAAGGAACAACAGCCGTAATGCGTTTGGCGGAGGCGCGAACCAGCGCGTCAATCATGATTAGAAGTTCCATCAGATGATCATTGGCAGGGGCTGATGTGGGCTGGATGAGGAAAATATCCTCGCCGCGCACATTTTCATTGATCTTAATGAAGATTTCTTGGTCGCGAAAGCGCTCAATATCCACCGATGTGAGAGGGACATCTAATACATCGGCAATGCTGCGCGACAACGCTTCATTGGCCGTTCCGCTAATCAGTTTCATGGGGCTCACCTCTAGCCATGGAGTATGGTGGCTCTCTTAGTCAGGGCAGACGCGAATGTAAATTACGCAATATAATTATGTGAGCATAATTGCGGAAATATTGCGGCCATAATCAGCGATAGAGTGATGTGTGTTATAACGGTAAGAGAAATAGTCCTCCGGCTGCCTGTATGTGCAGTCGGGCATAGCCGCGATATGGGTTAGGCCTGCGCGGCGAAGGCGCATAAGGATAAAGCGCTTGAGATCGAAAAAGGGGCGTCCGTTCGGGCCCATGTTAAAAAACTGATCATAAGCCTCGTCTTCGCCGGCAAATGTACCGCGAAATTCCGGGCCGACCTCATAGGCGCTAGGGCCAATGCACGGGCCAAGGACGGCGTGAATATGGGCGCGGTTTGCGCCGATGGACTCCATGGCGTCAATCGTGGAGTCGGTAATCCCGGATAAGGCCCCGCGCCATCCAGCATGGCAAGCACCTATGATGCCAGCGCGCGTATCGGCGAGTAAAAGTGGGCCACAATCAGCAGCTAGAGCGGATATGGCCAAGCCTTTGGTTTTGGTGACCAGCCCATCAGCCTTGGGCCGCCCGCTCTTAAATGGAGCGTCAATAATCATCACCTCACGGCTGTGGCACTGCCAGAGGCTGAGCAGGTTTTCCGGTTTTGCGCCTATAGCTAGCGCGATGCGGCGGCGGTTTTCCGCGACATTGGCGGGATCATCATCCGAGCCTTGTCCCGCATTCAGGCTATCATATGGCGAGCTGGACACGCCGCCGCGCCGGGTGAAAAACCCGTGAGATAGGGATGCGTGATCGAGCAAGTCATGAGTTTTGAGCATGATGATTTAGGGGAGTTTTTTGAGCGCGGCCTTTGTGCCGGTCAATAATTGCCGCGTGGCGTCACTGTCGCTGAGCGTGGCGTTCAAATATACCGCGTTTAAAAATTGTTTAAGATTATGGCGCTGGGCCAGACCGGACTCGGTATTAAACGCGGCGTTCCAATTGCTGAGCGGCGAAGGCGCAGAAATTTGCTCAAGCCATGCCGTCCATTCGGCCTCTGTGAAAATACCCCGACTGGCGAGAAACAGAATTGGCATGGCGAGGCGCGCGGGCTCACCGTGAATAAAAGCGTGCTTATTATCCGCGCGGATTTGCGAGGCAACTGCGCCGCGTATAATCACCGCATCGGCTTTGGTAATTTGCGGATTAAGGCTAAGCTGCATGAGCCAGTCGGCCCCGTGCGCCACATTATGCCGCCATCCTTCGCGGTTATTAAATCCGCGGTAGTCTTTAATTGCGGCCATATAATCCGCGCTGGCCACGACAAAGGCTGTGCGGTCATATGTGCTCATAAACGGGGTAACCCGGTCAATACGGGCAATTTCGGCGAGAACCAAAGCCGCAAAAGGCTTTTCAAACCCGTTTGTATTTTTCCCGTCTTTGACTTTTTCCAGCAGCGTTTGCTTGATCGTCCGAATGGTTTCGGCATTGAGTTTTTTCGTCCGCATCCATGTGGCCAGACCTTCAAAGGCTATGCCGTCCCTTATGCCTGGGTTGGAGTCGGACAGGCAGTCCAAAAGCGCGATAGCAAGCGTTTGCCTTGCGGCATCATTGTCGATGGAAAAGGTGTTTTCACGGAGCTGTTTTAAAGTCTCTTGCGTATAGCCTTCAGGCTCGCATGTGGTCACAGGCGGTAAAACCTCGTTTTCACATCCGGCCAATGCAAGGCCGCAAATGATAACGCCAAGCGAAATAATCCTGCGCATAGTGATTCCTTTTATATCCACTAAGGTTACGGACTCGGTTTGTTGTCGTCAACTCGGCAGCTAGAGCCAGTAAACCTAACTTAGAAACACCTTGATGGGATGAGATTTTTCGTCTGTTTAGGCGCGGCGTGAAAAGCGATGCTATAGCATCGGTTTTCACGCCGCGCCTAAACAGACGGGAAAAACCGCCCAAGCGGCTCTCAAGTCATTGAATATATCATCAAATTCCTTTGAAGATTTTCATCCCGGCCACTCCTAGTGCAATTCCTGTTCATGCGGAATCGGAAATTGGGCCTTATTTGCCCATTTTCCGATGCTCTTATGGGTACGGCTAAACAGGAAATGCACTAGGAGCGGTCAAAGTGATTCTAAGTTAGGTTTACTGGCTCTAAGCTTCGCTTGGACGGCGTCTTTTTCACACAAGGCTTGCCGCGTGAGGCCTTGCATCGTAAACGGCGCTATGAACAGTCTTTTTTATGTAGCCCTCGGCGGCGCGCTCGGCGCGTCGGCCCGGCATATTGTCGGGCAAGGTGCGAGCCGGGCGTTTGGCCACGGATTTCCATACGGGACATTGATCGCCAATGTCTTGGGCGGATTTTTAATGGGCGCGCTGATCGGGTGGCTGGCACATAAAGTGTCTGGCGGAGAGAATTTGCGGCTATTTTTAGGCGTGGGTGTTTTGGGCGGGTTTACCACATTCTCGGCGTTCTCGCTGGAGGCGGTTTTGATGTATGAGCGTAAGGATTACGGCGTGATGGCCGGGTATATTGGCGGGTCTGTGATCTTGTCCATCGCGGCGTTGATGATGGGGCTGATTATTAGCCGGAAAGTGTTTGGATCATGAGCGGTGTTCAAACGATTGATGTCGACATATCCGACGCCGGGCAGCGTCTTGACCGGTGGTTCAAGCGTCTGTTTCCGCATATCCCCCACGGCAAGGTTGAGAAGCTTTTGCGCACGGGGCAAATCCGCATTGACGGGAAACGGGCGAAAGGCAATGCGCGTTTGGAGGCCGGGCAAACTGTGCGCATTCCGCCCTTGCCGGAGCCGTCTGATGCGAAACCTGAGCCTGAGATCCACCAAGTGGATAAAAACTTTATGGCTGATTTGGTGATCTTCGAGGATGATGATCTGATCGCGCTGAACAAACCCTTTGGTTTGGCCGTGCAGGGCGGCACGAACACATACCGCCATATTGACGGGCTGCTTCCGGCGCTGGGCACGGGCCTGCGGCTTGTTCACCGGCTTGACCGCGATACAACGGGCGTTTTGCTGATTGCGAAATCGGCCAAAGCTGCAAGCTGGGCGGGACGGGCCTTTCAAAGCCGCCGCGCGGAGAAAGTATATTGGGGCGTCACCAATGGCACGCCCAAACCGGGGAGCGGAGAGATCAAAGGGTATATGGCCAAAGGCCGACTTGATAACCGTTTTGGCAATGTCAATGAAGGCAAAGAGGTGATGATGGCCGTCCGGCACGGCACGGACGGGGCCAAACATGCGCGTACGCTTTACCAAACCGTGTCAACAGCGGGTAACAAAGCGGCATGGGTGGCCATGCAGCCATTGACCGGGCGCACGCATCAGCTTCGCCTGCACATGCAGCTTCTCGGCGCGCCGATTGCGGCGGACCCGAAATATATGACAGACCGGCCTCTGCCCGGCGGGCTTGCAGAAAAGCTGCATTTACATGCGCGCTCGCTCGGTCTGCCGCGTGATGATCAGGACGATTTATTCATCGAGGCCCCGTTGCCGCAGCATATGGTCTCCGCGTTTGAGCGCCTTGGGTTTGATGAGCGCACGCCGCTGCTGGCGTGGGACGAGATGCGGTGAGTGTCCGCGCTGACCTCGAAGCGGCCCATAAGGCTTATCAAGCCGGTGATTTAAAAGCCGCCGATGCTATGTGCGCCGCAATCCTTGACGCGGATCCAAAGGCGTCCAAGGCTTATCAACTGCGCGCATTGATTGCGCTTAAAGCCAATGATATTGCCGCAGCGGAAACCCATATTAAAGCCGCGCTTTCTATCACCCCGGAAGACGCAGAGTGCCTGAATACATATGGTAATATTTTAAAGATGTCGGGACGGCTGGACGGCGCTGTTGCGGCTTACCGGAAAAGCCTTGAAATCGCGCCGAATTATCTTCAGGCCGCGCAGCATCTGGGTGAGATCTATCTGATTGTGAAAGACCCGGTCAAAGCGGCGGGCGTGTTTGAGACGGCGCTGTCGCATTACCCGGATAATAACACCATGCGTTTGGGGCTGCTTTATGCTTTGAAAGACTGCCAGCGCAGCGAGGCTGCGATGCAGGTTCTAAGCGGTTTGCCGCAAGGCCCGGAAACGGCGCTTACGGCGGGGCAATTATTGGCAATGCAAGGGCGAAAGGTTGAGGCGGAACGCGCCTTTCGCGCGGCCTTGGCGCATCCGCCGACCGCGCCGCTAGCCTATACTAATCTCGTGCAAACCATCTGGCTCCGCGATGGGTATGAGGCCGGGGCGGAGGCGATCCAGTCTCTTATCACCGCCGTACCGGAAGCGGGGTTTTTATACATTAGCGGGTCTGAACTTTTCTCGCAAATGGGCGATGATTCCGCGGCTTTAAGGCTGCTGGATTTGTGCGAGGCGAAATTTGGGCAGCAGCCGGATATTGACGCCGCCCGAGCGAATATTTTTATTACCCAAGGCCTCGGCGAAGATGCATTTACATTAGCGGGCCGGGCTTTGAACACACGCCCCGGCGACATAGGATTTATGACGGCATTTGCGCGCTCTGCTCTAATGACAGAGCGTTTCGCTCCGGCGCTTGAGGCGGCGAAAAATGTGCAAAAGTTTAAGCCCAATGACCAATTTTGGATTGCGATTGAAGCCACCGCTCTGCGCGGCCTTGGGCAAGATCATAGGCGGCTTTATGATTATGCGCGGTTTGTCCGCCCTTATGATTTAGAGCCGCCGCCCGAATATAAAGACATGGATGATTTTTTAAAGCAGCTCCGTGCGGCTTTGTTAGAGCGTCATAATAATCAGCATCATCCCATAGGGCAGTCTCTGCGGCAGGGCACGCAAACATCGGCCGATCTCCGGTTTGCCGAAAGCCGGGTCATACAGGACTTCTTTCAAGCTTTGGCGCGGCCCATTCAGGCCTATATGGCGCACATTGGCAGCAGCCCGGATCATCCGCTGACCCGGCGTAATCATCACACATATAGGATTACAGGCGCGTGGTCCGTGCATTTGACGGCGGGCGGGTTTCACGTCAACCATGTCCATCCGGAAGGCTGGATCAGTTCAGCCTTTTATGTGGATGTTCCCGAAGGGCTTGAGGCAGACCCGGACAAAAAAGGCTGGATTAAATTTGGGGAACCGCCTTTCGCGGTCCCGGGCATGGGCTATGAGCATATCGTTGCCCCCAAAGCCGGAAGGCTTGTTTTATTCCCGTCTTATATGTGGCACGGAACCGTGCCGATCGCCGATACAGCGGCGCGCATGACATTGCCGTTTGACGCGGTTCCGGATTACGGAGAGTTGCCTGATGGCTAAGGCCCGACCGAAACGGTTTTATAAAAGCGTCGACGCGGTAAAGACCGGTGATGGTTACGGTGTCCATCTGGATGGGCGCGTGCTCAAAACGCCGGGCAAG
>CAYGRF010000038.1:0-21611 GCA_964352275.1 uncultured Caulobacterales bacterium
GACCAGTCTCCATCATTTTCAACAACGCCAATGCGGCGGATATTTTGCTCACTATCGCCAACAAGAATGCGGTCTTCATTATCGAAATAGATATACGCACTGGATGTATCGAGAAAAATAATCTCCGGATCGCGCTTCATCATACTTTCAAATGTTGAGGGACGCGCCGGGAGCTCATATTTGGCGAGCCGCGTCAATCCGTTAGGATCAAGTAATTGCAATTGAAAGCTCGTCAGCCCGCCGCATAAAATAAGCGGGTAGCCCTTGGAGGTGAAGGTAAATGTTGCGCATTGCCGCGCTGCAAGCCCGCCGGAGCGGCGCGTCGTAATTGTCGGCGCAGTCGTAAACACGGCCGCAGCGGTATGGGTATCGGTCTCCCAACCACCCGCATGCATCACGCTTTGATCATTCGTTGCCATAAATGGATGTTGCGGCTCGCCGGTTGGCGGCAATTGTTGCGGTACAAAATCGAGGTTGATCGTGGCTGCCAGGTCCACACCTTTTGTGCTCATAGGCAAAGGTTTGGTCGCAACAGGCTCGTGATCGATTTTCCACCGTAGAAAGAGCCCGGCGGCAATGAAAAACACAAGCACATAGGCAATGAATTTGAAAAACTTCTTCATGGCAATGCTCTCATTTGGCCGGGCTATGATCTATTTGTATGAAGGTATTTTAAAGCGGCAAACCTTCCGGCGATCCGGGGAGCATCGGGATATATGTCCCCGCTGTCCATCCGCCGTCCACAGCCATTTCAGCGCCCGTGACATACGATGCCTCATCACTGGCGAGAAACAACGATGCTTGCGCGATTTCAGCAGGGTCCCCAATGCGCTGCAATGGGACGCGGCGGAAAATCTGGTTGACCTCCGTCTTTGGACGGCCCGCCGAATTACCCATAGGCGTATCAACGCCGCCGGGATGCACAGAATTAACACGAATGCCACTCGCACCGAGCTCATAGGCAAGACCCTTTGTAACGCCGCGCAACGCCCATTTACTGGCCGTATAATTTGTCAGCCCATTAGCGCCGCGAAGACCGTCAACGGAACTTATGTTGACAATCGATCCGCTGCCTTGGGCTTTCATATGCGGCACAACTGTTTTTATACCCAAAATCGGCCCTTTGGTGTTAACACCCAAAATCCGATCAAAGTCATCAGGGTTGAACATTTCAATCGGCGTGAAATGAACCAGCCCGGCATTGTTGACAAGAATATCAATCCGCCCCCACCGCTTCATCACAGCATCGACCATCGCTTGCCAACTTTTTTCCTTGGTGACATCCAGATTACGGTAAAACGCTTTGCGTTTAAGCGATCGGGCGACATCACGGCCTTTATCAGTTTGCACATCACCCAAAGCGACTTTTGCGCCCTCGGAGACGAACAAACGCGCTGTCGCCTCTCCCATACCCTGCGCTGCGCCGGTTATGATGGCGACTTTGCCGTCTAAGCGTTTCGCCATTACATCGCCACCGCAGGATCGTTTTCGTCCAGATCAACATAGAATTGCCGGAAATATTTCCGCCACGCTAAAATAGGACCATCCCCATCGCACAGAAGCGGCTTGGGCCGGTATTTCTTATTGTCCCAGACAATCAAATCAACAGATTCGAAACCGGCGGATTCTTCGCCTTCCGCCTCGCCAATGGAGTGCTCATAAAGGTGCTGGCCAATCGCGGCCTCTTTGGAGCCTTCTGGATATTTCTTCCATGAAAACATCATGCGTACACGCGACATTTCTGCGTCAACAGGCGCGGGCATCGCATACATCAGCATAGAGATACCGTCTTTGGTATGGCGGTTTGGCGCAAGGCCCGGGCCGTGGCTTTCGCCGACAATATAGCCCTCCATAATATCATAATGCCAGATGTGACGATCCGCACGCGCAGCGACAGAGGGAATAATCGGCGCGCCGTGCAAGAATTTCAAATGCGGCGTATCGACAGAGTTTTCGCCCATTTCCTGAATGCATGTACCAATGTCCCAGCTATGGAAGCGTGTCTCGACATGCTCATCGGGATTTTCAAATTCTTCGTGAATCGGAAGCTCCCACTTAGGAGGCTCATCTTTAGGGTGATACCACGCCCAAATCGCACCGTATTTTTCCTGAACGGGCAAAGCTTTTAGGATAGGTTTTTTACGGGCGATACCGGGCATAACTTTACCGTAAGGTATTTTCTTGCACCAGCCTTCATTATCAAATTCCCAATTGTGGAACGGGCACTGAATATTATTGCCTTGGACTTTACCGCCGTGGCCAAGATGCGCGCCGAGATGCGGGCAAAAGGGGTCGGTCATGCCAACGGAGCCGTCTTCGCCCCGGAAAAGAACCCATTCCTTACCGAACATTTTTTCGATCTTAATGTCGCCGGGTTTAAGTTCATGCGAAAAGTGGACGCAATACCAACCATATGGAATGGGAAACGGACACCGTTCAAGCTCGTCTCCGGTTTGAATGTGATCTTTATTAACGGGGGCGTTCATAGGTCTCTCCTAGGATTCTAAGGTTTCGGGGATAAGGGTTCTAGCAGGGTTTCGCTCACCGCGAACTTTGACGCTGAAACTCATCGCCGGGCCGGGCGTTGGCGCCGATTTGGTCTTGAGCACATAATCCGGCGGATCCAACGTCAGATCTAGCCGGTGGAAGAGGCGCGCCATAATCACGCCCATAAGAACCTCGGCCAGATTTTGCCCGAGGCAGGAATGCGGGCCACGGCCAAACGGGGCATAAACGCCCGGTTTCATATGTTCGCGGCGCTCATCATTAAACCGCTCAGGATCAAATTTGAACGGATCGGGGAAATATTCATCCATGAAATGCGGAACGCTCGTCCCAATAAAAATCAGCTCGTCCTTGGGGATAACATAACCTTCAAAATCTAAATCGTGATTGGTTGTACGCATCTGCGCGACAGCAATCGGCCACAGGCGCATCGCTTCTTTGAGGCACCCTTGAATATAATCAAGTCCGCGAATATCGGCTTCTGTGATAGTGTCTTTCGAATAGAGAGCGTCCGCTTCGGCTTGCACTTTTTCAAGTACGCCCGGCGTTTTTAAGATGCCGTAAGTGGCGGCTGCAACCGTGTTGGCAACCGTATCGAGCCCCGCGACATAAGGGCCCGTCAAAAGCACACTCAAATCACGGGCCTGCACAAATTCAGGATCGTCAATATGAGCCTGATACACATCGCCCAGCAGGTTATCCGGCAAATTACCTGTTTCGGCATATTCTCGGAACTGATCGACCATTTTCTGGCCAAGTTCGTCCACACGTTTACTGGCCTTTTTAAACTTAGGTGATTTTAAGAACACTTTGGGCCGCACACGCGCGACTAAAACATTCAGCAAAAACAGAATATTTGTACGAATGTCTTTCACATAATCCAACGGCGCATCGCCGCTCATCATCTCGCCTATCATCTGCACGATCATATATTGGAACGCCTCGACAACGGGAACGGTGTCACCGGATTTCCAATCGCGAACAATAGATTTGTCCGCAATCTCGGTTAATTCATGATATTTGCCCGCCGCCGCTTCGCGCGAAAAGCCTTTGCGCATGATACCGCGCATACGGCGATGCTCCTCGCCGTCAATCTGCGTCAGGGTTTTTGACGCGCCGTAATGCTCGACAAAATCATCCCAAAACTCTTTAGAACGCAGGCCATCGCGGCCCTTTTTCGTGGACATCAGCTTTGCAGCCTCGACGCCCGCAATCACATATTGCTTTCGGCCAAAAACATTCACTTGATAGACAGGGCCGTAATCTCGGTAGCATCGCACGAAAAATGCTGCGGGATCTTTTGCCATTTCGAACGTATTCCCAACAAAAGGTATACCTTTAACGGGCGGTATTTTCCCGGAAACAGCGTCCATTACCGTTTGCTCTGCCATGTAATCTCCCGCGTAAATATGGGCTCTTATCGCAACAGATCTGTTGCGCGCACCATTTATCGAACGTCGTTCGGATATTCATTTAGACCGATGCATCTGTCAATGGGAAAAACGTAAATTTTCATTCAATTCTTCTAAAATCCGGCGCTTCTCATCTTGACTCAATCCCCTTTCAGGGTATTTCTGAACGCTGTTCGAAAAATCAAAATAGCACGGGGATTATTATGGCCAATCAAAAAACAGTTGTCATTACTGGCGCAGCCATGGGCATGGGCGCTCTCAAAGCCAAAACGCTTGCAGAGCGCGGTTGGACCGTTTTTGCGGGCATCCTCGAAGGCGCGGACACATCAGAGCTTGGTGACAATCCCAATATCACGAAAATTCTCCAAGACGTCACATCCGACGCCTCAGTCAAACAAAGCGCGCAAATCGTCGAAGATGCATTGAACGGCGCGCCTCTTGATCTTTTGATCAATAATGCCGGTATTGCCAATATGGGAACCGGCGTCATCGAAGGTGCCTCTATTGAGGACGGCAAAAAAATGTTCGAAGTCAACACATGGGGTATGATGCGGGTCTGCCAAGCGTTCTTACCGATGATCCGTCGCGGAGCGCCCAATTCCCGAATTATCAACTTCGCGTCCGGCGCCGTCAAAGCCAACCCAGCGGGCTCCGGCATATATAATATGTCAAAACACGCCGTTGTTGGCATGACACGCACGATGCGCAATGAACTCGCGCCGTTCGGCATTCAGGTCACAGCCGTTGAGCCCGGAGCCGTCAAAACACATATGACAGCCAATTCCCGCGAGTCGACAAAATCAATATGGAAGAACGTATCGCAAGACATGAACGATATTTACGGCCCGCATCTTATGCACACGACAACCGAGGTGATGCCGCAACAGATCGAAAAGGGTAATCCACCCGAAGTCGTCGTCAATCAGGTCTTGGGTCTGCTGGATAAAAAGAACTGGAAGCCCTGTTATATGGTCGGCAAAGACGTGGCGGCTCTCGGCCCGATGTATAAGCTCCTTCCAGAACGCACGTTTGAAAATATGCTTCAGAATTTTGTCAAAATACCGAAATATAAGGGTTAGGCGCATGAGCGAGATCTCTGATAAATTTGATGCACTACGCGCAGCGACGCCGCGCCTTCGCAATACCAGCGCTGAGCAACGGACTGACCGTTTAAAAGCACTGTGGGCCGCTACGCTAGAGCGAAAGGACGACCTCTTTGCCGCAGGACGCAGTGAACGCGGTTCGCATAATTTGGATATTGCCGCTGAGCTTGTCATGATCAAAGGCGAGATCGATTTTGCCGTTAAAAACACCGCGCAGTGGATGAAGCCGGAAAAGATTAAAAACTCGCTCAGCACCATGGGAAAAACCTGTGAAATCAGGCATCAATCCAAAGGCGTTGTTCTCAACCTATCGGCCTATAATGCCCCGACCGCAGAATGTATCGTCCCTATGATTCCCGCCATCGCAGCGGGTAATTCTATCGCGGTTAAACCCTCAGAACTTGCGCCTGAGTCGGCTCAAATCATTGAAGAGATTATCCACAAAGCCATGCCCAAAGACGAGGCAGAGGTCTTTCAAGGCGGCGTCGAGACCGCGCAGGAATTGCTTTCCCTGCCCTTTAATCACATCTATTACACGGGAGGCATGACGGTTGGCCGCATCGTTATGAAAGCAGCGGCTGATAATTTCGCCTCAATCACGCTGGAAATGGGCGGAAAGTCTCCCGTTATCATTGACGAGACAGCTTCTCTCGAAAACGCTGCCACCAAAATCGCGTGGGGCCGCGTTATGAATGCAGGACAGGTCTGCATCGCTCCCGAATATGTCATCATTCATGAGAGCAAAAAGGACGAGCTCCTCGCCCTCATCAAAGAAAAAATTAACGCCCTTTATAATTCTGACGGCAACGGGCTGGATAAATCCAAATATGTCCCGCGTATTATCAATGAACGTCACCACACCCGTATTACCGGCCTGATTAACGATGCCGTCAAAAAAGGCGCGCAAGTTGTGTGCGGCGGCAATACGGATGCAGCAGACCGGTATATAGACCCCACGGTTCTGACCGATATGAGCGAAGATATGGACATTATGCGCGAAGAGGTCTTCGGGCCTGTGCTCTCTGTCATGACCTATAAGAACAAAGAGGATGTTTTAGAGATCGTTCGCAAGCGCCCCTCTCCCCTCGCGCTCTATATTTATTCAACCGACAAAGCCAATATTGAATATTTCCTGAGCAATACCTCATCAGGCTCAGCCGTAGTCAATAATAATTGCATTCAATCCGGCACAAATCCGCGCTTGCCGTTTGGAGGCGTTGGCTCATCCGGCATGGGACGTATTGGCGGATTTGAAGGGTTTAAATCCATGTCCAACGCGCGGTCTGTGGTGCATCAACCTTTGGACCGATTCCGGGACTTCCTGATTATGCTACCGCCTTATTCAGAGCGTTATAACAATATCATCATGAAGGCGCTGAAATAGTAGGCTGAGACTATTCAGCCGGAATCTACCCGTCTGGCGGTAACGCGAAAGTCTCCCCGCGCTCACGCGCGACGGATTGAAACGCGGCTGTCAACAGATCACCGATTTTGTCTTCAGGCGGCAATGTAAACACGGACAGCGCTTCCTGCATCAGCGGAAAATCAGCCGGATCGAGCCGGGAGAATTGCCGCTTGGCAACACCTGCCATAGTTTCGTCCTGATACTCAAATTCACGTTGACGGACAATTTCAATCGCTCCCGCAAATGCCGCCATACCAACCACATTAAACAGCCGCATACCGTCTTTCGGTTTGAACCCGCGTGTTTTCATGGAGGTCAAAAACTGCTCTATAAGTTTAAACTGCACCTCAAATCCATAATCGGTATGCTGATAGCTATGAATAAATGACGGGTTTTCAGCGAGCAAACCCTGAATCGTGCCAACATATTGTCGCGCCAAAACCGACCAATGCTGACCTGTATCAGCAGGCAAAGGCACATCAGACAGAGAGTGTACGGCCGCTGCCCGCATCAGAGTTTTGCGGCTGTCAAAATATTGGTAAAGTGTGGCTGTTCCCACATTTAAATGGGTCGCCAGTTTTTTCATGGTCAGGGTTTCAAGTCCAAGCTCGACTGCGCCGTCCAAAATTTCTTCATGGGTGAGCAGTCTTGGACGACCATAAACAGTCGTTTTCTCTGGTGTTTCCGCCATATTAGATTTCACAATTGACATTTTCGAATGCTGTTCGGATATTCGCGGAAACAAAGCCCGATTGTCAATCATAAAGGGGCCTAAAAGTGCAGTATCTCATAGATCAATCGGACGTGGAGGCCCTGTTTTTGGGCCATGCACCCATTGATATGTTTGGCCCTGATACGGATTATCCCTATCTCGCACTCACGCTCAGCCCTGATGCGCCTATGAGCATGGCACAGTGGGTTGAGCACCTGCCCTGCCCCGTTATAGGCATCGGCGACGGCAACTTAGCCGCCGCTTGCGATATTGTTTTAGGCACAGAGCATAAACTCGGCATATTGGATACACATATACGACGCGCCCCCCTCGCCGCTATGGTTCTTGTCCAGCATTTACGAGCCTCCCAAGGGCTGAGTATTTTGGACGCGCTAACCGCAGAAAGCTTTGCCTATTCTACGGTGCAGCAAGGCCCGGAGTTTGGGCGCTGGCTGGCGGCACACGCATTAAAACCTACACAGACATTAGATTCTCCGCCACTGCGTATTCAGCGCAAAGAGGACGATATCACGATCATCATGGATCATCCGCAGACACGAAACGCGATAGGCACTGAGATGCGCGACGCGCTTGGCGAAGCGTTTGATCTGGCCGCCATGGACAACTCCATTACGCGCGTTCATCTAAAAAGCAGCGCATCCGTCTTTTCTATTGGCGGTGATATTGATGAGTTTGGGACGGTGTCAGATCCCGCTACGGCTCATTGGATACGAAGCCTTAGGCTTCCCGCGCGGCGCATCGCCCAAATCGCAGACCGCCTCCATGTGCATGTCAACGGGGCCGCCATAGGCGCAGGTACGGAGATCGCAGCCTTTGGGGCGCATGTGACAGCGTCAAAAAACGCATGGTTTCAACTACCGGAACTCAAATACGGCCTCATCCCAGGCGCAGGCGGCACAGTCAGCCTGCCCCGCCGTATTGGCCGACAACGCGCAGCCTATATGGCACTCACGATGGAAAAAATTCGCGCCAAAACGGCTCTTGAGTGGGGCCTAATTGACGCGATTATTTAGACCGTTTGGCGTCATAAACGCACTGCCCGCCAATCCATGTCGATTGAACTTTCACGTCCGCTAAGTCTTGGCGGGCATCACCCCAAGGTCTGTCTAATATACAAAAATCGGCGAGCTGACCCGGCGCAATACGGCGCGGCGGCGCGGCGGCATCATCAGCGGGTTTCGTATAAAGAGCCAGAGCCTCTTCGGGGCTAACCCCCTCATTATTGTCAAACTCTATCGGGCGATTAACTGCGGCGGCCATTGCCTTCCAGGGATTAACATCGCCAAAGGGAGAATCGCTGCCAGCCGCCGTCCGCAAGCCAGCCTGCGAAAAAGAGGCCAAGCGCCACAGGTTTGCATGATCGTCCTTGGGAACATCAACCGCATAGGCCGCGTGGCGCTCAGCGATAAAATTGGGCTGCGTGACGACAATCACGCCAAGCTCTGCCATCCATGCTATCGCCGCATTATCAGCAATCGCAGCATGTTCAATCCGGTCGCCCGGCAGCGGGCCTGCCATATCAATCGCCGCGAGGGTCAACATCAATTCGGCGCGGGTGACGCAATGAACGGCAACGGCGCGCCCGGATTTATGCGCAGCTTTGACTTCTTGAGCCAAGTCATCCAGCGCCGGTAAATCATATTCGTGATAATGGAGCTTGACCGGCCCAACAGATGGATGCTCGGCGGCGCCAAGTTCCGCCCGCCCCATAACGCAAAGCCTCAAAGGGTTTGTCTTCGCTAAGTAGTGCTCAAATTCTGACAGTGTATTGCTGGGGGTGACTTCTGTGACGCCAGTTATGCCAAAAGACAGCAAACGGTTGATGAGAGGCTCAAGGTTGGGATATTCGGAATTTTCCCGCAAAACCAGGTCACCGTCCACTAAGCGCCCATTCGCAGGCTCGTTTAGCGCCAAGGCCTCCATCGCAAGTCTATTGAGAACCCACATGCGCCCGCCCCGGTGCTGAATACGCACAGGCCGTTTCGGGCCGTGCTCATCCAGCCACGCTCTATCAATTTCGCCCGCAACACTGTGGTGATACCCAACCCCGCGTAGCCATCCCTGACCCGGTTGATTGATCGCTTTGATAAGGGCCGGAGCATCCATCACCTCCGGCGGCCCGCACCGCACAGAGTTCATGGCCGCCGCACTGGCATTGAGATGAATATGATGATCGTGCAGCCCCGGAATGAGCGCAAATCCGCCGCAATCCATCACATTTTCTTCTGGCGTTAAATCGGCGCCGACCTCAACAATCAGGCCCTTGGAAATACGCACATCGCACTGCTGTCCATGGATGTCGGTGCTGCGTATTAGCATAACGCCGCGACAATATTTTCAGTGTCCGCGCCGAGCGGCTTTGATGGAGTCAGCGGCTGCCTCATAGGATATAAGTCTGCACTATCTTGCTCCGCCATGCAGGACCATTGCTCGGCGATATGCGGCAAATCATCAGGAATATCCCCCATTGCGTATCGCAACGTCTCGGCCATTGCCATATCTAGAAGCGCGCCGCCGCCGCTTTGCCATGACAAGCCGATCGCCAGCGCCAAATGTACGCCGCAGACGGAGTCGGCGATGGCGTCTCCGACAAAACACGGCTCCCCATACGCCCGCTCCATAACCGTGGATAATCCTGCGGAAATACCAATATCATCACCGAAACCAATACGGTTGGAATGCTGCCCGTAAGCCGTAAGCCGTGCCCAGATTTTTCCGGGGTTTTGACGCATATAATCTTCGGCAATAATGCCAAGCTGCCGGAACGCGCGCGGCCGTGATGCTTCGATGACAATATCGGCTTTGGTCAAAAGGATTTTGAGGTTTGCTAGATCGTTCGGGGTTTTAAAATCAAATGCTGCGCAGTCTTTTCCACCATTGATCAACTCATAAAAGCCCGCATGGCCACGCCGCATCCCGTCCGGCCTGCCCGGGCCTTCGACCTTGATCACGCGCGCGCCGCACATCTGCAAAAGGCTGGACGCGAGCGGGCCCGCCCATAAACCTGAAAGATCGACAATCAGGGGAGCTTTCGGGATAGGCGCGGGCTCAAACCTCTTAATGCCCACCCAATTTCGGCTTTTCTCTGGCACCGCATCACGGCTCACAGCGAGGCCCAGTTCGGCTCCCCGCCCCATTAAAAACTCTGTGTATTTGCTGGCGACGGCTTGGGTGATTCCGTCCCAATCCGTTATATAATCTTCGAGCCAAGCCGGGATAAGGTCCCAGTCCTCATCGCGCACCAAATTCAGAGCAATCCGCCCATCCCGCGTATCCAGAAGCCGTCCATAGCCCCCCGCATTGGCGCGGCCCTCACGCACAGTTTCGCGCAGTCTCGCGCGCTCACCCATCAACACAGCGCCGTTTTGGGGCAGATCCGCATCCGGCCATAGGCTTTGAAGCGCCATTAGTGCGCCGTCAACATGGCTCACGAGCGGCAGCGGAAGCATGCGTTTCGTCGCGCCGAGAAGTCCTGAACGCCGCCAAGCGGTAGCTGGATGGTCGCTTTGCGGGAACTTCGCAGTTTCGATGTCTGGGGTATTTTGCAAAAGCTGCGCGGCGTACCGCGCGGCATGATCAGACTGCAAATTTGTCTCGAATGACACGCCGGAGTAGCTTTCCTGTTTCATTATAGGGAAGTTCATCCCAGCGCTGTATCACAGACGGCACGCGTGAGGAACGTAGTTTTGAGCGTACAAGCGCGCAAATTTCAGTATCATCCACAGGAGAGCCGCAGACAATGGCCACACCGACCGCTTCGCCCCACTCCGCATCCGGAACCGCCACAGCGGCCACATCTTTTATGGCCGCATGAGCGCGGAGCACGTCCTCGATCTCGCCCGGAGACATATTTTCTCCGCCGCGCACAATAACATCGTCTGCCCGGCCATCAATAAACAGATAGCCGTCCGCATCGACAAAGCCGCGATCTTTGGTTGGGAACCACCCGTCTGCATCGAGCTGCGACCCCATGCCCTTATACTCGCCGCTAACCTGATCGCCGCGCACCCAGACAAGGCCTGTTTCTTCAGGCTCGCAGGCTGTGCCGTCTTCGGTTCGGATTTGCAGCTCTATGGTTGGGATGGGGCGGCCTGCGGATCCAAGCCTGCGCTGTATAGCGGGGTCATCGCTGCTGAAGGCCAAGCGGTGATCATCCGGCCCCAACATGCAAATCGTTGCGCTGGTTTCCGTAAGGCCGTAAGCGTTTGTGAAATTGACATGCGGCAGTAATGTCATCGCCTCTTTGATGACCTCAACCGGCATTTTTCCGCCGCCATAGGCAACATTCTTAAGATCAGGCAGGTCTAGCGATCCGCCTGCGGTCTCGACAATACGCTGGAGCATGGTCGGCACCAGGAACGCGTTTGTTACTTTTTCCAGGCGCGCGAGATCTATCCAGCCTTCCGCAGTAAAGTTCGGCAGTTGCACCATACGCCGCCCGGCATAGGTCGAGCTGAGCACTGCGGCGATGCCCGCAATATGATAAGGCGGAACGCAAAGCATCGCGGCTTCGTCTTCGTCTGCACTCATGAACTCTACAGTCCCGAATATATAAGCCATCAGGTTTGCATGCCGCAAAATCGCCGATTTAGGCTCACCCGTGGTGCCGCTGGTAAACAATTCAACAGCGACAGCGCCGTCACTGTCTTGCGCTTGGCCCGCAAAGGCTTCGCCTGAAATAACATCATTAGGGCGGACTATATCGACATCCGGAAACTCTACATTGCGATCCGTGATCAAAAGCGCCGGCGCAGTCCGCACTATGAGCGCGTTTATCTGATCATCAGTTAAGCGGTAATTGAGCGGCACAAACGATGTGCCCGCAAGCGCAGCGCCAAAGACAGCCGCAGGCATTGCAGGCGTGTTTTCGCACAAATAGGCCAAACGCTGCCCGGATTTAAGCTTCGCCGCAATCGCTGATGCCGCAGCGGATAAATCCTCAAAGCTAATCCGCGTCTCGCCCGATATAACGGCTTCGCGGTAACCCATGGCCTCACTGGCCATTTGGAGTATGAGATGGATATTCATAGCTTAGACGCGTTTTCTCATTGAGTTGCTAACCTTGATTGGTCAATGCGCCAAAGTCTCTAATCCGAACTTGGCAGTTGCTTGGCCTGTTTTACGTCCAAAGAAGTGCCGTTAACGCTAACTGTGCCCTCGCCGCCCCGCGTGCAGAGAAATTCCATCGTTTCGCCTTCGTCAACATAGCGTTTCCCGACGAGCGTGCCGCCGGACTGGCCCGCATCAATCGTTCCCAAATCTGCCGGATCGCCAATTTGCATCGGCGCGCCGCCGCAGGTGATCTCAAGAGCTTCGCCCGGCACGCGCAGTGCCATAATTTGTGTTTTGCAAACTGTGCTAGAGAGCTTGGCTCCAGGTTTATATATCTGGTTCATTTTTATCGTCCTATGATTGCGCCCGCCACGCCCGAGGCGAGGAAAGCAGTTTGCGCGTCTTTGATCTGATTGGCGGCGGTGCCGCGAACCTGCCGCACGCCTTCTGTAATATTATTCATGCCGTGAATATAGCCCTCACCCATCAATCCGCCATTGGGAGACAGAGGCGTTTTCCCGGTCAATTCCAAATGGCCATCCGCGACATAGTCTTTCGCTTCGCCAATGCCGCAATATTTAAAGCCTTCAAGCTGACGAAGAACTTGCGGCGTGAAATTATCGTAAATCATGGCCACGTCCGTATCTTTAGGCGCAAGGCCCGCGCTGCCAACTAAGCGATCAGCAATTTCTTCACTGTTTTCTTGCTGAATAAGATCGCCTTCGTAATAATCGGATATAATTTCATGATTAAAATGCATGGCATATTCCGCGCCAAGGATTTTAACAGGCATTTGCTTGAGGTCGCGGGCACGTTCTTGTGTTGTAATGACAAGGGCCACGCCGCCATCTGATTCTTGGCAACAATCCAAAAGCCTGAGCCAAGGCTCGACAATCCAGCGCGAGGTCTGATGATCCTCAAGCGTAATCGGTTTCTCGTAAAACCAAGCGGCCGGATTGGTCGCAGCCGCTTTGCGAAACGTCACTGCAATCCGGCCTAAATCCTCAGAGGTTACGCCGAACTTATGCAAATATGGCCCGCAGGACAAAGCCTCCCACGCCGCAGGCGTTTGCGCACCGAACGGAAAGCACCACTCCATAAAGGTCGAACTATGAGCGTCAGGCGACAAATTGATGGATGGCTGGCCAAAGCGGTATTGCGAGCGCTCATTCATGGCGCGCCAGATAACAAAGTAATCACAGAGCCCGCTCTCAACAGCGTTTTTGGCATGAACAAGCGTCGTGACCGAGGCAGCGCCCCCTTGCGGCAGGCGCGTTGTATATTTTATCCGCTCGCAGCCCAATGAGCGCATCACATCAACTTCGTCAGAATGATCAAGGGCAAAGGTTGTCATGCCGTCGATTTTGCGCGGATCAATTCCCGCATCCTGGCAAGCTGACAAAATAGCCTCGGCGGCGAGGGATTGCTCAGACCGGCCAGAGGCTTTGGAAAACTCAGTTTGTCCTATACCTGCAATACAGGCTTTTTGTGATTGATCGACCATTTACGCCTCCGCCGGACGGAAGATCGGAACCGCTTTACCTTTTACAGTTTTGGCAAAATCAACTTTAACGGCCATACCAAATTCAGGAACAGCATCGCTCTCCAAATTAGATAACATGCGCAGCCCCTCTTCAAGCTCAACGAGGATGACATACGGACTTTCGGCAAAGCCGTAACTGGCAGGACGGACTTGCCGCGCCCAAGACAAGACTGTGCCGTTGCCGGACAGCGTTTGATGTGTTTTTTCGAGGCTATGACAATGCGGGCACATGGGGCGCGGTGGATGCCATAATGTGTCGCAAGGCTCGCACTTTTGGGCGACAAATTCGCCGCGCTCGCACGCCTCCCAAAAAAAGTTCGTATCAATACGCTGGATCGGATCAGGTCTCATTATGGTTCTCCTGTAACCTCTTCTCCCCGCTTGCGGGGGGAAGTCCCCGAAGCAAAGCGAAGGGGGATGGGGGGATAAGCGCAGTCAATTGAAATATAAACGGTGGAGCGAAACTACCCCCCATCGAGCTTTGCTCCGCAAAGTCCACTTCCCCCCGTAGGCGGGGAGAAGGGTAAGTACAGAATCTTGTTTTTACCATAATCATTGAATGTATCCAGCTATGCGCGATGTTCGACTGCAGCCAAATCGACTATCAATCGGTTTGACTATAAGCCCCAAGGGTTTTGCATCTCTTTTTGCCCCGGTAGTGGCGGGTCGCATAAAATAGCAGCCTCATTGGCCATCGCCAAAATTTCATCCTCGGTGTAGCCCAGCTCTTCTAATATGGGCTTGGTTTGATCACCCACGATCAAGGGCGCGAACTGCATCACTGGCGGAGTATCGGATAAACCATAGGTCGCGCCGATTTGCTCCAGCTTACCCACATATGGATGGTGATATTCAGTTGTCCAATTACGGGCTTTGTAATCCTGATTATCAAATAATAACCGCGACGCCTCGGCATCTGAAATAGCGGCTGGAACTCCGGCCCTATATAGATCAAGCATCAGATCAGTCGCAGGACGGCCCGCAAAGGCGGCTATTTTATTATCACCTGCCAGCCTATCAAAAGCCGTTTTATGCGCTTTGGTTATCGCAGCCACTTGAATCCATCTGCCATCTGCGCATTGATAAAGGCGGTAATAATCCCCATATCCGGTCTGATCGGCATTTAAGCGCGGACGATCAACTGGCGAACCGTCAGGTTTCGCAACGCCGTAACTTGTATTGAGCAGTCCCGCATTGACAATTGACGTGTCAACAAACTGTCCTTTGCCAGTGCGCTCACGTTCCATCAATGCGTTGCAAATGCCGACAGCCGTCAAGAAACCGTTCCCTGTATCACCTAAGGACGTGAGCGACCAAAACGGATGCGTTGCCGCGCCAGCATGGAGCGCGCCGTCCTCGTGCTGAATACCGGATAGACATGCCCCAGTTTGATCATTTCCGGGCAAATTCATACGCGGCCCCTTCTCAAACCCGCGCGAATGACAATATATCAGACGCGGAAATTCAGCCTTCAAGCTGTCATAATCAAGACCAAGGCGCTCTGTGGCCGGATAGCGCATATTGTGCTGAACCACATCACAGGTCGCGATGACTTTCTTTATCGCATCCATACCTTTTGGGTGTTTTAGCATGACGGCAAGTGAGCGCTTACCCCGGTTCGCCATATAGGCAATGTGGGTACGGTGCCAATAACTGTCCCAGAGCGTGTTCATTTTGATGACTTCCGCGCCCATATCGGACAGAAGCTGACAACCAAACGGTCCGGCAATCGCAAGACCTAAATCCAGAACGCGAATACCGTGCAGCGGGCCATTACCGGTTGGCTCGGCGGGGAGCGTATGGGTTTCAGGCTCCGGCAGGCTTGCTGCGAACGCTTTCACCGCGTCTGTATCCGCGCCGCGCGCGCGCGTCGGGCCTTGAACTTGCCCCGGACTTGTTTCCAAACGGTAGGTAATACCGACTTGGTTGATCGGGCCCAGTTCAGGATCATCAACCGTGGTGACACATCGGTCGTCAATAAGGAGCGGGTCCGTTAGGCTGTCTTCGAGTGTCCGGCATTCCTGCATTGTCATATTGCCAACGCGCGCAGCTTCGACCCACTCATCTGCGTTGAATTTCTTGATCGCGTCGGCCAAAATCGGTTGGTAATGCGCCATAACGAGCAGCTCTTCCGGGCCAATGCCGAATCGGTCAGGGTCGTTCTGCACGGTTAAATCCGGCGTTGCGTTAATCGTCTCGCCTTTGGAAGCCTCCAAGATAAAGCGCGGATTGGGTACCCAATTGTGAATCCATTTGCCGTCTTTACATTGGAAATGCCCTTTGGGAGAGCGCGAGCCCATAATCCATGTATTAAATCCCTGCCCGTCAATATCCTCTGCGCGCTGCCAGACCCCGGAAGCGCAGGCCATCGCGCCTTGTTGCAGCGACGTCGTGACTTTTTGCCCGCGCCCGGTTTGCGTCCGTGCATAAAGCGCCGCAGAAATTCCTGTAATCGCAGAGAAAAATGCGCCCATGCTGGGCCAGCGCGAGGCCACATGTAGCGGTCCTTCGCGGTTTGCGCCCTGCACCCAATCGGGGTCGATTTCGGCGGCGTCTGCAAACGGGTCATCCCGCCCGGCCATGTGATTAAGCGCGCCTTCCGGCCAGCCCCGTTGTTCATATTGCAGCCCGGAAGTTGCGGCCACAAGCGCGTCATATCCTGGCCGGTCATCATCCTCGCCGTAACCTGTGATCGAGCAATAAATCAGTTTGGGGTTTAAAACCGCCAAAGATGCGTAATCAATTCCGAGGGCCGCCGTTTTGCCGGGCGACATGCTTTCAATGAGAACATCTGCGCCTGCGACAAGCCGCTTGAATAAATCCAAATCGTTCTCATCCGTTAAGTCCAGCACAGCATTTTTCTTGCCCCGGTGCCAGACCTTATAACCCAACATGCCGTCAAATGGATCGCCCTCTGGCCGTTCAATCCGGGTCACTTCAGCCCCGTGATCAGCGAGCAACATCCCGGTCATCGGCCCCGCTATACCCCAAGACAAATCCAGAACCTTTAAACCGCCTAAAACACCTGCCATAAATTATCCTTTTTTCCCCGACGGTCTTGCCTTTAATTTCGCATCAGAATATGACTTTCCGAACGCTGTTCAGAAAATAGGTAGATAGCACCAACAGTCAACCCAAAAGATGGATAGATAAAGGAAATTCATGCCCATACTCCACGTCACAACTCAATCCGGTGAAACGCAAGATGTAGAAGCCGCAGACGGCACTGTTATGATGGAAGCCCTGCGTGACGCCGGGCTCATCGAAGCCACCTGCGGGGGAGCGGCAAGCTGCGGTACGTGCCATGTTTATTTCGCCGATCAAGCACTGACGGGCCAGCAGACTGAAGATGAAGGCTATATGCTCGAAGGCCTCGCTGATTTTGTCGAGGTGACACCCCGCTCCCGCCTAGCCTGCCAAGTTAGTATGACTGCGGGATTGGACGGCGCAAAACTCACCATAGCCCCTGAAGCATGAGAGAAAGACATCTGACTGCGGCTGTCTCTAGCCCATCCCGTCAGGCCGAAGACATTGTTTTTCATGCGGTGCACTTTGAGCCCGAGGATAGCTGGCGCGGCACTGTTCTGTTCTGCCTGCCCGGGGGCGGCGCCTCAAAAGACTATTATAATCTTGCCGAGCATCTTAGTTTTGCAAAAATGATGACGGCGCGCGGGTATGATGTGGTGGCAATGGATCATCCTGGAACCGGTGACAACCCTCTGCCTACCCCGCACCCGTTTTTAACCCCGTGGCAGTCGGCAGACTACATCTCAGGGGCTTTAAGCCAATTTATGCAAGATCCGATGCTAAGCGGGAAACCAATCATCGGGATCGGACACTCTATGGGCGGCATGATGACCGTGTTAACGCAGGCAAGGCATGAGCCTTTTAAAAGACTTGCCATGATAGGTTCTAGTGCCGGGGGGCTGGATTGGGGCCTTGATGACCATGAAAAAACCTTCAAAGATGACCCGGACAGATTTGCGGCTAACCTTGAGAGACTGACTCTCAATAAATTCAAAGTGCCGTTCCCGCCAAGTATGGGCGGGCCAAGCGGTGATAGCATCACCTTTGGCGGCGAAACAGCAGAGCTCAGCAAAGCCTTGCGAGAGGTTTCCATCAATCTTTATGCTGCTGGCGGCATGATGAGCATGACGCGCGGCAGCTTTATGCGTGAGGCTGAAGCTATTGATGTTCCTATGTTTTTTGCGTTTGGCGATCACGATATAGGCATACCGCCGAGCGACGCGCCCAAAGATTTCACAGGCGCGCCATCGGCTAAAGTCATCGTTCTGGAAAATGCTGGGCATAACTCATTTGCCTTCGCATCAATCCATACACTTTGTGACAAGCTGGATGGATGGATACAGTCAGACCGATAAGTCTACCAAACCCCTTCATTCGGCATTGATACCCAAGGCTCTTGCTGCGGGAGGTTATCACCGCGTTGCAAAAGCTCAATTGAAATCCCGTCAGGCGAGCGCACAAAGGCCATATGTCCGTCACGCGGAGGACGGTTAATGGTCACGCCTGCATCTTTGAGGCGTTGGCAGGCCGCATAAATATTATCAACGCGGTAGGCCAAATGGCCGAAATTGCGGCCCCCTGTATAGGTCTCACCCCTGCCGTCTTCCGGTGGCCAATTATAGGTCAACTCCACCATAGGCGCTTGGTTCTTTTCAGCCGCTGCGGCATCGCCGGGCGCCGCTAGAAAAACAAGCGTGAAGCGCCCTGCCGGTATTTCTTTACGGTACATTTCAACAAGGCCCAGAGCCTTGCAATAGAATTTAAGTGATGCGTCCAGATCCTGAACCCGCACCATTGTATGTAAATATTCCATAATTTCCTTTTTGATTATCTCAAAACTTAGTACGAGGCTTTGGCGGCGTAGGATTGCATGATTTCTCGGGCCATGGATGCGTGAATGGCGTCAGCCTCGGCCTTGAGCGGATTTGGCATATTTAAAAATGACGCGATAATAACCGGGCCGTAAGTTCTATCATACGCCCTCTTATCAGGCGCCATAGCAAAAGCCACATCATTATTGGCATTGTTCGTACTCGTACCCGTTTTATTGCCAGTCATCCACCCGGCCGGTAGGCCCGCCCTTAGGCGGCTCCGTCCCGTATTGGCAGCCTCCATCCAGCCGCGCAGAATTATTTGCGAGTCCTCTTCCAAGGCTTTGCCAAACAGAAAATCTTTCATCAAAAACATCATCGACATCGGCGTTGTCGTATCCCGCATATCCCCCATAGTATTACTATTGAGAAATGGCTCAATACGGTCGAGCCGCGTCACCTTATCGCCGTGGTCTCGCAAGCGCTGCGTAAATCCTTTTGGCCCGCCGAGGCTCATTAAGAGTAAATTCGTCGCCGTATTATCACTCTCAGCAATAGCCGCTTCGCACAATGCACCAACAGATAATTGTCCTTGCGATAAAAACTTCTCCAAAACCGGTGAAAAAAACACCAAGTCCTCAGCAGCAAAGTCCACTATGCGGGAGAGCGAATCTTCGCCGTTTTCAACCTTGGCAAGGATGAAGGCGCCGAGCAGCCATTTAAAGGATGAACACATGGCAAAGCGCTGATAGGCTCGGTGGCTAAAAATATGACCTGTGGACATATCAAAAGCGCATATGCCGATCATGCCGCCGCTCGCTGCCTCAAAAGCAGCAAAGTCAATATCGCGCACGGGCTCGAACCCCGAGCACGCCGTCAATAGAGGTGCACTCATCGATGATGATAGAAATATTCTTCGGCTGAAAGTCATTGCCCGACTCAAACCCTATTCTACGCGCCTTATCCAACCATAGTCCAAGGGTGATTATATGCAAGAAGCAAACAGGAACCTGATCGCAACCGGCTATTCGTAAATGATGCGGCCCTTTTCGCCGTAGTTTTTCTGCAATACAGCTGCTGGTAATTTGCCAAATCCCTCCCACATTTCCGGCTGAACGTCACCAGCCGGAATGACAACCTCTGCGTAATCATTCGGCGCGCGCCAACCGGGATGAGGCTGAATTTTAACATAGGTGCCGCCCACAGGATGCATAGCCAAGCGCTCATCTAATATCGATTGTAAACGAATGACTTCATCAGGGTGAGCCGCAGAAATATCGGTCGTTTCGTTGGGATCCGTAGCGAGATCAAAAAGCAACGTCTCCACTACGGTTTCCCGGCGCAAGTGATCAACAGTTTGCACCAGTTTCCAGGGCCCATCGAGGACGCCGTATTGGAACGTGTTGTAAATCGGAATATTCGATGTGAAAATCAGAGGTTCGCCGCGCTCAATGCTCCCCTTCCCCGTCACCGCATCCCAACGGTTTATGCCGTCAATCTCTTTCACATATCCGGGGGTAACACCCGCCGCATGTGTCAGAGTTGGAAGCACGTCCATAACCGAAATCACAGACTCGTTGACAGTGCCCGCAGGCAGAACATCCGGCCAGCGCATGACAGAGTTAACCCGAATGCCGCCCTCAAACGTCTCTAATTTACCGCCTCGCAGCGGGGTGTTTACACCGCCGAAATTATAATACCCGCCATTATCCGAAAAGAATAAGACAATCGTATTATCAGCCACACCCTGCGCATCAAGCGCGTCTAATATCTCGCCAATGGCCTGATCCATACTATCAACCATAGCGGCGTAGGTTTTCATCGGCGCAATCGGCGTATCAAGGCGGCTGCTATATTTTGCCTTATCCTCGTCTTTGGCCTCCATCGGTGAATGCGGCGCTAAGAACGGCACATACATAAAAAACGGTTTATTTGGGTCTCGAAGTTCGTTGATAAAGCGCGCGCCTTGAGAGCCGTGTACATCCGTTGCGTATTCACC
This sequence comes from uncultured Caulobacterales bacterium, assembly GCA_964352275.1. Taxonomy (GTDB): domain Bacteria; phylum Pseudomonadota; class Alphaproteobacteria; order Caulobacterales; family Maricaulaceae; genus JACOMS01. The sequence goes on from CAYGRF010000038.1 coordinate 20,591, forward strand.
CTGATGATCGACGCTGTTACCGTTTTCTTGAAAGTCATGACCGCCCGCAAATGTGTGCTTAAAATAGCTCACATCGGTATTAAAATGCCCGTAAAAATGATCAAACCCGCGCGCATTGGGCGTATGCTGCTCAATGGTATGGCCCATATGCCATTTTCCGACCATAGCAGTTTCGTAGCCCGCCGCCTTGAAGCTTTCGGGCATAAAGTGTTCTTCGGGCGAGACCCCGCCATTATCCCATGCCATTAAAACCGCATGGGCCACGCCCATTTTGATCGGGTCGCGCCCTGTCATCAAAGCGGCCCGCGTCGGCGAGCAAAACGGGGTTGCGTAGAATTTCTCTAGCCGCATGCCCTCTTGAGCAAGGCGGTCTATGTTGGGCGTTTGAATATCGGATCCCCGGTATCCTACATCCGCCCAGCCTAAATCATCGGCGAGCAAAATAACGACATTCGGCGGCTCGTCCGATGTTCGCTCTTTCACAAGGGCTGCGATGTCCGCTGTTGGCCCTTGCGAAAACTCAATCGTCGATGACGGGGTTTTACGAAATTTCACTACCGCAAAAATCGCGGCAATAACCACCAGGCCAATAATGGCCAGTATTACACGTTTCATAAAACCCCCTGATTGATTTTTAAGACGGCGTACCGCTCATCGGGGCGTTGCCAAACATGCCCAGTTTAACAGTGCCAGCCAGATCGCCGCCATCTTCTGTGACATCGAATGAGAGCGTTAAGGGCATAGGCACTGTCACATCCACATCCCATGTGGCTTTCCCGCCTTCAACCTTACCGTTTGCGATTGCTGTGGACTGTCCGTCACTCGCCATTTCGCCGGTCAGATTGCCGCCATCCTCGGCCAATGTCAGCGTGCCTTCGCGGTCACCCATCGGGGTTTTCATTACAATATTCCAAGTTCCAGTAAATGCCATCATGGCCTCCTTTTAAGTTATGTGCATGACATAGGTTCTAGTCAGAATTTTAGGATTGTCAAAATATGAGTCCCAATGACCAAAATTTAG
>CAYGRF010000039.1:0-18686 GCA_964352275.1 uncultured Caulobacterales bacterium
TCTAGCCCGCCTAATCAAGGGTGCGGTCAATCATCTCAACAGTGAAACATTCGATTTGATCACCTTTACGCATGTCTTCGTAATTTTCAAACGCCATCCCGCATTCCATACCTGCTTGTACTTTTTGGACTTCATCTTTGAAGCGCTTAAGCGTGGAGAGCATACCCTCGTGGACGACAACATTATCGCGTAGAAGACGGACGCCACAAGCCCGCTCAACACGGCCTTCGGTAACCCGGCAACCGGCAATCTTACCGACTTTGGAGATATTGAAAATTTCGAGGATGTCAGCGTAACCAATAAAGGTTTCGCGGCGCTCAGGCTTCAGAAGACCGGATAGCACGCCTTTAATATCATCAATCAGAGCATAAATGATGGAATAATAGCGGATTTCCACGCCTTCACGCTCGGCCATCTCTTTAGCCTGACGGTTTGGACGCACATTGAACGCCAAGATAGGCGCGCCAGATGATTTCGCCAAGAGAACATCAGACTCGCTGATCGCGCCAACGCCGCCATGAATCACGCGGGCCTTAACTTCGTCATTCCCTGCGCTTTCTACGGAGGCCTTAATGGCTTCAACAGACCCCTGAACGCCTGCTTTGACAACAAGGGGAACCTCTTCCACCGCATTGTCTTTGAGCTTGGCCATCATCTGTTCCATAGACGCCATTGCGCTTGGCAATGCTGCAATATCCGATTTGGCTTTTCGGGCGCGGTAATCCGTAATTTCGCGTGCGCGCTGCTCCGTCTCGACGACGGCAAACGGTTCGCCCGGCGCTGGCGCGCCGTCAAAACCCATAACTTCGACGGGCGTAGAAGGCCCTGCCTTTTTAACCTGAGCGTTACGCTCATCCATCATGGCTTTCACTTTGCCCCAATATTCGCCGGCAACAACAATATCGCCGCGCTTGAGCTGTCCGCGTTTCACGAGGAGAGTGGCGACCGGGCCGCGTCCTTTTTCAATCTTTGACTCAATCACAAGCCCGTCCGCTGACCGGTTTGGATTGGCCTTGAGATCCATAAGCTCGGCTTGCAGGTTTATAGCCTCGGCTAAGTCATCAAGACCTGTCTTTTTAAGTGCAGATACATGAACAGCCTGAGTCTCGCCAGACATGGATTCGGTAATCACATTATGCTGCAACAGTTCGGTTTCAACCCGGTTTGCATCCGCCTCATATGTATCCATCTTATTCACGGCCACAATAATCGGCGCGCCCGCCGCTTGCGCGTGGGCAATAGATTCAATCGTTTGCGGTTTAACCCCGTCATCAGCGGCGACTACGAGCACAACAATATCAACAGCTTCCGCGCCGCGTGTCCGCATAGCCGAAAAGGCTGCGTGACCTGGCGTATCCAGAACGGTGATTGTGTTCCCGGTTTTAAGTTTGAGTTGATAGGCGCCAATATGCTGGGTAATGCCCCCGGCCTCGCCTGCTGCAACATCGGTTGAACGCAACGCGTCCAGCAATGATGTTTTGCCGTGGTCGACATGACCCATAATCGCAACGACAGGCGCGCGGGGCTCTAACGTGCTATCGTCATCATCCTCATCGGCGCCAATGAAATCGTCTTCAACATCGGCATCAGACACGCGCTTCACAATATGTCCAAAATCCTCAGCAATGAGCTGCGCCGTATCGGCGTCAAGCACATCGTTCATTTTGGCCATCGTGCCTTGCTTCATCAAATATTTGACAACATCGGCGGCGCGTTCCGCCATGCGGTTCGCAAGATCAGATACTGTAATCGCTTCAGGAATCGTCACTTCGCGGGCAACTTTTAGCGGTGCCCCACCGCCCTGTTGACGTTCTTTTTCTCGCTCACGGGCGCGGCGCATAGAGGCGAGCGAGCGTTGACGGTCATCATCACCCGCCAGCGCGCTGACAATAGTAAGCTTGCCTTTACGGCGGCGCGGCTCATTTTTTGACGGGCGGGAAGGCTTAGTCGGCACGATCCGTTGCTTTTTGATTCGACCGCCAGCTTGTTCAAGCGCTGTACGGGCATCATCAGCTTTGTCTTCATTGAGGATTTTTTGAGCGGGTGTTGGCGCGCGGCGCGCAGCTTCGGCCTCTTCGCGCTTACGCTCTTCCTCTTCTTCTTGAAGGCGGCGAATTTCGGCTTCTTCTTCAGCCTTTTTCTTGGCCTCTAAAGCGGCCTTTTCTTCTTCCATGCGCTGTTTGCGCTCGGCTTCCTCGGCGCGGCGCGCTTCTTCGCGCTCATCTTTCTTGGCCACTGCTTTTGTGACAGCTTTCTGACGCTTAATATATTCGTCTTTCGACAGACCCAGCTTGCGTGCAGCCTCGGCCACTTCATCGATTTGCGACGCCGGGGACGGTGCCGGAGCCGTGCCGCTCGGCGCAGGTTTGCCAGGGCCGCCAATAACGCGGCGTTTTTTCTTCTCGACCACAACGGACTTTGACCGTCCGCCGGAGAAATTTTGGCGTACCGTTCCAGGCCCTGACTTTTTCAAGGTTAAGGGGCGGCGTCCACCAGGATTATTTGTATCGTTCGTATTACTCATGAAGTCTCACTTATCGACCGGGTCATAAGGCCGGTCTTTTAACGTATTATCAGCTACGCGGCAATTCGCGCGTAACCTAGCGGCCTTTGCCGCATATTCAACTCTTATCCCGACCTTGCCGGGATTTATTTCGTTTCGCCTCGTGAGCGATATCCGGCCAGTTTTCCGGAACCATCTCGCGAAATCCGGACAGCCGCCTTGCCGCTTCGCCAATCGCGCGGGCCATTTTGCCCGGCTTAACAGCAGCATGCACCACATGCTCACGTCCGAAAGCCTGTCCAAGCACTTCGGCTGTAAAGCAGCCCAAAACGCGGGGTTCCGGCAAGTCTAATTCCCGGCTTACTGCTTTGGTTAAAACCCGGATTTTACTACGCCCGTCGGGCGAGCCATCGCTAGCCTCGATCCGCCATGCTAGCATGTCAGCGCTGGCAGCCGCCTTAACCTGATCAAACCCCAAGGCTAGCGCCCCGGATTTAAGCGCCATACCCAGCATTCCGAGCACTTGCTTAACAAGCAAGCCTTCAACCAAGTCAATAAGTCCGTCGGGACAAATAGACTTTGCCTTAAACCCCCGCGCGAAAGCTTTGGTTTTTATGGCTTTGGTCAAAGCCTCGCGGTCTGCGAAAACCCAAACACCACGCCCGGGAAGTTTACCGGCAATATCCGGCGTCACAATACCATCGGGCGATCTTACAAACCGAATAAGCGCGGCTTTTTCATAAGACAGACCCGTTGCGACGCAGCGCCGCTCAGGGCCTTTATGACCGCGTTTGTCCTCATTATCAGAGATGGGTATGTCGAGAGCGTCCGTCAAGTCTTGTTAAGCCTCAACGCTTTCCTCAGTAAGAATGGGGTTTCCATCCTCATCAAGTTCGGGTTCAGGATCGGGCTCAAGATCCGACGGATCGATCCAGCCCGCTTTAACCCTTGCCTGCATAATCAGGTCTGTCGCTTCGTCATTTGAAAGTTTCATACCTTCCAAAATGCCGTCTTCGTGAACCTTCTCGCCGTCTTTCATTTCTGTATAACCGCGCAGATCATCCGGAATGAGTCCGGCTACATCTTCAACCGTTTTGATCTCGTTTTCACCAAAAGCTACAGCCATTGGCAGCGTCACGCCCGGGATTTCCAGAACGTCATCAGCAACCCCGGCTTCTTTGCGGGCCGCATCTTGTTCTTTGGCCAAACGCTCAAGATATTCGCGGGCACGCGCTTGAAGCTCTTCGGCGGTTTCATCATCAAAACCGTCAATGGATGATAATTCCTCCACTGCGACATAACCAACCTCTTCGAGGGTTTCAAATCCTTCGGAGACCAATAATTGCGCGATCATTTCATCAACATCCAGCGCGGTCATGAACAGTTCAGAGCGCTGCGCAAATTCTTTCTGACGGCGCTCGGATTCTTGAGCTTCTGTCAAAATATCAATCGCCCAGCCGGAGAGCTGCGAGGCAAGCCGCACATTTTGGCCACGGCGGCCAATCGCGAGTGATAGCTGTTCTTCAGGGACAACAACTTCGATACGGTTGTCGGCCTCGTCCATGACAACTTTGGTCACTTCAGCAGGCTGGAGTGCATTAACGATGAATGATGCGGCATCATCAGTCCAAGGAATAATGTCAATCCGCTCGCCTTGGAGTTCATTGACAACCGCTTGAACGCGCGAGCCGCGCATACCGACACAGGCACCAACCGGATCAATCGAGCCATCATTGGAGTAGACAGCAATTTTGGCACGGCTTCCCGGGTCACGGGCCACAGCGACAATTTGGATGATGCCTTCATAGACTTCGGGCACTTCTTGGGAGAAAAGCTGCGCCATAAATTGCGGATGCGCGCGGGAGAGGAAGATTTGTGAGCCGCGCGGTTCTTCGCGCACGTCATGAATATAGGCACGAATACGGTCGCCGCTTTTCACGTTTTCACGGGGCAGAGCTTGCTCGCGGCGGATCACGCCTTCGGCGCGGCCCAGATCGACAATGATGTGCCCATATTCAACGCGTTTGACGATGCCGTTAATGATTTCGCCGACACGGTCTTTATATTCTTCATACTGACGCGCGCGCTCAGCATCGCGTACTTTTTGCATGATGACCTGTTTAGCCATTTGACTTTGCACACGGCCAAACTCAATGGGCGGCAATTGCGTGGTGATTTCATACCCGATTTCAGCGTCCGGATGATCCAGTTGCGCGGTGGCCAAATTGGTTTCTGTCGACTCGTTTTCAACTTCTTCGACAACGGTAACGACCCGCTTCAAATCCATTTCGCCAGTGACAGGGTCAAGGCGGGCACGAATATCCAGCTCACTACCATAACGCATACGGGCCGCTTTTTGAATGGCTTCTTCGATCGCTTCCAAAACAATCGTTTTGTCGATGGATTTTTCTTGGGCAACCGCGCTTGCTATTTGCAGCAGCTCTAAACGGTTGGCGCTAATTCCGGCTGTTGACATTTATGTCTCCTTGTCAGCTATGTCGGTTTTATCTTCAGTATTATTTTTAGCAGCGGCGAGGGCTTTTTGGCCCGCCTCTATCAGTTCATCCGTGACAAGCAATTTTGCTTCGCTGATCCATGCAAACGGGATTTGCGCTGTCTCGCTCTCGCCGTCCAGATCAATGTCAATATTGCCCCCGTCTGTGCCCGCCAAAACGCCGCGAAAGCGTTTGCGGCCTTCAATCATGCGGTCAAGCTCAATTCGGGCGACATAGCCCTCATAGACGTCAAAGTCTTTTAAGTCTGTCAACGGACGATCAAGGCCCGGCGATGAGACTTCAAGCACATAGGCATCATGAAGCGGGTCATCAACTTCGAGCGCAGACGATACAGCGCGCGATAGGTTGGCACAATCATCGACGCCCATGAGTCCATCTTTAATGCGCTCAGCCATAATTTGAACCGTGGACCGTTTCCCGCTCATCACGCGGATACGCACAATATGATAGCCCATATCCGCCGCTATCGGGTCGGCTATGGTTAAGATGCGTCCATCAATATCAGTCTTCGTTTTCATTCTATCTCCGCAAAGCCCGCGCATCAGGTATAAAAAAACGGCCCCCACTGGGAGCCGCCGGTTAGCATCCTGTGCTAAAAGGCAATGTACAGTTTCTGTATACGCTTAAATATACGATATGTCACTAGGGCAATGTGTTTTATTTTAGGCCTCGCTCATCCGGCAAATTGCGCAACGCCCATGAGTAAAACTGTGAGCCCCATGGCCGTCATAATACAGCCCGTCAGAACGGCGGCGCCCCACTCAAACCCGGCTATGCGCTGAGCCAGCCGAATATCAATCGCGAGGGTTATAAGGTAGATTCCCAAAACCATATAAATAACGATCATGAAGGGCAGTGCCCCCGCAAGGTAAAGTCCCAAAAGGCCTGCGGCCAAAAGCGCGGCAAAAAACATCGACCAATGCCGCACAATCACCCAGGGACGAAACGCTGCCTGTTTATCAAACACCAAGCATAATATATAAGCCGTCAAAACAAACGTGCCTGCATATAGGCCAAGGATCACGAAAAATGCGGCCGCCGGAATAGCGCTGTCGGGATTTGCTCCCGGCAGTGAGGCTCTGTGTTTTTGTACCGCTGCCGCGCAGACATAATAAAAGGGCAAGCTGAGCGCCAGCGCCAGAAAAGATTGCTGAAAGCCTTTTTTTGACAGATCAAAATAGCCTTCCCACCCATTGCCTCCGCCGCCCTGCGCGCGTCCGAACGCGCGCAGGCATCCCGCCAAGTAACGCGGTAAATTCATGAAAAATAACCCTTTAACAGGGCCGCATAGATGTCTGCAAGACTATCAATGTCTCTGACATCAACCCGTTCATTGACTTGATGCATAGTTGCGCCGACAAGGCCGAACTCTACGACTGGCGCGTAGTGCGTAATGTAGCGCGCGTCGGATGTCCCTCCGGATGTGGATAGCTCAGGCCGGCGGCCTGTAACCGATTGAACCGCGTCTTGAACGGCTGAGGTGAACCGGCACGGCTCGGTCAGAAAGGCTTCGCCCGTAACCCGTAAGTCCGCCTCAATGGAGCCGTTAAACCCCTTAGATACCTCCGATACCTCATTGCGGATCCACGCCTTTAAATCATCGCCTCGATGTTCATTATTAAACCGGATGTTAAACTGCGCTTTTGCGGCCTCCGCGATGACGTTATGCGCTGTGTTGCCCACATCAATCGATGTGACTTCCAAATTAGAAGGTTGGAAAAAATCATTCCCAGTGTCCAGCTCCCGAGATAACAGCCCCGTTAAAAGCTGCATAATAATAGGCACGGGATTTGAGGCTCGGTGCGGATAAGCCACATGGCCTTGCTGCCCGGTCACTGTGATTCTGGCATTAAGAGACCCGCGGCGACCATTTTTTATCATATCACCAAGCGCATCAGGGTTTGTCGGTTCACCCACAAGGCAGTGATCTATGACTTCGCCCGCTTCAGTTATGGCCTTTAATAATTTGTCGGTACCGTTGACCGCAGGACCCTCTTCGTCGCCCGTAATCAGGAAGCTTATTGAGCCTTTTGGCTGCCAGCCGCCGTCCATCAAGCCCTCGAGAGCCGCAACGAACGCCGCAATCGCGCCTTTCATATCCGCCGCGCCGCGACCCCATAATTGTCCGTCTCTGATTTCGCCCGCAAACGGCTCTGCCGCCCATTTCGCCGCGTCGCCTACTGGAACAACATCCGTATGTCCCGCAAAGCAAAAATTCGGCGTCGATGAGCCCAAACGGGCATAGAGGTTATCAACGCGGTGTTCACCCTCTCCAAAGGGATAGCGCGTACATTTAAATCCCAAGCGCTTCAATCGGCCTTGCAGGACATCCAAAGCTCCGGCGTCAATGGGCGTCACAGACGGTTTGCGAATGAGGTCTTGCGCCAAAGCGGCAGCATTTGAATAGGGTTCCATGATATGCTTAAAGCGGGGAACGTAAAATTTTGCAAGGCGCGATCATGCCCAAGATCAATTTAGAGACTGGCCCGATACGAAAAGGCTCCGGCTACCCGCCGCCTTTTAATGAACCCTGTATGGGCCGCAGCGGTGTAAAGCTGTCCGATGCGGGCGGCCTGACGCAATTTGGTGCCAATCTTATGACCCTTGCGCCGGGCGCATGGTCATCACAGCGCCATTATCATACCCACGAAGATGAGCTTGTTTATATTATTTCCGGCCATCCCGTATTGATCGACGATAGCGGAGAAACGCAATTATCCCCCGGCGATGTTACTGCGCATCCCGCAGGAATCGCCAACGGGCACCATATGATCAATAGATCAAAGGCTGACGTGGTCTATCTCGTGGTCGGGAGCCGAAGGCCAGAAGTGGATAGCGGCCATTATCCCGACATTGATCTTGCCATTCCTGCCAATGGAAGCCCGGACCGCATATATACCCAGAAGAACGGACGCGCTTATTAGGTTCTCGTCGGCCTGATTTCATTGGCACAATTATTGCATATTTAGCACTCGGTAAATGGGGGCAAACATGCACATCAACCTACAAGGCGGAAACCGGGCACAATATGGTCAATCCATCCAGAAAATGGATCACGACCTTCTGAACACCAATTTGTTCAGTTACGCCAAACTTTTAGAAGCCCTAGACAATCATCCCCCGGAAATGCTCGATATTTGTGTCCCAAAACCACCGCGTCCGGGCCCTGTTCAAAAGGCCTCATTTGACATGTGCGCGCGCGGAAGCGCAACAGGAGAGCAGCTCATTCAAGCCGTGAGCCGCGGTGATTTGTGGCTTAATCTACGCGGCCTCGAAACCCTTGAGACGCCTTACGGGAAGCTTGTTCATTCAGCCCATAAAACCTTCCGGCGGCACATGAACACATCCATGAGTCAGCAGTCAGGCAATCTTGTCATTTCGTCGCCTCGCGCCTGTATTGACTACCATGTTGACCTCAAAGACGTCACGCTTTGGAACCTGCGCGGCAAACGCCGGATATTTATCTACCCTAGCGGGAGCCCGTTTATTCGGCCTGAATACATTCAATCCATGGCCCTCCAAGACCGGGGTTTTGAGGCCGGGGTTGAGGCCATACCGTATATCAAGGAGTTTGAACCCTACGCCATTGCCATTGATTTAGAACCCGGCGAAATGATTTGCTGGCCGTATTTATCTCCCTACCGCATCGAAAACCTTGGCGCGATAAATGTTTCTATGGGTCTCGAGGGCATGACGCTGCCATCGCGCATGCGACTCGGCACATATTTTTACGACGGTTTTACTAATCGTATTTCAAAGCGGCAACATGCCAGCCATGAAAGTCGGCCCGTCACAACCTTTTCCAAATGGGTGGCTGGAGGCGTGATCAAACAATCAGGTATAATTGAGAAACACAGGCGGGAATTACTGCCAGTTTTTAAGCTGAATTTAGCTCGGCCAAACTGCCTCGAACTCATCTAAAAGCTCAGCCATGAATCATTTCGCGCTACAAGGCTTACAGCGCGCATTCCAAGTATATATTAAGGAGGTCGTGAGCGACGAAAGGGCCGCAGCAGCCCATGGGCAGTCTAAACTTTAGACGCAACCAGTTCGCAAAGCTGTCCGATATTTTCGGGACGCGTAGCTTCGGTGGTGTCAAAACGAATACCAAATGCGCGTTCAATAGCGATCATCACGCGGATGTGTGCAATACTTGTCCAGCCATCGACATCTTTGGCCGCCGTTTCAAGTGACCATACAACATCATCAACGCCTAAAACGTCGCCAATGGTTGTCGTTACTCTGTCAAAAACACTGTCGCTCATAATAATTTCCACAAATTGAATTTGGCCAGCATATTTCGACCTGCCTAAAGCGATGCAACCCATAAATCACACCTTTTACAGCATCACTAAAACAAAACCTGTTGAAATTCTTGTCACAAGGGAAAGGTAGATTCTTATGTAAATTTAATGGTTTTATTTGGCCTGTCTGCTTATAAGACTGTTTATGGCGACAGCCCCGACAACTAACCCCTTATTAAAGCGCGCGCGCAAACTCACGCGTATCGCCCGGCTGCGCTTGTTGTGGGAACGCTACGCGCCCGTATTAGCTATTGCAGGCGTTATGATCGCGGTCTTTATGGCGGCCAGCTTTGCCGGAATTTGGGAACGCATTGGCGATCCTTGGCGCGGCTTAGCCTTGATCGCCATGATCTATGTTACGGTCAAAGCGGGCATGGCCGCTCGCGCCGTTCGCGTCCCGAGCTTATCGGATGCGCGCCGCCGTGTTGAGCGCGATTCTGGCGCGCGGCACCGCCCTTTGGATACGCTTAGCGATCACCCTGCCGTAAGCCAAGACCTCTGGCCGGTTCATTACGAAAAAGCACGCGAGGCGGCTGCAAAGCTTGGCCCGCCATTGGGGCGTCCAGCTTTGTCGCTCATGGATCCTTATTATTTACGGTATATCACTCCTGTCGTCCTCGGACTGTGCATGATGGTCGGCGCAGGTGATAATCTTGAGCGCCTCAAACGCTCCCTCACGCCCGTCTGGCAAGCGGGTATAGCCTCCGATGATATTTCCTTTGAAGCTTGGGTCGACCCGCCCGATTATACAGGCCGTCCGCCCATTTATTTCAAAGATAAAACCGCTATTGATATTCCGGCTGGCTCGGAGCTTGTCGCGCGCATTTCCGGCAGCAAAAACGCCACGCGGCTTAAGCTTACCAGTAATCGCCGCTCACGATATTTACCGCTTACCCGCCTTGGGCCCAAAAGTTTTGAAACCCGAGCCATTATCGATGAGAGAACAACCGCACGGTGGCGCATTGGTGCACTTGAGAAACGCTGGGTTTTAACAGCCCTGCCTGACCTTCCGCCAAAGATAAAGTTCGAGATCAACCCGCGCGCCGATAAACGCGACCGGCTGGCTTTTACCTATTCCTTCACAGACGATTACGGCGTTGAGTCACTCTCGCTAAACATGCGGCTCTTAACAGAAGATGCCGCACTGGCCTCTGACGTTGAAACCATCACTGTCCCGCTCGCAAGGCAATCGGTTCGCGAGGCGGATTTTGCCAAGGCGGCGCTGGACTTAACCAAGCACCACTGGGCCGGTAAGAAAGTCACCGCATCGCTTATCGCCAAAGACGGTTTAGGTCAGACGGCGCGCAGCATCGACGTGTACTTCACCGTGCCTGATAAAATATTTATTGAGCCTCTGGCCAAGGCTGTGATTGAACACCGCTCGCTGATCTTGGCGGGACAAACTGAATATGCGCCGCTACCAACCTATACCGCGAAAGACAGAGCACGGCTCCCTTGGTTTGATACATATGAGCCGGAGCAGAGGCTTGGCCGCGCCGCGCCCGATATTCAAAAGGCAGCGCTTTTAATCGAAGCCGTGACCGATTATCCGCAAGGTTTGTTCGAAGACCCCGCCGTTTTTATGGGCCTTAAAAATGTGTTGGGACGACTGCGTTATTCGCGAGAACTGGCGGGCCTAGAGGGTATTCCCGATGATTTATGGCGTATTGCCTTGCGCGCAGAATTTGGCGTTTTAGGCACCGCTCTTGAAGAAATGCGCGAAGCCGAACGGGCGCTTCGAGACGGTATGGCTCGCCGCGCGCCTCAGCGGGAGATCGATACATTGTTTAGCCGTTATAATGAAGCGGTTGAGCGTTATATGGAAGAGCTGCGCCGCAAAGCCATGGAAGACGGTAATATCGCACAAGGCGGCGGCCAAGATGGCGGTGAAGGCCGGAATGCTGACGAAATTGAAGAGCTTAGAAAAGCGATCGAAGAGGCCTACCGTATTGGCGACACAGAGGGTGCCCGCCGCGCGCTCGCGCAACTTGCTGAGCTTTTGGAAAACATGCAAATCCAGCTCGCTATGAGCCCGGGCGGCGGCGGAGACGGTGAGCCGTTAGAAGGCGAGATGAGCGAAGAGATGAAAAAATCGCTCGAAGAGATGGCCGATCTTTTGGGCGAGCAACGCGAGCTCAAAGACGAGACAGAACAAGCGGAGCGTGAACAGGGCGAACAAGGTGAGCAAGACGGCTCAGGTATGGCAGGGAATAATTCAGGCGCTAATCCGGGTGATGAGCCCGGCGAAGGTACGTTAACTCCCGGCGAGTTGGCCGAGCAACAAGAAGCGCTCCAGCGCTCACTCGAGGCGCTGGCCGAAAACCTACCTGAAAGCGGCGCTGCTGCCGGTACAGATAGCAGGGAAGACGGAGACGCTGCCGGTGGGCAGCTTGACGAAAACGGCGAGCCTCTGGGCGGCGGAGATGATCCGTCTCTAGACCCGGGCGAGGCGCTAGCAGACGCGCAGCGCGCTATGGGCGAGAGCCTGCAAGCTCTGGGCGAGGGTGATTTGGAAGGCGCAGCAAGAGCGCAGGCCGGCGCGATTGAGGCTCTGCGTCAAGCGGGCCGGGGGCTGGCTGAGCAAGCAGGCGCAAACCGCCGCGAAGGCCAACAAGCTGCGGGCGGGAGCGGTTCAGACCCGCTAGGCCGCACAGACGGAGAGCGCAATGATGATAATAGCCAGTCCGATATAGACCAGCGCGATAATGCAAGCCGCTCCCGCGAGCTTCTCGAAGAGCTTCGCCGCCGGGCCGCAGAGCAAGACCGCGAAGAGAGTGAGCGGGAATATTTAGAACGTCTGCTTAAACGGTTTTAAATTGGTGTTTTAAGACAAAGTCTCCTAGACAGGCCCGCTTATTCCTCGCCGTCTTCGCTTTCGCTAAACCCTAGGCTTTTCATTTTCTTTATGCTGGGTGATGTCTCCAATATATAGGCGCCGCCTTCAATCGACAAAGCGTCTGCGCCCAAATCTTCGAGCTGCTCCAAGCTGATAACATACGTGGCGCCAAACGGCTCGGCGATCAGGCCGTCTATGACCGCGCCATCTTTCATGGCTCGGATTATAGCAGGTACATCCTCATCCTTATAACTTACAGACACATGGGTCATTTTTGGGACTAATAACTTCATGGGGCCGGGCATCATCTTTTTGTAAAAAGATTTACCGTCCTTTGCCCCGTCCTCTAGCTCAAACAAACTATGCAAGCCCGATGCGTTCTTAAATTTAATATCCAGATCCACGTCAAATTCGACCGCATTTTCTGTGCGTACCTGTCCGGCGCGGGCTTGATCTTCGGCGCATAATTCGCCGTCTTTGGGCATAGATCCAATCGCTGGAAAATCAGGTACAGCGCCGTCAGACTTAAGCGTAAACGGCGTATCTTTGCCATTATGGCGAAAAAATACACGGTCTGGCAGCGCGCCGCCATCATTAACGCAAACCTCGCCGCCATAATGGCGTCGACCGTATCGCGTTTTTCTGGCTTCAAATCATCAAATTTCGAGAAGAAATCAATAATGCCCTCGGCGGGAAAACATTCGATAACATCCCGAACATCCGTTTTCTCTCTGGCAAACGCTGGCGCTGCAAGAAGTGACGCTAGCGTACCCGTCAAAATCCAATGTTTCATACACGACTCCTTTGCCTGAGTGGCTAGCCTCCGCATAGGAGGCGCGCCAATGAAAAGTTTGTCATAAAACAGGTTGGCGGGCGGGCGCGTCCTATCTATGGTGAGATCATAGTTCACGCTTTGGAGTTTGCCATGCGCCGCCGCCTTTTAACGACCGCTTTGATATCCGCCTTTATCCTGTCTGCTTGCGGGGTCAAAGGCGATTTGCAAACACCACCGCCGCTCTGGGGCGATAAAGCTAAGCAGGATCAACCAGTGCAGGCACAAGATAGTGATCCTGAGAGCGATAAAGACGACGATCAGGATTAGGGCGGCGGTTTATGCGGCATTTTCATTATCAATCCGGCGAAATGTTTGCCGAGAACGTGTCCTTGCGCGAAATCGCGGAAGCCGTTGGCACTCCTGTTTATGTCTATTCGGCCGCAACGCTGGAGCGGCACTACCGCGTCTTTGAACAGGCTTTCACAGGCGCTGCGCACTTGATCGCCTTTTCTGTCAAAGCCAATTCCAATATTGCTGTTTTAGCCACACTCGCGCAGCTCGGCGCGGGGGCAGATGTGGTCAGCGGCGGCGAGCTTGCGCGCGCGCTCAAAGCCGGCATTCCGGCAAATAAAATTGTCTTCTCAGGCGTTGGTAAGACGAAAGGCGAAATGCGTGACGCGCTGGCGGCGGGTATTCGCGTGTTTAATGTCGAAAGCCTCCCAGAGCTTGAAGCGCTCAACACAGCGGCGGTCTCTATGGGTGCGGTGGCGCCCGTGGCCTTCCGCGTGAACCCTGATGTGAGCGCCGGAGGCCATGCAAAAATCTCCACAGGCAAAGCCGAGAATAAATTTGGCATCGCTTGGCACAGCGCAGAAGAGGCCTACGCCCGCGCTGCCGCGCTTCCCGGCATTAAAATCGTCGGCGTCGATCTGCACATCGGGAGCCAGATTGACACGCTCGCACCGTTTGAGGCGGCGATCAAGAAAGTCGGCGGCCTCATCACGCGCCTGCGCGAACACGGCCATGTCATTGATAGCTTTGATATGGGGGGCGGGCTCGGAATTCCTTACGGCGACAGCGCAGCCACGCCGCCGCTTCCGTCGGATTACGGCGATATGGTCAAGCGCATGACCAAAGATATGGATGTCGAACTTATCTTTGAGCCTGGCCGGATGATTGCCGGAAATGCAGGCGTATTGCTGTCAAAAGTCCTGTATGTGAAAGAGGGAACAGACCGCAACTTCCTCATTATTGACGCAGCCATGAACGATCTTTTGCGGCCCGCGCTCTATGATGCCTATCACGGTATGGAACCGGTCATTGAGAGCTCAAATGCTGCGGATGTCTATGATATTGTCGGCCCGATTTGCGAAAGCGGCGATACGTTTAGCAAAGCCCGGAGCCTTCCCGCCATGCAGGCGGATGATCTGTTGGTCATACACTCCGCTGGGGCCTACGGGGCAGCGCAGGCGTCTCAGTATAATACGCGGGCCTTAGTGCCAGAAGTGCTCGTCCGGGGTGATGAATACCGCATCATCCGCGCCCGCCCGACCATCAAAGATATTTTAGAGACAGAAAATATCCCAGAATGGACAATTTAAGCATTTTGAATAAATTTTTTCGCGGCTTTTACATAATATCTTCCAAAACGAGCCCTTTATTTAGCAATTATATCTCTAGCGGCTTTGGTACTCCAGTCCCATAACAAGGGGACAGCTTTATGGATAAGCGCAAATCATTTCGGAAAACACATATTGGCAACCGCAAGCTGCAACCTGCGACGCAGATGACGGCCTTTGGTTACGACCCCGCCCTATCAGAAGGCGCTGTGAAACCGCCCGTCTTCTTGACCTCTACATTTGCGTTTCAATCCGCCGAAGAAGGCGCAGACTTTTTTGATGTCGTTGCCGGGCGGAAGCCCGCCGCAGAAGGCGCAGGCGCAGGCGGCCTCGTCTATTCTCGCTTTAACCATCCCAATACCGAAATTGTCGAAGACCGGCTCGCAATTGTTGACGGCGGCGAAACCGCGCTTGTGACATCGGCCGGCATGGCCGCGATCAGCGCCGTGTTTCTGACCTTGCTGCGCCCCGGTGATATGATCGCGCGTTACACACCGATTTACGGCGGCACAGAAAGCTTGATCGGCAAAGTTCTCGCGGGATGGGGCGTAGGCAACGTACCGTTTACGGACGGACTCGCCGAAGACAGTCTGCGCGGCGCGCTTGATGCGGCCGCCAAAACCGGCCCCGTCAAAATCGTTTACACGGAAACCCCCGCCAACCCGACAAACGCAATGGTCGATATCGCCATGTGCCGCCGCGTGGTTGATGACTGGGCCAAAGACAAAGACTATGTGCCCGTCATTGTCTGCGATAATACCATGCTCGGCCCGATCTTCCAGAAACCAATTTTAGACGGCGCGGATATTTGCGTCTATTCTCTTACGAAATATGTCGGCGGCCATAGCGATTTGATCGCAGGCGCGGTAACAGGCTCGAAAAAACTGCTCTCAGGCATTCGCGGAACGCGCAGTGCCTACGGTTTCCAGCTTGACCCGCATTCCTGCTGGATGCTGGCTCGCTCTATGGAAACTTTAGATTTACGCATGCGGCGCGCCGCAGAATCGGGCCGCAAGGTGGCGCAATGGCTATCCAATAACCCGATTATCCCGTGCGAAATTATGCATCCGGAATTTTCCAACGATCCCGTTCTTAAAGAGGTTTATGAGCGCCAGTGCACGGGCCCCGGCTCAACATTTTCATTTGTTGTCGAAGATAACCGCGACCTGGCCTTTAAAATTCTTAATGGATTGCAGATTTTCAAACTTGCCGTCAGCCTCGGCGGCACAGAGAGCCTTGTCTGCCACCCCGCCTCAACAACCCATTCAGGCGTCCCGCTCGCCATGCGTAAGGCCTCCGGCACCACAGAAGGTCTCATTCGCCTATCCGTCGGCCTCGAAGACCCGGATGATCTGATTGCTGATCTCGAAACCGCATTTAAAGGCGCAATCGCCTAAGACTGCGTTTCTTTTACAAAACCATCATATAGCGCTTGAAAAACAAATTTTGGGCGACTATATGACGTGTCTCTTGGCGCGGGGTGGAGCAGCCCGGTAGCTCGTCAGGCTCATAACCTGAAGGTCGTAGGTTCAAATCCTACCCCCGCAACCAACTGAACTTGCCTATTATTGAGATTGCCTTGTTTTTGCAGGGCTTTTTCAGCGTAGATCCGTATGATCTGGGCTTGTCTGTAATAATAGATTCCGGCTTTACCCCGTTATTGCTTAAGGGCTTTCTGAGCAATCTAAGGGCCGCTTTTGTATTGCATCTGGATTGGAAGAGATGTCCAAGACCAGCCCGAATGTGTTGACCCACGTTCGGATGGCTTCATGTGAGACATCAATCCCTCACCTCCATAATTCTGGCCGCTGGGCGGTCTCTGCGGCGCTGCGATGCGGTCTGTTCTCTTGGCTGTTCATTCCAGTGATGTATAAGGGCGAACAAGACAGTCGCTGCATAATGACCGGGCGAGGACAGGGATCATGACCGATAAGGAAAGACATAAAGACGGGCGGCCCGTGCCTTCGCGGCCTCTGTCACGCCTCGCGGGGCTGGGCGGGATGGCCGCGAATATTGCTGGCGGCATGGCCCTGAAAGGCGTCCGGCAACTCGCGTCAGGCAAGCGCCCGCGCGCTGCCGATCTGTTGCTGACGCCCGCAAATGCGCGGAAGCTGACGGATCAATTATCCAATATGCGCGGCGCGGCGATGAAAATCGGGCAAATGATTTCTATGGATAGTAGCGATTTTCTCCCTCCGGAGTTTTCTGAAATCTTGGGCAGGCTACGCGCAGATGCACACAATATGCCGCGCGCTCAGCTTGGCAAAGTCTTGCAGGCCGAATGGGGCGATGACTGGCCATCGCAATTTATGTCTTTTGAGTACGATCCCATGGCGGTAGCCTCTATCGGGCAAGTGCACCGCGCATACCTGCCAAATGGAGATAGTCTTGCGATTAAAGTGCAATATCCCGGGGTAAAAGACAGTATTGACAGCGATGTGAATAATGTTGCGGCCTTATTGCGGATGAGCGGGCTTGTGCCTACAAACCTCAACGTCAAACCGATTATCGAAGAAGGGCGGCGGCAACTGCATCAAGAAGCGGATTATAAACGCGAAGCGGACTATCTTTGCCGATTTCGCGCTCTCTTATCCGGCGACAAAGGCTTTGACGTGCCGGAATATTATCCGGACCTCTCAATCGATAAAGTCCTGACCATGTCCTATATTGAGGGCGTTCCCGTTGAGACTATGATGGACGCCCCGCAGGACATACGCGACTCTATTATGCATAAGCTGATCGATCTTACACTGCGCGAGCTTTTCGTTTTCAAGATGATGCAGACCGATCCAAATTTTGCCAATTATCGATATAATCAGCAAACAAACCGGATCGTCCTGCTCGATTTCGGGGCCAGCCGGGACATTAGCGCAGACATGGCCAGCGCATATCGCCATTTTATGAGCGCCATGGTCTGCGGTGATATCAACGGAACCTTTCAAGCCGCCATAGATATGGGCTTTATGCCCGCAGACATTCCGCCCAAAACCCAATGGTCAGTCATCGACATGATCGCCATGGCTATTGAGCCCTTCAGCCATGATGAAGTTTTTGATTTTGGTAATAACCAGATCGCTTTAGATTTGCGCGATAAGGGCATGGAGCTCGCCGCCAATCGTGATCTATGGCACTTACCGCCAGCCGACACAGTTTTTATCCAGCGCAAGCTTGGCGGCATGTATATGCTCGCCACCAGATTGCGGGCCAGAGTGAACATTCATGCCGTGATGAGGCGTTATGTGGTTGAATAGAACAAGCTTGCATCTCCAAACAATCGGCAATGCAAGCCCTTCGACTATTGCGCCGTGAGCACCACACGGCCTTTTTCAACATCCACAGTGACGGATTGTCCATCGTGAAGCTCGCCCGCCAAAACCATGCGCGCAAGAGCATCTTGAACCTGTTTCTGAATGACACGTTTGAGCGGGCGCGCCCCGTAGGACGGATCATAGCCCTGCTCGCCCAGCCAAGTACGCGCGGCATTCGTCAGGGTGATCGTGATGTTACGGTCTTTCAGCCAGCCTTGCATGCGCTTGATTTGAATATCGACAATTGCGCCCATATGTTCAGGTTTTAAGCGCTCAAACAGCAGAATTTCGTCAAGGCGGTTGAGAAATTCCGGGCGGAAATGCGCGGTGACTTCCGCCATAACCCCGACCTTTGCGGCATTGACATTATCGCCGTCTGCGAGGTTGAGCAAATGCTGCGCGCCAATATTGGAGGTCATGATAATGAGCGTGTTGCGGAAGTCGACTGTGCGGCCCTGCCCGTCCGTAAGGCGTCCATCATCCAGCACTTGGAGCAGGACGTTAAACACATCCGGATGCGCTTTTTCGATCTCGTCAAACAGAACGACTTGGTAAGGGCGGCGGCGAACAGATTCCGTGAGCGCTCCGCCTTCTTCATAACCGACATAGCCTGGAGGCGCGCCGATGAGCCGCGAGACGGAATGTTTTTCCATATATTCAGACATATCCATACGCGTGATGGCGGCGTCATCATCAAATAAAAATCCAGCGAGCGCTTTGGTGAGCTCCGTTTTTCCGACGCCTGTTGGCCCTAAAAACATGAACGAGCCAATCGGGCGCGCCGGGTCTTTAAGACCGGCCCGCGCGCGGCGCACGGCATCAGAA
>CAYGRF010000039.1:18696-20988 GCA_964352275.1 uncultured Caulobacterales bacterium
CAACACGCGCGCCCAAGACATCTTCCATCGCTAGGAGTTTTTCACGCTCGCCTTCAAGCATTTTCTCAACCGGAATGCCGGTCCAGCGCGAGACAATTGCAGCTATATCATTAGACGTCACAGTTTCGCTGGCCAAAGGCGAACCGCTAGCCTGCGCGGCTTCAAGCTTAGCCACACGCTCTTCCAGTGCCGGAATATCTTCGTGTTGAAGCCTGCCAGCCAGCGCATAATCGCCGCGCCGAACCGCATCTTGAAGCGAGAAGCGCGCATCTTCGAGTTGCTCTTTAATATCCGCCGCGCTCGCCAGTTTCGATTTCTCCGCCTGCCACGCACGGCTCATTTCTCCGCTTTGCGCTTCCAAATCTTTGATCTCTAATTTTCGTTTCTTCAATCGCTCTTGCGAAGCCTCGTCTTTTTCTTTCTTCAGCGCCTCGGCTTCGATTTTAAGCTGCACTAAGCGGCGATCAATTTCGTCCAGCGCTTCGGGTTTGCTGTCCACTTGCATGCGCAAGCGAGAGGCCGCTTCGTCGACAAGGTCAATGGCTTTATCCGGCAAGAAACGATCGGTGATATAACGGTTCGAGAGCTGCGCAGCAGCAACAATGGCGCTATCAGCAATACGGATACCGTGATGGACTTCGTATTTTTCTTTCAAGCCGCGCAGGATTGAGACCGTGTCCTCGACCGAAGGCTCGTTAATGAAAACCGTTAGAAACCGCCGGGCGAGCGCTGCGTCTTTTTCAAGATGTTTGCGGTACTCATCCAGCGTGGTAGCGCCGATGCAGTGAAGCTCACCGCGCGCCAAGGCGGGTTTGAGCAGGTTCGCCGCATCCATTGCGCCCTCGCCTTTACCGGCACCGACAAGCGTGTGAATTTCATCAATAAACAGAATGATTTCGCCATTGGCGTTTTCGACCTCTTTTAAGACCGCTTTCAGCCGTTCTTCAAATTCGCCGCGATATTTCGCGCCTGCAATCAGCAAGCCCATATCGAGCGCCAAAAGCCGCTTGTTCTGGATCGATTCCGGGACATCACCGGAAATAATACGCACGGCCAGCCCTTCGGCGATGGCTGTTTTACCCACGCCGGGCTCTCCGATCAAAAGCGGATTGTTTTTAGAGCGGCGCGAGAGCACTTGCATAGTTCGGCGGATTTCCTCATCCCGGCCGATGACCGGATCAAGCTTGCCCTCTCTGGCCGCTTGGGTGAGGTCTCGCGCATATTTGGATAGCGCGTCATATTGATCTTCCGCTGCGTCCGATGTGACCGGGCCGTCTTTGCGCACAGATTTTACCGCTTCGATAAGGCGGTCTTTATCGACGCTCCCCTCGCTGAGCGCCGCTTTGAGGTCTTTGTCAGCACCCAGTACTGTGCCGAGCAGTAGCCGCTCAACCGTGACGAACGCATCACCGGCCGTCTTGGCGGCTTTTTCGACATTGGCGAAAATTTTGGCGGCGGCGCTGGATAATGACAGGCCAGACCCGCCCTCAACGCGCGGCAGCTTTGACAAGCCGCCTTCAACAGATTTTGTCAAAGCGTCAATATTAGCGCCGGCCATTTGCAGCAAACTTTCTGGCAGGCCGCCATCCTCAGCCAAAAGCGCCGCCATAATATGCAGCGGGACTAATTGTTGATGGTCACGCGTGACCGCTTCTGTTTGCGCAGTCTGCACGACGCCGCGCCCGCGCTGGGTGTATGATTGAATATCCACGAGAGGACCTTTCGATAAAAATTGCCTTTAACCACAGATAGGAATTAAATCCTTGTACGCAAGTATGCTCTACCCTCAGCTCAAAACTATAAACTTCATTATCGCTGTGCTCCATAGAGTATTTTACGTACATTCAGAATACGGGCCGCAAATACAGTCGCGTGTTTTGGCCCGCAACCGTTTGATCTCGGCCTGCGCGGCGCGCAGCTTGCGTTCGGTTTCGGATTTAGGGGTTGTGGTGCGTTGTTGGGGCATATTAGCCTCTTCTTGTTAATGTGTCTTTGGCAGTGCGTTCACTTTATTTCCGTCATTGTAGGGCCTGTCTCTAGAGTCCATTGTTGGAACTTGCCCCAATTTAAATCTGATAGTGACGAAGCGCCGCCGAATGGATTCCACCCACAAGGGGTAGAATGACGGGTTTAAGGCCTTGGTGATTATCCTATTATGATCCTTCCATGCGCGCTCGCCCAGCTACGCCGTTTCGTAATATTCAGGGCTTATCGGTTTCGCTCTACGCCTTGATGGCGCGCTCTTAACTTGTCTCGGATATGAAGCATCTCCACTGATGGAACTGCCCCGCG
>CAYGRF010000040.1:0-8754 GCA_964352275.1 uncultured Caulobacterales bacterium
CTAGGCCGAAACAAAAACCCAGCGCAAGCGCTGGGTTGAGTGTATAAAAATGAGTCCCGGCTGTCCGGAACTATTACTTATAGTGCGGCGTCAAGCTCCGGCACGGCTTTGAACAAATCGGCTACGAGGCCGTAATCAGCGACTTGGAAAATCGGGGCATCCTCATCCTTGTTGATGGCCACGATGATTTTACTGTCTTTCATGCCCGCAAGGTGCTGGATCGCGCCGGAAATACCGATAGCGATATACAGCTCCGGCGCAACGGCTTTGCCGGTTTGGCCGACTTGGAGGTCATTGGGGACGTATCCGGCATCGACCGCGGCGCGCGACGCGCCCATGGCCGCTCCGAGCTTATCAGCAAGGCTCTCAATAATGGCAAAATTTTCCGCTGAGCCAACGCCGCGCCCGCCTGATACGACGATCTTGGCTGCGGTCAGTTCCGGACGTTCGGATTTGGACAGTTCTTCGCTGATAAATTCGGCTTTAAACGGACCGGATGGGTCGGCAATGGTTTCCACAGAAGCCGCGCCGCCTTCGCCAGCGGCAGCGAAAGCCGTAGTACGCACGGTCACGACTTTTTTAGCATCGGATGATTGTACATAGGCCATCGCATTCCCCGCGTAGATCGGGCGGACAAATGTGTCTGCGCTCTCAACGCCAGTTATGGAGCTGATTTGCATAACGTCCAATTTAGCGGCGACGCGGGGCATGTAGTTTTTGTGCGTCGTGGTGTCGGGTGCGAGGATGGCGTCATACCCGTCCATTAAAGGCACGATGACTTGCTCCATGCTTTCAGCGAGTTGACGAGTCAGGGAAACATGGTCACAGACGATAATTTTGCGCACGCCGTCAATTTTAGCAGCTTCGGCTGCGACGTCTTTTACGCCTTTACCCGCAACAAGAATGTCCACATCTCCGCCCATAGCTTTGGCGGCTGTGACGGTTTTGTGGGTTGCGTCTTTGACGGACGCGTTATCGTGTTCAGCAACAACAAGGATAGCCATTAGATCACTCCCGCTTCGTTTCTCAGTTTATTGATGAGTTCTTCGACAGACTCGACCTTAATGCCGGCTGCGCGCGCTGGTGGCTCGGTAACTTTGAGCGTTTTCAGGCGAGGGGCCGTATCAACGCCAAAGTCTTCGGGGGTTTTGGCATCTATGGTTTTACGCTTGGCTTTCATAATGTTGGGCAGCGAGGCGTAACGGGGCTCGTTAAGGCGCAGGTCAGTGGTGACAATCGCTGGAAGTTCGGTTTTGACGGTTTGCAGTCCGCCGTCGACTTCGCGCACAATGGTCAGGCCGTCATCGGTTTTTTCAATTGTGTTGGCGAATGTGCCCTGCGGCCATCCCAGCAGCGCGGCGAGCATAGATCCGGTTGCACCGTAATCATTATCAATGGCTTGCTTGCCGAGAATAATCATGTCCGGGCTTTCAGCGTCTGCGATGGCTTTTAAGATTTTCGCAACAGCAAGCGGCTCCAAGTCCTCATCTGTTTGCACATGAATGCCGCGGTCAATCCCCATTGCGAGGGCCGTGCGGATGGTTTCCTGCGCCTTTGCGGGGCCGATGGATACGACGACTGTTTCGGTTGCCGCGCCGCTTTCCTGCATGCTGACAGCTTGCTCGACGGAAATTTCATCAAACGGGTTCATGGACATTTTGACGTTAGACAAATCGACGCCGGATTGGTCCGCTTTGACGCGGGCCTTAACGTTATAGTCAAGCACGCGCTTGACGGGAACGAGGACTTTCATAGTTTACTCCGAAGGTTTACGGGCTGAAATCTATTCATTTATTGCGGCATTCATATGGGGCAAACGCGCGCAGAGTGCAAGGCGGGATTCGGAATGGGTTATGCATTTTGTTGCATATAGCCTTTGCAGTCAGTGTTCTGAAGTTGGGGTCGATGCCGGATAGCGCCGATCCGCCCACGCGTAGCCCGCACCGCTAAAGGCTAATATAAATCCCGCCATGCCGTTCATGACTGTGAATTCCGCAAGCCCTGCCATCAAAAGGGACAGAAACACAATGAAGGCGTTCGTAAAAATTGATTGCTTTGTAATATTGATTTCTGATGGTGTTAGAGCCAGAAGCGAATGCTTTTTGAGAACATGGCGATGCATAAGTGCATAAATGACATGGATGAACGCGTAACCCAGACCGAATAAACCGATGATCGTGCCTGAGATTGCAAAACTATCAATGCCCTTTTCTGTCATATGGCCAATATCACCTGTGATGCCACTGACGATAAATTCATAGAAACTATCAAAGGCAAACCTGAGCGGGTAAGCAACATAGAGAATTGCAAAAATCAATAACGCGTTGAGGAAAATGATCGTTTTGTCAGCAACCCCGTATCTGCGAAAAAACGTAAAATGCTGATTCCATAATAAAAGCAAAATGATCACAGAGGCCGCAACAGGTATAATAGAGCCTAGAAACCGTTTCATGTCCGTAAATGTGGCAATGTCGGCACCGGACGAGATGAGCATGCCCAAGGCTAATGCGAAGACGATGTCCGAGAGATTTTCAATCCGCGTGACCGCTTCGCCGCGCCACCTGAAATTAGGATCGTGGTCAAGGCCTTTTATCAGTTCGCTGCGTATCATAAACCGTTCACCTTTACTTGCGCCTCGAGCCAGCCGAGCAAGCCGTCGACTGATTGCCAGAGAAAGTAATCGTGCTCACGATAGATCATTGCCTCTTCTTTTGACCCCAAGCTATAGTGATAAATATCACTTGATTTTTTGTTCGGCCCTTTGACGAGCATAAACGGTAGGTGGCGATTACATTCATAAGCCTCGGTAAGCGCTGTTTCGGCTTGCCGTGATGCGCCGTGTTTTAAATATTGTAGTACCACATTACTGTAGCCATTATTGGCTGTTGCCTCCTCATATTGCTTAATGAGAGTCTCGGCAGACTTTATATCTCTGAGATATAATAGCCATGTCATCAATTGCTCGCGAACGCCTTGATTGTCGTTCGGATTGAGTCGTAACATATCCTTAAGATGTGATACGGCCTCATCATGTTCGCCCGTGTCCCAAAGTGCATTTGCCAGAGCGGCCCTGGCTCGCATATAGGGCCGGGTTTCGAGAATACCCCAAAAAATTCCCACGTCATTTACGAACGCCTCAGGCCCTATAGCCCGTTCTCCGGCCTCAACTGCAGACCTGAGTAGGGGTAGTCGTGTTTCGGGTGTTTTGTGTTCATGGGCTAGAATAAGCTGTGCATCAGCACACATGTTGGAAATTTTAAGCGCTTTGGTTGCGAGCGCTATTCTTTCTTTGGCGCTGCTCGCTTCCATCGCATCATAGGCAAGCTCTTGCGCTTCCCGTAGTTTTTCATGCTCATCCATATTAAACCTCCGTATTTATCGATTAGCCCCCGGCACCCACTTGACATCGGTTTGCCCCTGTTCATTACACCACCGCCCAGCGACAAACAGGAAGTCGGAAAGGCGGTTGAGATAGGTGACCGCATGCGGGTTGATGCTGTCTTCGGCCATCATCGCGACGCAGAGCCGTTCCGCGCGGCGGCATACGGTGCGGGCTTGATGCAGATAAGCGGAAGGCGGCGACCCGCCGGGCAATACAAAAGAGTTGAGCGGCTCCAAATCTGCGTTGAGCGCGTCAAGTTCGGTCTCTAGCCGGGTGGATTGCTGCGCCACCATACGCAGCGCATATTCGCTATCCGCTTCGCCTTCACCTGGCATTGGTGTGGCTAAATCTGCGCCGAGGTCGAACAGATCATTTTGAATGCGCGATAACATGTCGTCAAGGCCGCGGTTTTCCAAATGAAGCCTTACAAGACCGATCACGGCATTGGTTTCGTCGACATCGCCGTAAGCTTGGACGCGCAGGGATGATTTGGAAATGCGCGACCCGTCAACAAGGCCGGTTGTGCCGTCATCCCCGGTGCGGGTATAAATTTTGTTGAGTTTGACCATTTAGTGCATTTCCTGTTTATTCAGACGCATAGAAGGATTAAAAAGTGGGCAAATAAGGCTCGGTTTTTGTTTCCAACTTAACTAGACGCCTGTGTCCTTTTTCACGTAGACTGTTAGCATCAAGAGGCCGATCGCCAAAACCTGCGCCGTTATGCGGCGCCGCATCCAGAGGTTTGAAGCCTCGCGGTCTTTTAGGTTCTTACCGCGCATCGCCCATGCCCCCATAACGAGCGTGCCGATAACGGCGGCAAAGGCGAGCGCCGTGAGAATTGTCAGAAAAGTGACCATGATATATTTCCTTAATGTCTATCCAACCTCATACGATTGGAGGGCCTGAATGGATTAAGCGGCGCGTTCCATCGCCTCCGCCAGATCAATATCTTTTTGCGTCACGCCCCCGGCATCATGGGTGGTTAGCGTAACGTCCACGCGGTTATAAACATTGTACCATTCCGGATGGTGATCCATTTTATCGGCAATAATGGCGATGCGGGTCATAAAACCAAAAGCTTCGGCAAAATCGCCAAATTTGAAGACTTTGGTGATGAAATCATCGCCGCCGGTCCAGCCGGGCAGGCTTTGGGCGGCCTCTTTAGGATCGAGTAAAGTCATGATAATCTCCGGGCGCTGTTTATGCGCAAATTTTCCAATTTTAAGACATGTTCATGCCTTATTGTCAGGCAAAAGTCATCTTGCAAAGATGAAAAATACGCTTAAGGACACTGCCAGATGAACGCGCCACTATCATATGATCGCCCTGTGCCGCTCTGGGCGTTGCCGCTGACACGGATATTATTTATCGTGTGTCTGGGCGTCATCACTTATTTCTCTCTGATGCCTAGCGGTTCAGCGGTCACAATAGCTCATTATGACAAAGTGCAGCATATTATTGGCTATGGCGGCCTAACCGGCCTTTTGGCGCTGGCCATGCCGCGGCTCTCGTTGCGCTGGGTTTTTATATGGCCGGGTCTTTACGGCGGCCTTATTGAGTTGGCGCAAAGCAGTATGGCCTATGGCCGTACGGGATCTGTGTGGGACCTTTTCGCGAATATGACGGGTGCGGGACTGGCAATTTTAGGGTGGTGGATTTGCGCGCGGCTTTTACAGCGGTTCCGCTAATCTTGCATAGATAATCCTGTTAGGCGAATTGAGTTCAAGCAATTCTTGCGGGGCGATTATTTACTGCATTTATTTACGCCTCAAGCGCGTAAAACTGTGACATTAAATTGCCATTAGGCGAATGTTACGTTACGTTCATAATCCATTAACCATAAAAGCGCCACCAAAGCGCAAAGGTGAAGGTCATGACAACGACATCGAAAATAGCGATTGTAGGGCTTGTGCTGTCTACGGTTTTAAGCAGCGCCGCGCAGGCGGGCAATGCCGCGCATGCGCCGAGCCTTCTGCCGCCAAACCCTCAAGCGGGTGAGTGCTACGCCCGCGTCATGATGCCCGCGCAATACCGCACAGAATCAGAGCGCGTATTGGTTAAAGCCGGATATGCAGACCTGGAAGTCACGCAGCCGCAATTTCGCTCTCGTCAGGAAAACATATTGGTCAAAGAAGCGAGCGTGCGCTATGAGGTGAGACAGCCCACTTACCGGTCGATCACCGAAAATGTTCTTGTACGCCCAGCCTATGATAAGCTTGAAGTCACGCCGCCGAAATTTTCTGTTGTCACCGAAGCCGTTCAGGTTTCTAAGCCGCGCCTTGTCTGGAAAAAAGGCAATCCGCAAAAACTGCGCGCGCAAGGCTATACAATTCATTCTACTGCGGATGCCGGTACGGGCGGGCGCGGATACCGCAGCACAACCGAATATGGCCGCTCGCGCGTCAGCCCGCAATTATGCGGTCAGGTCTGCGAAGTGTGGTGTCTTGTCGAGGAGCCGGGTCAAAGCGTGACGTTCAACCGCACAGACCTCGTTGCGCCCAGTCAAGTTAAGCGCGTAAGCGTACCCGCCAAATATAAACATGTGACAAAACAAGTCGTCGCAGATCCCGGCGGCGTTCGAGAAATTCCGGTTCCGGCAGAATACAGCGCGATCACGGTAGAAGATATTGTGGGTCAGGCAGATGTCCGCAAAGTCAAAAGACCGTCGCAATATGGCGATGTAGCGAAAAAAGTTCTCGTATCGCCTGAGCGTTATGAATGGCGGCGGGTTGTCTGCGCACCGGGCACGCACCCGAATCCACGCATTTCCCAGCGCACCCATACGACTCCAGTCACTATGCAGCATCATTATTCCCGCAGTGCTACGCATGCCGCGACATCACAAAGCCATTTGCAGCCGCGCACTTATAGCGGCCCGGTAACTGAGGCTTATGCGTCTCAATCTGCTTACGCCCCTCAGACCACTCATCATAATCAAGTGCCTCTGCAAAGCCGCAGTGAAGCTTATCAGGATAATTTACCGACCTATTCCGAAGAGTATACGCAGCCAGCGCGCCCGGTTCAAAAGCGCCAAAAGCTCCGCTACCGTTCACGGTAATCAAAGTTTTAACTGCATAATCCATTCATGGTCTCGGTGATCGCCGACCGGGAAGTCATATTCGCCGATTTTTTGAAAGCCGTGCCTGTGATAAAATCTGTGCCCGGCAAAGTTTTCTGAAAATACCCCCAGCACAATTGACGTTTTTCCGGTCTCTACGGCGTGGTCAATAACAGACTGTATGAGTTTTTCACCTATGCCTTCAGAGCGCGCTTTTGAGGATACATAAATCCGGGACAGTTCAAGCGCGTGCGGCCAGGGCGGGTCGCAAGGAAGGGTGTTCGGCCCAACTTTGGCGTAACCCACCAGCGCTCCGTCTTTATCAGCGGCCAGCAATCTTACGGATGGGTTTTTAAGGGCTTTGCGGTAATAGGCTTCACTATGATATTCGCCTAAAAACCATGAGAGGTTTTGAGGCGAATACAGGCTTTGAAACGTACCAGCAAAAGTCGCGGCGCTCAGCGCCGCGAGGGCTGGAATATCAGCAGGGCCAATATCCCGGATGATGATCGGGCTATTTGTGCCCAAGGCTAAGGCAGATCATCCTGATCGATCAGGCCGTCTGATTTAATCTTCTCTTTGTCAAAATACTCTTTTGCCAATTTGAAAACCACTGGCGAGAGGAGGATCAAGGCAATCAAGTTCGGCGCAGCCATAAGGCCGGTTAGGCTATCGGCGATGAGCCAGAATGTTGCGACGACCAGATTACTTTCGCCTGTCTCGAATGACAGAGCAAATGTTGACGCGAATACAGCGAGTACCCAAAAAGCGCGAAATACAGGAATAGAACGCTCTTTGAATATAAACGCAGCACAGCGCTCCCCATAATATGACCAGCCAATAATCGTCGTAAAGGCGAAGATACAGAGACATATTGTGACGATATGTTCCCCAAAACCGACCAAAGTGGCATCGAACGCTGCCGCCGTTAATGGCACGCCGATTTCACAGCCCGCCGGGGTAGAACCAGAGGCGAGAATTTCCAAAATGGCGGGACTAGCGAGACAGTCTGCGCTCATTACACCTGATGTTAGGATGACCAGAGCCGTGATGGTGCAAATAATCAATGTGTCGATAATTGTACCCAACATCGCAATCATGCCCTGATTAACCGGATCATTATTTTGGGCTGCCGCATGAGCAATCGGGGCAGAACCCTGTCCAGCTTCGTTTGAGAACAGGCCTCGGGCAACACCCTTTTGCATGGCCAGCATCATCAGACCAATCGTGATACCTGTACCGGCACCTTGCAGTCCAAAAGCACCTTCAAATATTAAACCAAAGGCAGTTGGGACTTGGTTTATATTTGCAAAAATAACAATCAAGGCCGCTGAAATATAGATCAGGGCCATAAAGGGTACGAGCTTGGAGGCGACGGCGCCGATGCGTTTGATCCCGCCAAAGATTACGCCCGCCACCAGAAGCGATAAAACCAAGGCCACAATCCGTGGGTCAAAATTATAAGCACTTTTTAAGGCATCCGCGATTGAATTTGCTTGTACGGCATTGCCTGTCGATAGTGACCCGATAATGCCGAACAGCGCAAAAGCGACGGCGAGCCACATCCATTTTGGACCGAGACCGTTTTTAATATAATACATAGGGCCGCCGACGCGGTTCCCATTAGCATCAATTTCGCGGTAGCGTACTGCTAGCACGCCTTCTGAAAATTTCGTGGCGGTTCCAAGGATTGCCGTAACCCACATCCAAAAGACAGCGCCTGGGCCGCCGATTGCGATGGCCGCAGCAACCCCGGCAATATTCCCTGTACCCACAGTGGAAGAGAGCGCCGTCATCAAAGCGGCAAATGGAGAGACATCCCCTTCGTCAGCTTGCCCCGTCCGCTTTTTGAAGAGTTGGCGGAAACCATGTCCAATTTTGATGAGCGAAATGAACCGCAAGCCTACGGTGAGGAAAAACCCAACGCCCAAGAGAAGGACCATCATTGGCGGCCCCCACACAAAATTGTTGAGAGCTTCCATCCATATGTTGAAGGTGTCCATAATATCCCCTTTTTAATCTTTCGGTGACCATAAGGACGTTGGGCAATCTTGCAAGAGACTTTGCATGAAATGTGGCTTTTCAAACGCTGTTGACTTAGCTAGCACAGTAGCTGCACAAAAAAGGAACAATCCCATGTTTGAAGCCCTAAAACCTCGCGAGCCCGATGCGATCATAGCGCTTATGGAAATGGCAAAAGCGGACACGCGCGCGCACAAAATTGATTTGGGCGTTGGCGTCTATAAGAGCGATGACGGGGCAACACCGATTATGAGCGCGGTAAAAAAAGCCGAAAACAACTGGCTATCAGAAG
>CAYGRF010000040.1:8764-18400 GCA_964352275.1 uncultured Caulobacterales bacterium
AAAGATAATCCGGTTTTAACCTCCGGACGCCTCGTCAGCGCGCAAGCTGCTGGAGGATCCGGCGCTTTGCGGCTCGGCGCAGAGGTTATTGTTACGGCCCGTCCCGGAGCAACCGTTTGGGTCAGCACGCCGACATGGGCGAACCATATTCCGCTGCTCAGCTCTGCCGGACTGACTTTAAAATCCTACCCCTATTATAACCGGGAAACCCTCGGCGTTGATTTTGATGATATGATGGCTCACCTTGAGGCCAACGCGAAATCTGGCGATGTTTTGCTCCTGCATGGATGCTGTCATAACCCGACGGGCGCAGATTTATCAAAGGCCCAGTGGGACAGAGTTATTGACTTTGTTCTCGCCAAAGGCCTGACGCCCTTTATTGATCTGGCCTATTTTGGGTTGGGACAGGGTATAGAGGCGGATACTTACGGCGTGCGCAAAATGGTAGCAAGCGTGCCAGAGGCACTGATTGCAGCGTCATGCTCTAAAAACTTCGCGCTCTATAAAGAACGCGTGGGCCTAATCTGTCTTCTCGCGAAAGATGCACCAACGGCAAAAACGGCGGAAAGTCATTTGGGGCTGGCCCAGCGCAAGCTCATCTCCATGCCGCCTGATCACGGCGCAGCTTTGGTGGCGCGGGTTTTGGGCGACCCGGTTTTGCGTACAGAATGGGAGGCGGAGCTGACGGAGATGCGCGAGCGCATGATTGATCTACGGCGGCGTTTGTCGGATGCGCTCAACGTACAGGGCGGCGAAGTCATCGCTGCTGCGATTAAAGATCAAAACGGCATGTTTTCCATGCTGCCACTGTCTAAAGAACAAGCTGAAAAGCTTCGGAGTGAGCATTCCGTCTATATCATGAATTCCGGCCGTATGAACGTGGCTGCTGCGAACAGCGAAAACATTCCGCGTCTTGCGGAAGCGATTTTAGCGGTTTTATAGCTACTCTGCTGCCACTAAACGCTCTGCAGTCGAGAGTTCCATCGACAGCAGTTGAGAGACGCCTTGCTCTGCCATTGTGACGCCGAACAATCTGTTCATGCGCGACATGGTCACCGCATTGTGAGTGATGGCGATAAATTTTGTTTGGGTCTGCTGCGTCATAGCATCCAGAAGATTACAGTAACGCGCGACATTGGCATCATCGAGCGGGGCGTCCACTTCGTCCAGTACGCAAATCGGGGCGGGATTTGATAGGAACACAGCGAAGATCAAAGCCGTTGCCGTAAGGGCTTGCTCTCCCCCGGACATCAGCGACATGGAGCCCAGTTTTTTACCCGGCGGGCTGACCATCACTTCAAGACCAGCTTCCAGCGGGTCATCAGATTCTGTGAGCGCCAGAGAGGCTTCTCCGCCGCCAAATAGTGATGTAAACAGCCGTCCAAAATGTCCGTTGACGACATCAAAGGCCTTTAACAGGCGCTCGCGCCCTTCGGTGTTCAACTCGTCAATGCCTTCGCGGAGGCGCGCGATCGCCGCCAGCAAATCTTCGCGCTCGTCTTTCATTGCGGACAGGCGCTCTTCTTGTTCCTCGGCTTCAACATCAGCGCGTAGGTTGACCTCGCCCATGCGTTCGCGCTCACTTTGCAAGCGCTCTAATTTGCGTTCAATATCAGTTTCGATCAGGCCGCTATCGGCGGGTAGCTCACCTAAATATTGACCCAAATTCTCCGGCTCGCAATTCAGAGTTTCAACGATGCGGGCTTTGGTGTCTTCGATGCGTTCCTGTGCAGCCGAGAGCCTAGCCTCGGCGGCGGCGCGCTGCTCACGGGCGGTGCTGTGGGCTGTTTCCGCTTCGCGGGCTGTGCTTTCAGCCAGTTTAAGTGCTGTCTCAGCTTGCGCCAGAATATCGGCAGCGTTGGAGCGGCGGTTTTCCGCTTGCGCAAGTTCATTTAATAGTTTTTTGCGCCGCTCTTCAAATTGATCAGGACCAGAAGTTGCGGCAAACAAAGCGTTTTTAGCTGTCTCTTCCCTTCTATTCAGGCTGTCTACGCGCGCGGAGGCTGTTTCGGCCCGGCGCTTCCAGTCTGTGCGTTCCATTTCTACGGCTTTAAGCCGGGCAGCGCGGGCATCAGATTCGTTTTTGAGCGTGCGGTAAGCGGCGCTGGCTTCATCAGCGGCGGCGCGGGCCGCTGCGAGTTTTTGCGATAAGTCGGTTTGCTGCGCGGTAAAATCTTCGCCGCCTTCTAGCGCGGCATTGGCCTCTTGTGCGGCTTTATATTGCTCTGAAAGTTCCTTGACCTCGGCAGCGAGGCGCTCAAGACGGTCTTCCAGCGCGCGTTTTTCCGCGCCTTCACGGGCAATATCGGTCTCATATTGCGTTAAGGCGGCCTGCGCAGCGCGGTCTTTTCGTTCTATGTCGGGTATGAGTTTGCGGGCTTCTTTGGCGGCATTTTCAGCAGCAAGACGCGAGGCTCTTGCCGCGTCAAAAGCGGCGGCGGTTGTGTCTACAGCAGCGCGCTGCTCAGCAATGCTGTGCTCGAGTTCAGATAGCCGCGTTTGCTGTTTTAAGCGAACCGCCGCCGACGTTTCGGCTTCGGCTTGGACTTCAAAACCGTCCCAGCGTAGCAATCGTCCGGCTTTGGTGACAATCCTCTGGCCAGGCAAAAGGCGGCCTTTAACAGAGCTTATATTCTCATCATCAACAACGCCGATTTGTGACAGGCGCGCGGTCAATTCATCAGGGGCCGTAACGAATGATAGAAGCGGCTCTAGCCCCGACGGGAGTTCGTTAAACGGTGTTTCCGCGCCGCGCCAGCGCATCGGTGCGTCCCCGCCAATCGCCGCATCCAAATCTTCACCAAGCGCCGCTGCGAGCGCTTGCTCATAACCTTTTTTGACGTCAATTTTAGACAGGGCCGGTGTCCAATTCGCGTTTTGATTGCGGGATAGAACAGCCGTTAAAGCCGATTGCTCTGCGGTTAAGGTGCTTAGCGCCTGTTTCGCATCCGATAGTGCGTCACGGGCAGATTGGTCACGCGCTTCAGCATCACCGCGCGCAGTCTGTAGGTTTTGTTCATGGGCGCGAGCGGCCTCAAGCGAGGTCTGCGTGTCGCGAACGGCTGCGGCAAACAGGTTCTGGGAATTTCCTGGCTGACTGTCTGCAATCAGGCGGTCCAGTTTATCCTTAGCGTTTTTTTGCTCATTCTGCGTGCGTTCAAGCCGGGCTTTGGATTGAGAAACATCGCGGGTTGCCGAATCTCTCCGGGCGTTTTGATCCGCCGCGCGGCGCGTAAGCTCATTATACTCGGCTTCTAGCGTCGTACGGGTGTTAATCGCGCGCTCGGCATCGTCCGCCGCCGCGTCCAAAGCCGCGCTGGTATCTTTTACCGCTGTGAGTATCTCATATTCGCTATCGAGCCGGGCGGCAGCGTTTGCAGAGTCTGTTAGAATGCCGGACTCGCGGGCTATGTCAGACGCGATTTGTTTGATTTGTGCTTCAAGCTTGCGAATTTCAGTTTTTGCAAGAGTCTCGTCGTTCTCCAAGCTTTCCTTGGCGGCGTTAAGGCGCGCGAGCACCGCGGCGGCAATGATTTGCTCTTCGCGCTTCGGATCCATTGAGCCCGCAAGATCGGCGGCTTCGCGCGTGAGCTTGGACGCCGTCGCGGCTGTATCCTGAACCCGCGCTTCGCAAATTTTAAGTGTTTCGCCGGCTTCTGACAGGGTTGTGAGAGCCGCTTCCCAGCGTTTAAGCCACAGCAGCGCTTTATATTCGTGGATTTCACTGGCGAGGCGGCGGTACCGGGCCGCTTGGCGGGATTGCCGCCGCAATGAGGTAAGCTGGCTTTCTATTTGGGTCAGAACATCATCGAGCCGTGAGAGGTTTGTTTCTGCCGCGCGTAAACGCAGTTCGGCCTCATGACGCCGCGTGTGAAGCCCGGAAATCCCGGCTGCTTCCTCCAGGATGCGTCGCCGATTGGCAGGTTTGGCTGAAATCAATTCATTGATCTGGCCTTGGCGAACAAGGGCGGGTGAATTGGCTCCGGTGCTGGCATCCGCGAAGAGGAGCTGAATATCCTTGGCGCGGACGGTCTTGCCATTGACTTGGTATTTACTCCCAGAGCCTTTGCTGATGATGCGCGTGATTTCCAGTGTGTCATCATCGTTGAAAATGGGCGGAGCAACGCGGGCACGGTTGTCTATGGTCAGTGTTACGTAGGCTTGGTTGCGCCCCGGGCGTGTTTTCGTGCCGTTAAAAATAACGTCATCCATGCCCGATGCGCGCATCGCCTTCGCTGAATTAGCTCCCATTACCCAGCGTATCGCTTCTAAAAGATTGGATTTACCACAGCCGTTCGGGCCAACGACCCCCGTCAGGCCGGGCTGGATAATAAAATCCGTGGGATCAACGAATGACTTGAAACCGACAAGCTTGATCTGGTTGAAGACAAGTGATCCCATAGCCGCCTATTATTCAGTGGACTCACTGGTTGGGGCTTCGTCTGCCGAGGTGTCTGCCGTATTGTCATCTGGCGTTTCACCGAGCAGCGGGCCAAGCACTTCATCAAAAGATTCGAGTGTGAAAAGCTGTTTTCCGCTAGGTGTGCGCTTAATCTGCTTACCGTTAATAAAGAAGGTTGGCGTGCTGTTGACCCCGGCTTCAATGCCGCGTTTCACGACATCATCATAGCGTTGGTTCTCCTCTTCATTGGTCATGCAGGCTTCGAAATCATCTTCGCTGAGGCCGGCGGCTTTCGCAATATTGACATATTCTTGGCGGATGTCTGCGGCTGTTAAAATTGCCCGTTGGCGTTTAAACTGCAAAGATATATTTTCGAAAAACTTATCTTCTGCGGCGCAGTTGGCGATCAAAAAGCCCGCACGGGCTAGGTTCTCCGGGCTAGTTGGAAACTCGCGAAATACGAAACGAACTTTTCCGGTATCGATATATTTTTGCTTGAAATCACCATAGACTGTGTTGTGGAAATTGGCGCAGGCCCCGCATACGACGGAGGCATATTCAACAACGGTTACAGCGGCATCAGGGTTGCCAATCGCGTGGTCACCGGGAACTGCATATTCGGATTGATTGCTGGTTGTGGCAGCAGCTTGTTTGTCTGCGCCGCAACCGGCGAGGATGAGCGCGCTCATACCGGCAACGATAAGCGGCTTTATAAGCGAATCAGTTTTGAAATAGTGCAACATAGGTCAGTCTCGCAGTTTAGCGCCGAAACGCAAGTTTGGGGGTTAAGTGTCTGTTAACTTAT
Organism: uncultured Caulobacterales bacterium; assembly: GCA_964352275.1. Classification (GTDB taxonomy): domain Bacteria; phylum Pseudomonadota; class Alphaproteobacteria; order Caulobacterales; family Maricaulaceae; genus JACOMS01. The sequence goes on from CAYGRF010000040.1 coordinate 13,972, forward strand.
CAACATCTGTGTTGATATTATTTTTCGGGCGTGGGCATTAGTTTAGGCTTTGGTGCCATTGGGATGGGGCCGCGTACCATATTGGCGTTTGGCAGTGTCGTCATGCCGTTATTGAGTTTTTCTGTGACTAATTTTGAAAGTCCTTCCGCCGATAAGTCGTTTGCGACAATCATGCCGTCCAGAAAAAAGCTTGGCACACCCGTGATTTTTCCATGACGAGCGCGCAGTAATGAGCGTTCAATACGCGCGCCGATCTCCGGGCGGTCAAAACAGGCATACATATCGGCCTGTGTCGGCATTCCGGCTTTGGTGGCAAATCCTTGATAGACGGGTTCAACCTCCCCGGTTTTCATGGCCGCAAAGACGTGTTCTTGGGATTTCATTTGGTGAACAAGGTGGTCAAAATATTCACCGTCAGGCGCGCAATTGATAATGGCAAACCCGGCATGAGCTAGGGCTTCAGGCTGGGTCGGGAACTCGCGCATAATAAAACGGACATCACCTGTGTCGATATGATCGGCTTTAAACTTTGGCCAATCCTTGGAAAACCACTCGCCGCAATGCGGGCATGTGACCGAAGCGTAAGCGATCAGCGTGATCGGCGCTGTGTCCGAGCCTATCACATGATCATCTGGGGCCTCGGTTAAGACATGATCAATCGCGGGCAGTTTGACGTTTTTGCCCGGCGCAGGGGCATGATTATGACCGTCATGGCTGCTATGGTCATGGCCTCCGCTTTGCGCGAAAGCCGTTGGGGCGGCTAATAAAATCGCAGCCAAAAAGGACAATAAAGCAGTTTTCATGGGGCTGTCTTTCATAGATCGAAGATGCATAGGTTAATTATCGTCTTTGGCTAAGACACGGCGTCCGAGTTTCTCCAAAGCCGCTTTTAGATCAGAGTCTGCCACAGTTTCCAGTCCCGATTGCAGTTTGTCTCCGGCTTGTTGGGTTAGGCCGCGTGGAGCTGGATGGCTGGTACTTTCGGCTTTCATTTTTGTTTGCACGATAGTGATGCGTTTGAGATGATCGGCCCCCAAATATGTATTGGCGCGCTCAATAATTTGGCGGCTGGATGCCATGATCAAGGCTGCTGCCGGGCCGGGCGCGCTGATCAATAAAGTGCGCTCATGTGCCTTGCCGCTAAATTTAACGGGTTTGGAAATGCTCGCAAATCGGCTTCCAATAATATCGGGCCAGTGGGAGGCTAGTCCGGTACTGCCCGCGCCGTGTTTAGATGATAATGGCCGCATGATCCGGGCGATGGCTTTGCGGGCATGGGGCGCGGGCCGATATTGCGGACGGCCGCGTTGCTCTTCCAGCCATTTTGAAATGGCTGCCGTTTCTGTCATGTCAGGGCGGTATTGCATTGGCTACAAAATGACCTATTGCAGCGCCGGGGTAAAGGGAAAGGCAGTAAATACCACATGAAAAATAAGCAAGATATGCACAAGGCACATGTGGCGAACCTACGCGAGTCGCTTCTTGCTTGGTATGACGCTTCGGGACGCACATTGCCGTGGCGTATCAGGCCAGAAGACCGTGCCGCAGGAAAAATAGCTGAGCCTTACGCGGTCTGGCTGTCTGAAATTATGCTCCAACAAACAACAATCGCTCACGGCACCCCGTATTGGCATACGTTCTTAGATGAATTTCCGCGAGTTACGGAACTCGCAAATGCTGAGCGGGACCGCGTTCTGACGCTTTGGGCCGGGCTGGGTTATTATGCACGGGCGCGCAATCTGCATAAATGCGCGCAGATTATCCGGGATGAACATCAGGGCGTTTTTCCACAAACTGAAGCAGAGCTTTTAAAGCTTCCCGGTATCGGTGCCTATACGGCGGCGACCATAGCGGCGATTTGTTTCGGTGAAGCCACAAATATTGTCGATGGTAATGTCGAGCGGGTCATAGGCCGCATGTTTCGGGTCGAGACGCCTTTGCCCAAAGGTAAAACCGAGATTCGAAACTACGCGGCGACGCTTATAGGCCCGGACAGGCCCGGTGATTACGGGCAAGCCTTGATGGATTTAGGCTCGAATCTATGCACGCCGCGCTCGCCGGATTGCGACATGTGTCCGTGGAGCGGCCATTGCGCTGCGCACAGGGCAGGATGCGAAACGGACTATCCGAAGAGGGCCAAAAAAAGCGCGCAGTCAATACGCTTTGGTGCGGCGTTTGTTTTGACACATAAGAATGAAGTGCTCCTTCGCCGCCGTCCGGATACGGGCTTGTTGGGCGGAATGATGGGTTTCCCCGGAAGTGACTGGGGCGAGATGCCGGGTGACCCGCTCGCCTTTGCTCCCATCAAGCGAAATTGGAAAAAATGCGAAGATACTGTCCGGCATATATTCACGCATTTTGATTTGCGGCTGGATGTTTACCGGGCCGAGATTTCTTCAAAGCAAGGGCTTGCCGGGATATGGGCCGAGGTGGAGCATATTGATCAGTTCGCACTGCCGACCGTCATGCGGAAGGTTTTAGCGGCGGCATCATAAAAAAAGCCGCCCCAACGCGAGGCGGCTTTGTAATGTGATATGGCCGCGGCCTATTCTTCAGCAGCGAGTTCTTCAGCGGCAGGCGCTTCAGCGGGAGCGGCTTCTGCGGCTTTGGCAGCAGCGTCAGCAGCAGCAGCAGCTTCTTTTGCTGCTTCTTTGGCTTCGGCTTCAGCCACTTTGCGGGCTTCTGCCTTTTCAGCGCGGTCAATCTCAAGCTGCGCAGCTTTAGCGCCGGGCTTGCCTTTTTCAGGGTTGTTTCCAGCTTTCCATTCCCAGAGGCCAGCAGCGCCGAGGAAACGCGCGACACGATCTGTCGGGCGTGCGCCTTTGGCGAGCCATTCTTTGATTTTTTCAACGTCGAGCTTTACGCGGTCTTCGCTGTCTTTCGGGAGCATCGGGTTATAAGAGCCAACGCGGTCGATGAAGCGGCCATCACGCGGCGCGCGGCTGTCGGCGACAACAATACGGTAATAGGGACGTTTTTTGGCGCCGTGACGGGCCAGTCTGAGTTTAAGTGCCATGATATTTTCCTTTGTTTATGACGTGACTTATTTTTTAAATTTCGAACCGCCAAGACCTGGCAATCCTCCAAGGCCGGGAAGTTTCGGGCTTCCGAGGCCGGGTAATCCTTTGGGCAGCGCGCCGCCCATTTGTTTCTTCATATCTTCGAGCATTGCCGGATCCATGTCGGCAAGGTTAGGTGTGCCGCCACTACTCATACCTCCCGGCATTTTCGGCATTCCGGGCATGCCGCCCATTTGCCCCATGAGGCCGGCCATGCCGCCTTTGCCCATTTTTTTCATCATATCGGCCATTTGGCGGTGCATTTTCAGGAGCTTGTTGACCTCTTGGATACTCATGCCAGCGCCTTCGGCGATGCGTTTTTTGCGAGACGCTTTAATCTTGAGCGGGTTTTGCCGCTCATAGATGGTCATGGAATATATAATAGCTTGTTGCTGTTTGAGGAGCTTGTCATCAATGCCGCCCATTTGGTCCACTTGCTTTTTCATTTTGCCCATGCCGGGCATCATTTTCATGAGGCCGCCAAGGCCGCCCATTTTTTGCATTTGGCCAAGCTGTTTTGCCAGATCATCCAGATCGAAGCTGCCTTTTTGCATTTTTTGGGCAAGCTTTTCGGCTTCTTTTTGATCAATGACTTCGCTGGCGCGCTCAACAAGAGAAACAATGTCTCCTTGGCCTAATATGCGTCCAGCAAGGCGTTCGGCATCAAACGCTTCGAGCCCGTCCATTTTCTCGCCGGTGCCAAGAAACTTAATCGGCAAACCTGTTACCGCGCGCATAGATAGCGCCGCGCCGCCGCGTCCGTCGCCGTCAATCCGGGTTAGAACGAGGCCGGTGAGCGGGAGCTGTGCGTGAAAGCGCTTGGCGGTTTCCACCGCGTCCTGTCCGGTCAGGCTGTCGGCGACCAGCAAGGTTTCAATCGGGTTTGTAACCTTAGCAATGGTTTCAACTTCGGCCATCAACTCATCGTCAACGGTGGTACGGCCTGCCGTATCGAGGAAGACAACATCGTAGCCGCCAAGTTTGCCTTGTTCCATTGCGCGCTTGGCGATGTCGACGGCGCTTTGGCCTTTGACGATGGGCAAGAACCCTGCGCCTGCTTGCTCAGCGAGTATGCCGAGCTGCTCCATCGCGGCCGGGCGGCGTGTATCGAGGGAGGCGAGCAAGACCTTTTTCTTAAGCTTGTCTTTGAGATATTTCGCGAGCTTGCCGGTTGTTGTGGTTTTACCCGAGCCTTGAAGGCCAGCCATCAGAATTGCGACAGGCGGCCTGCCTGCTAAGTTAAGCGCGGAGGCTTTGGCTGCGGCGCGCTTGGCCGTATCATCGTCATCATCGCTGCCGGCAAGTTCTCCGCCAAGCATATCGACGAGGCCGTCATGGACGATTTTGACAATTTGCTGGCCGGGCTTGAC
>CAYGRF010000040.1:18500-20943 GCA_964352275.1 uncultured Caulobacterales bacterium
GCGCATAGCACAAAATGCTCCGGTGGATGTAATCATCGACCGAAGAACCCCGCCTGCATCATCTCAGTGGTGAGGATCGCACAGGTTCAGGGCGCACATTAAGACTGCGCGGATTTGGACGGCGTATAGGCGGCGCGCGCGGCGGTGTCAACTGCGCTCTGGCAAGCGATTTTATGGTGCCGCATTATGGGGTGTGAGGTGTAGGCCGATAGCGCCAACGAATATAAGTACAAGAAAAAGCACTTGGAAGAGAGATAATTTTAAGAGCAATGTGCCCGACACCTCTAAAGCGATAGCTATAGCCAAAAGTACCCATACATTTATACTTAAGCTTCATTTCAATTTTTGAGAATCCAGTATAAATAAGTTTGAAATGCAAACTAATTATGATATAGTTTACAAGAAAGAAGGAGATAAACATGGCTCAATCCAACATTCTTGATGATCTAGATTATGTTAAATCTGTTGCAGAGGCAGGGCAGAAAGCTCCGCTACTTGGCGGTGGTATCGGTCTGTGGTGGGGTACATTACTCTGCGTGACGCTTTTTGTGCATTGGATGATTTTAACCGAACGGGCTGGCTTGCCAGAACATTATCTGAGTGGTTTATGGTTGGGTTTCGGGGTTGTCGGGTTAGTAGGATCAGCGCTCTTGGGGAAATCCCTCGCGGATAAACCGGGCGCAAGCGCGCTGGGTAACAAAGTGGCCGCAGCGATTTGGAGAGGCAATACGATTGTGTTGTTTTTATTTGGCATAGCTGCGGGGATTAGCGCCGCGTTGGGCGTTAATGATTATGCGGTCATGAATATAATGATACCGTTGGCTTTTGGCCTGTATGGCTTAACGGCGTTTGTGCTCTCGCGGCTGACGGATCAAATATGGCTGCTCTGGCCAGCCCTGATCGGATTTGGTTTTGTCCCGCTGACGTTATTTATCCTGAACTCACCGTCCCTTTATTTGGTAGCTATTGTCGGCGCGGTGTGTACAATTATCATACCGAATGCCATTCATTTGCGCCGTGAACCCAAAACGGTAAAAGCATGACGCCTCCGATTGCTAACATCAATGATGTAATCCATGGACGATTGCGGCTTGGCGTTATGGCATATTTGTCCGCTGTCAGTCCGGCCAGCTTTCCGGAATTGATTGACAAAACCGGGGCGACGAATGGCAATTTGTCCACCCATTTAACCAAGCTGGAAACAGCCGGATATATCCGCCAAGACAAGGGCTATAAAGGCAAGCGCCCGCAAACTTTAGTGTATTTAACGGATGCAGGACGGACGGCTTGGATTGACTATCTTGACGCCATGAAAGCATTGCTCGGCGAGAGCCTTGGCAAGGTGGCTAAATAAGCATAGGGCGGTGCATCCCAAGTGAAAGACGCCACTATGCCTGAATTACACTGCCAACTTTGCAGCCATTCGCCTGCGCCGATCTCCTATGACATTGCGGAGTCGCCAACGCCGCAAACTCTGATGATTTGCGAGTTATGCGCTGCGGATATTGACGCTGTCTTACATGTTGATCATTGGCAATGCCTAACCACGAGCATGTGGAGCGAGCTGCCAGCGGTTCAAGTGACGGCATACCGGGTGCTTAAGCGGCTTTCAGCGCATAGCTGGGCGCAAGAAGCGCTGGATATGCTTTATCTCGGCGATGAAACCCTCGCATGGGCCGAAGCGGGCGTCATTGTCATGCCTGAGGTTTCCACCCGTGATAGTAACGGAACAATCCTGCACACCGGCGATACCGTGACTTTAATTAAAGACCTGCCCGTCAAAGGCGCGGGCTTTACGGCCAAACGCGGTACATCTGTTCGCGGCATAGCCTTAACGAGTAATCCAGAGCATGTTGAAGGCCGGGTAAACGGACAGAGAATTGTGCTGGTCAGTGCGTTTTTGAAAAAGAGTGGCTAGCGCTACTCCTGACCTTTGGTCTGAACCGTGGAGGGGGAAAACAGGCTCAATACAGCCTTGTTAATATAAAAAACCCGGCGCAATGGCCGGGTTTTGTATTTTGATTATCGACGAATTTCTAATCGTCATTGCCCTTGCGGCGGGGACGACGGGAGCGCTTTGGCTTGTCGTCATCATCGTTATTTTCGCCATCTTCACGCGGCTCACGCGGTAGTTCTTCACCGGTGTCTTGATTGACATATTTCATGTTCAGGCGAACTTTACCCCGATCATCAAAGCCCATCAGCTTGACCCAGACTTCTTGGCCTTCTGATACAACATCTGACGGGTGACCCACGCGTTCGTTTTTCATTTGCGAGACGTGCACAAGACCGTCTTTTTTGCCAAAGAAGTTTACAAACGCACCAAAATCGACAACTTTGACAACAGTGCCTTTGTAGAGCGTGCCGACTTCCGGCTCAGCCGTGAGGCTATGGATCCATTCGCGGGCGGCGTCGATTGATTTTTGATCATTGGACGCAATTT
>CAYGRF010000041.1:0-20710 GCA_964352275.1 uncultured Caulobacterales bacterium
GGCCCCTAGTGCAATTCACGTTAACTCGGAATCGGAAATTGGGCTTTTTTCGCCCATTTTCCGATATTTCATTGAGTTCGATTATACGTGAAATGCACTAAATGACTCTGCGGTGCTTTGGGCGCGATGCGAATAAAGAATTCTTTGATTGATACGCCGCCCGTTTTTCGCTAGGAGGCCACAAATTTAATTTCGGTTCATACCACTATACGAGGATATTATGGCAAAAGCTCCACAAGAACAGGGTAATGTTTCTGTTTCCGGAAACGTGATGTTTTACAAAAACCCGCAGCCTCTGGCAAAAGACAAGCACGAAAATTTCGGCGTAAAAGTGATGGAAAAGCCGTTCACATTTATGGCCGACCAACACTTCATGCCAATCACAGCGCCTGAATTTGGCGCGGCGTCCACATCTTACCCGGTTATCTTTGCTGGCGCGGAAAGAACGCCTCTCGCTGTTATGGGTATTCGCACCGGTGAAAACCTTTTTGTCACAGAGGGCAAGTTCGAGCAGGACTTTTACATGCCGTCATTTGCGCGCCGTTATCCATTTGTGCTCGCGGGCGATCAGGCCAATGACCGCTTTGTTGTCTGTGTTGACGAAGATGCGGAATGCGTTGTCAGCAAAAACCCTGACCAGAAATTCTTTGACGGCGGCGATACCAGCGCTTTCACCAAAGAAGCGTTTGAGTTCCTGCAAAATTTTGAGCGCGACCGCCAAGCCACGCAAATCATGATTGAGAAGTTTAAAGAGCTGGATCTGTTCGAGCAGAAAGACATGCATTTCCAAGGTCAAAACGCCGATGGCACGCCGTCCGAGCGCCAAAAAATTGCAGATTATTTTGCCGTCACAGAAGAGCGCCTAAAAACATTGGACGAGAAGACAACTAAAGCGTTTATGGAAAATGGCTATCTTGCTGCCGCTCACGCGCACATGATTTCTCTCGGTAACTGGCAGCGCCTCGTGAACATGACGCTTCGCCGCGGATAATTACGCGCGCCAACATAGATGATTAAAACCCGGCCTCAGTGCCGGGTTTTTTTGTGGTCAAAATTTCGTGAGCAGCGCCGATAAGCATAGGTTTCTTAAAGTCCTTGCGCTATCAGGCGCAGCATAAGGAGATGCGTGTGCGCTTGATACAGACTTTTTTTCTCGGGTTTATGCTATGGGCTACGGCCTTAACGGCTCACGCGGCGGAGTCTGAACTTGTCGATACGGGCAAAGTCAACGCCCAGCTTGTCTCGACCCACAATGTCGCCGCTCCGGGGCAAACCTTTTATATTGCACTGCGCACAGAGCTGGACCCCGGCTGGCATACCTATTGGCAAAACCCCGGCGATAGCGGCGAGCCTGTGCAGATTACGTGGGCAGTGCCCAGTTCTGTGAGCGTAGGCGACATTATTTGGCCGCTGCCTTATGCGATCCCGACCGGTCCGATTGTCAATTACGGGTTTTATGACACGCCCTATTTCCCGGTGCCGTTTACGGTCTCTGATGATGCTGTTCCCGGCGAAACTCTGCTGATTGAGGCTGATGTTTATTATCTTGTGTGCGAAGAGGTGTGCATCCCCGAAGATGCGCAGCTCTCTATACAGCTCAGCGTCGGGGAGCCTGAGATTGATACGGTTTGGAATGATGCGGTCACGATTGCGATTTCAGACGCGCCGCAGCCCAGCGCCATTCAGGCGGGCGCGGAAAAACAAGGTACGGAAACCGTATTCACATTTACTGGGTTGCCTGATGGAGCCGATTTTAAAAACGCGCAGTTTTTCCCGTTTGAGCCCGGCATTGTTGACCACAGCGCGCCGCAAACTGTGGTGCTCGGCGACGAAGGCGTCATGATCCGAACCACGGCGAGTTATGGTTGGGATAATGCTTTGCCGGACAATGTGTCCGGAGTGATACGGTTTGACCAAGGCGGCACTCGCAAGGGCGCGCAAGTCTCTGTGGTTGCCGGTATGTCAGTCCCGATTGGCGCTGCAAATGTTCCTACGGCAAACTCCGGCGGCGCGGCATCTATTGGCTTGTGGGCCGCCATATTTGGCGCGTTTATTGGCGGGTTAATCTTGAACCTGATGCCGTGCGTGTTCCCGGTCATTTCGATCAAGGCGCTCAGCATTGCCAAGCAAGCGCATAGCGATAAATCCCATGTTCGCCGGGAAGGCTGGATTTATACGGCAGGCGTTGTGGCGACGTTCCTTCTCTTGACGGTGGTCTTACTGATCATCAAGGCAGGCGGCGAGCAGATCGGATGGGGTTTCCAATTGCAATCGCCTGTGATTGTCGGCGTTCTTGCACTCCTCTTGTTCCTTATCGGGCTGAATTTGCTGGGCATGTTTGAGCTCGGTTCACAGCTTCAAGGCGTTGGCGGCGGTCTGTCGGAACGCGGCGGCTGGATGGGAACATTTTTCACCGGCGCGCTCGCGGTCATTGTGGCGACGCCCTGCACCGCGCCGTTAATGGCGGGCGCAATCGGTTACGCTTTGGCGCAGCCTATGATCACGACATTTGCTGTGTTTATGGCGCTCGCCATTGGGTTTGCTGCGCCGTTCCTGCTGCTGTCATATTCTCCGCGCTTGCTTGCGCTGATGCCCAAGCCTGGGGCGTGGATGGTCCGCTTCAAGGAACTGCTCTCCTTCCCAATGTTTGCCGCAGTGATTTGGCTGGTTTGGGTTCTGACCATGCAAGCGGGCGATGAAGGACTAGTGCGCATATTGACGGCTATGCTGCTCATTGCATTTGGCATTTGGCTTATTAAAAGCTCTCAGGCCGGTGTAAAAGCGCTTGCCGTTCTGAGCCTTTTGTGTGGCCTGGCCATGCCGTTCTTTTTGCACACTGATACGGAGGCCTTTGCTGAGGAAACGGTTCAGACAGATGTAAGCTTTCAGGCTTGGTCGCCTGCTACAGTGACCGAATTGCGCGCCGGAGGGCAAGCCGTATTTATCGACTTTACAGCCGCGTGGTGCGTAACATGCCAAGTCAATAAAAAGCTGGTTCTGGACAAGCCCGATGTTCAAGACATATTTACGCGCACAAATACGGCGTTTTTGGTGGCCGATTGGACCAATAAAAACGATATGATTGCGCAAGAGCTTGCCCGTCATGGCCGGTCGGGCGTCCCGCTCTATCTTTACTACCCGCCCGGTAACAATGATGTGAGCCCTGTGATTTTGCCTCAAATTCTCACCAAGGGTGTGATAGAGAAAATCCTCGCATCAAAATCATAACCTAAACCCAAACGGAGTCTGTGCCATGACATTGAAAACTGCTTTATCGACAACCGCTATCCTCGCTGCCGCTATGGCTTTTGCCGTGCCCGCATCGGCGAAAATCGCAACCGGATCCACAGTGTCTGACGTAATGGTGACAGACTCAAACGGCGTGGAGCATAATTTGTCAGATTTTGCTGGCAAAACGGTTGTGCTGGAGTGGACAAACCACAAGTGCCCTTATGTCAAAAAACATTATAACGAAGCGTATATGGACGGCGGCAACATGCAGTCCTTGCAAAAAGCTGCTGCGGAGGACGACATAGTTTGGCTGTCCGTAATTTCATCGGCTCCCGGCAAACAAGGCTATGTCAGCACTGAGGAAGCGAATAATTTGACGGATACGCGCGGCGCGGCGCCTGCGGCTGTTATCCTTGACCCTTCTGGCACGGCTGGCCGGATGTTTAGCGCAAAGACCACGCCGCATATGTATGTCATCGATAAGGATCAGACATTGGTTTACCAAGGCGCGATTGATGATGATCGCGGCACATCACCGAACGGTATTTTCAATGCTACCAATTACGTGACGGCTGCGCTCACATCGCTCAAAGCGGGCGAGCCTGTGGCCAAAGGCGAAACTTCGCCTTATGGCTGCTCGGTTAAATATTAGATACTATTGCGTGGATGCGGGGCGGCGAAACTCGCTCGCCCCCGCAGTTATACTTTTCCACAAATCCGCGTCTTCTTTGGCATCTGGCACATCTCGTGTCAGGTGCCAAAGCGTTTTGATATAGGGCCCGTTTTCATTTTCGGTTAGCTGCCCGGACCAGCTTGTCATGGAGCCAAAGGGATGAAAGTTGACCGTGAAGGTTATCACATCGCCTTGCGAAAACCCCGTCAGCGGAAATTTTTGTGATGTATCCGGCTGCCCGACATGGGTTTGGTAATGCCCGGATAATCGCCCGGCGTTCTCGATAAAATGCACCTGCGATCCACGGTCATTCTCCCATGTGCCCGCGAAGAGTTTTGGCATATCCGAAGCCGCCGTTTTCACGGCCTTATCGGGTATGCTTTGCGCGCTGGCGCAGGAGGGAGTCAAGCAAGTGGCGGCTAAAATCAGTGAGAGATAGCGGTGATTCATGGGTGTATTTCCAATTGAATAGACATCGCCCTATAGCAATATTATCACAGCAAAGCCGAGGAAGGCGAAAAAGCCGACAACATCTGTGACCGTTGTGACAAAAACGGATGATGAGACCGCCGGGTCAGATCCAAAGCGCTGCAGGCCGAGCGGCACTAAAATGCCGGCCAAACCGGCAAAGACATGATTGATAATCATCGCAATAAAAGCAACGAGCGCAATATCGGCTCGACCGAACCAGACGTAGGCAATGATGGCGAGCGCAATCGCGAAAATAATCCCGTTAATCAGCGCCGCAATACCTTCGCGCCGCACAGCCCGCCACGCAGTTTTGGATGTCAGGTCGCGCTCGGCAAGCCCGCGCACAGCTACGGCTAAGGCTTGCGTGCCTGCATTCCCGCCCATAGAGGCGACAATCGGCATTAAGATTGCGAGCTGAACAACTTCGGCGATGGCATAATCGAAAACTGAAATCACCAGAGATGCAAGAATAGCCGTCAGTAAATTGATAAACAGCCAAGGCGCGCGCGAGCGCACGGTGGAAAAGGCTGTATCGGTCAGGCCCGCATCATTGACTCCGGCCAGCGCCAAAATGTCTTCCGTGTTTTCGTCTCGAATGATCTCGATAATATCATCGACGGTCATCATGCCGCACAACCGCCCGGCCTCATCCACCACGGGCGCGGAAATCAGATGGTATTTACCAAATAGATAGGCGGCCTCTTCTTGATCCATGTCCTGAGAAATGGCCGTAATATCATTATCCATAATATCGCCCAGCGTTTGGTTGCGGTCATACCGCATGAGCCGGGAGACGGGCACATACCCAATAGGGCGAAAGGCTGTGTCGATGATCCAGATGTTGAAAAATAGATAGGGCAGTTCCTCGCCCGTATCGCGCATGTGGTCGATGGTATCACCAACGGTCCAAAAAGGCGGCGCGGCCACAAATTCGCGCTGCATGAGGCGGCCAATGGTTTCCTCATCAAAGGCAAGGCTGGCCTCCAGCGCCGCGCGGTCTTCAGGCTCTAGGGCCTCAAGTACCTGCTCGCGCTGCTCGTCTTCCATTTCTTCGAAAATTTGCGTGGCGTCATCATTGTCAAGCTCGGTAATCGCGTTGGCGATTTGCGCGGACGGGAGCAATGGCAGAATATCTTCAACAACTTCGTCTTCAAGCTCCGCCAGAATATCTGCGGTGATGAGCACGCCTGCCCGGTCTATAAAGCTCTCGCGCTGGCTTGAGGATAATTGTTCGAACTGATCGGCAAAGTCGGCCGGATGCATATCATCAAGCAATATTTCAAAGTTAACAGTGTCCGGATCCCGCAATGCCTCTTCGATAATGTTGGTGTCTTCATCATCACTAAGGCGCATAGCGTTTTCGGGGGGCGGGTTTAATCCTGACTGTGTCAACTGTCCCTCCCTATAAGGCATTGTGCGCGATGCGCCGTTTATGCCGCGATGCGCGGCAAATGACAAACCGATAATGGTATAAATTTTAGCAGGATTTCGCGTTATGCACATATGCGGCATTTCTACGTGTTCATACAATGTTCTTTTTGTGTTATCCGGCTTTATGGCAAAACGCACTCTGATTGATAAGCTTGCAATTTTGGCCGATGCGGCAAAATATGACGCCTCCTGTGCCTCGTCCGGTTCGGTTGCGCGAAACTCCAAAAATAAACCGGGAGTTGGATCGACGACGGGTATGGGCATTTGCCACTCATATGCGCCGGATGGGCGGTGCATTTCTCTGCTGAAAGTGCTGCTAACAAATTTTTGTATTTTCGATTGCCGCTATTGCGTTAACCGGGTCTCGTCCAATGTCGAGCGCGCGCGGTTTACGCCCAAGGAATTGGCGAAACTGACGCTCGATTTTTACAAACGCAATTATATTGAAGGCCTGTTTATATCGTCCGGGATTATTCGCTCGCCGGATTACACTATGGAGCAAATGATTGCGGTGGTGCGCGAGCTACGTGATGTTCATCATTTTCGGGGCTATATCCATTTAAAATCTATCCCAGAGGCCGACCCTTTGCTGATTGCCGAGGCCGGGCGACTCGCGGATCGATTGTCGATCAATGTGGAATTGCCGACCGAGGCGGGGCTGCTCTCATATGCGCCGGAAAAATCAAGCCGCATCATTCGCTCGGCCATGCAGGACATCAAAACTGGTATTGATGATGCTGCGGATGCGCGCCGCTCGCGCTTAATCAAAAAAGCCAATCCACCGAAATTTGCCCCGGGCGGACAGTCTACCCAGATGATTGTCGGCGCGGATGGATCCAGCGATACTAATATTTTAACGACTTCGACGCAGCTTTATAACGGCTACAAGCTCCGCCGCGTCTATTATTCCGCTTACAGCCCCATTCCCGATGCATCATCTGATCTACCGCCGATCCGTCCGCCGCTCATGCGTGAGCACCGTCTGTATCAGGCGGATTGGCTCTTGCGGTTTTACGGATTTAAAACCGGCGAGATTATGAGCGGCACTGACGGAGATATGCTGGACTTGGAGGTTGATCCAAAGCTGGCTTGGGCGCTGCGTCACCGGGAGTTTTTCCCGGTTGACATAAACCGTGCGGCTAAATCTGACCTCTTGAGGGTTCCCGGTTTAGGCACAATTTCTGTGGGGCGGATCGTGTCGGCGCGCCGCTTGACCCGGCTGGGTTTGGCCGACCTATCCAAACTCACCCTGTCCGTCAAAAAAGTGCTTCCCTTTATTGAGGCTGCCGATTGGACGCCGGGCGGGTTGACGGACGGTGCCAATTTGCGCGCGCGGTTTACGCCGCCGCCCCAGCAGCTCAACTTGCTATGATCACCATCCGGCTGACATCTGAAGCGGATTTCGGCGAATGGGCAGATAAAGCCCGCCGTGCTTGCGCGGCTGGCATTCGGCCAGAGGGTTTGCTGTGGAGAGGTCCATCATCGCCCGGTTCATTATTTGACGGTGACGAAGATGTTTTCCCGCCAAACACACAGCGGCGACCCAGCGCGCCGAAGATGTTTTCCAGCATAGCCCGGAGGGTCATTTGCCATAGCGACCCTGAGCGCTTTGCGCGGCTTTACCGCATATTGTGGCGTCTGCAATCCGAGAGGGAACTTCTGCAAAACCCGGCTGATGTTGATACTGCTTGGCTGATGGCGTGTGATAAATCCGTGCGCCGCGACCGCCATAAAATGCATGCCTTTGTCCGTTTTCGCAAAGTCGGCGTGCGGGAACTCGCGAGCGGCGAGATGCGTGAGCAGTTTATCGCGTGGTTTGAACCGGATCATCATATTACGGCTCTAGCCGCTCCGTTCTTTGCTGAGCGTTTTGCCAATATGGACTGGGCGATTTTCACGCCGAAAGCCAGCGCGCTGTGGAACGGACAGGCTTTACAAATTGGCACAGGCGCATCCAAAGACGGCTTGCCGCAGAGCGATTGTGTAGAAGATTTATGGCGAACATATTTCGCCTCAACCTTCAATCCGGCGCGGCTTAAAGTCCGCGCCATGATGTCGGAAATGCCGAAGAAATATTGGAAGAACTTACCGGAAGCCGATTTAATTCCCGGGCTTATTGCCGGGGCGCAGGCTCGGGCCGAGCGCTATGAAGCTGAAAGCATCACCGAGAAAAACCCGCTCGCGAGAAAACTCAGCCAAAGAAAAAATCTTTAAACTCGCCCTCTCTGCCCATATTTCCATGTTTCCGGCTTGATTTTTGTGCGTGGGTGCGGCAATAGGCGCGCATCAACGCGAGGGGAAGCGTGTCGGCCGTTTATCGGCTGGGGGGCACGGCCAATCTCATGAAACCGCGAGGGGAAGCGCGCCACCACAGATGCGCGGCCAACTTCATCACATCAAAGGCGCTTAGCCTTTCAAACAAGGAGAGAGTGATGACAACTCTTTATCTCATTATAGCAGCGGGCGTACTCGCTGTGCTTTACGGGATTATTACCCGTGCCAGCCTTATGAAGGCGTCCACCGGTAACGAACGCATGAACGAAATTGCGGGCGCGATCCAAGAGGGCGCGAAGGCCTATTTGAACAAACAGTATAAAACCATCGCCATCGTCGGCGTGGTTGTCACAATTGTTTTGTTCGTCCTGTTCGGTTTTGGCCTGATTGCACCTGTCGGATTTATTCTCGGCGCTGTGCTCTCCGGTATTGCCGGTTATGTCGGCATGCTGGTCTCTGTTCAGGCCAATGTGCGTACGACAGAAGCCTCTCGCCAGAGCCTTGGCGCGGGCCTTAACATTGCCTTTAAAGCGGGCGCGATTACGGGCATGCTCGTGGCCGGCCTCGCGCTTTTGGGCCTTTCAGTCTATTACTTCGTCCTCACGAAATACATGGGCGCGAGTGACCGCGGCATTATTGACGGTCTTGTCTCGCTCTCGCTTGGCGCTTCGCTTATCTCAGTCTTCGCGCGTCTCGGCGGCGGTATCTTTACCAAAGGCGCGGATGTGGGCGGCGACCTTGTTGGTAAGGTCGAAGCGGGCATCCCCGAAGATGATCCTCGCAATCCGGCGACGATTGCCGATAATGTGGGCGACAATGTCGGCGATTGTGCCGGTATGGCGGCCGATTTGTTCGAGACCTATGTTGTGACCATTGCGGCCACTATGGTTCTCGGCTCGATCCTGTTTGCGGGCTCTGTCGTTGCGCCGACGCTGATGCTTCTGCCAATGGCCATTGGCGCTGCGTGTATCGTGACCTCCATTATCGGAACTTATTTCGTTAAGCTCTCTAAAGGCTCCGAGAATGTTATGGGCGCGCTTTACAAAGGCCTCATCGTAACGGGCGTTTTGTCTGTCGCGGCGATTGGCGGCGTGATCTACAAAATGATCGGTTTCGGCGAAGTGGCGGATACGCCGTTCTCCGGACAGGACCTGTTTATCTGTGCTATCATCGGCCTCGTGATTACGGGCCTGATCGTGATGATTACGGAATACTACACAGGCACAAAATACCGTCCGGTTCGCTCTGTTGCAGCCGCGTCCGAGTCCGGTCACGGCACAAACGTGATCCAGGGCCTTGCGGTTTCTATGGAAGCCACAGCCATTCCGGCCTTGATTATTGTTATCGGTATTATCACAACCTATTCTCTGGGTGATTTGTACGGTATCGCGATTGCGGTAACGGCCATGCTCGGTGTTGCCGGTATGATTGTTGCGCTCGACGCATTTGGCCCGGTCACAGACAATGCCGGCGGCATTGCTGAAATGGCCGAGCTTGAGCCGGAAGTCCGTAAAACAACAGACGCGCTTGACGCTGTGGGTAACACCACCAAAGCCGTAACCAAAGGCTATGCCATTGGTTCAGCTGGCCTTGGCGCGCTTGTGCTGTTTGCGGCCTATACGCAGGACATCATCTACTTCTCAACAAATGCCGCAGAAGGCACAATGCTATACGGCGCTGTTGCTGACTTTAGCCTGACCAACCCTTATGTGGTTGTCGGTCTGTTTGTCGGTGGTCTGTTGCCTTACCTGTTTGGTGCGTGGGCGATGCAGTCCGTGGGCCGCGCAGCGGGCGCAATCGTTGAAGAAGTTCGCCGTCAGTTCAAAGCTGACCCGGGCATCATGAAGGGCACAAGCCGTCCGGATTATGCTAAGGCGGTTGATCTTTTGACAGGCGCAGCGATCAAAGAAATGATCAAGCCTTCGCTTCTGCCGATCCTCTCCCCGATTGTTCTCTTCTTTGCAGTACAAGCCGTGGCCGACACCGATGAGGCTCTGGCCGCGCTCGGCGCGATGCTAATGGGCGTGATTGTCACCGGCCTGTTTGTGGCCCTGTCCATGACCGCAGGCGGCGGTGCTTGGGATAACGCCAAGAAATATATCGAAGACGGCAATCACGGCGGTAAGGGATCCGAAGCTCACAAAGCCTCTGTAACCGGCGACACGGTTGGCGATCCTTACAAGGATACGGCTGGCCCAGCGGTGAACCCGATGATCAAAATCACGAACATCATGGCGCTGCTTTTACTGGCTGTGCTTGCACACTAAGCCTAAACCATATGAATCACACGAAGCCCCGCTTACTTGAGCGGGGCTTTTTTATTGGGCGGGACAAAGCATAAATTGCATTGCGCGAAATTGGCCTTTAAGAAAATAATGAGAACCTTGTGAGGGCGTCCATTCGTGGCTGATATTTTCATTTCCTATAAATCCGAGCGCCGCGCGGCTGCGTGGCACCTCAGCCAGATATTGGAGCTGAACGGCTATACGGTCTGGTATGATTACGGGCTTTTATCGGGCCGTGATTTTTCCCGCCGGATTGAAAAAGAACTCCGCGCAGCCAAGGTGGTGATTGTCCTGTGGTGTCCGATGTCGCGCGACAGCGACTGGGTCAATAATGAAGCGCTACTCGCACGACGGCTTCAAAAATACGTCCCCGTCTGGATCGAGGAAACAGAGCTTCCGCTCGAATTTATCCGCGATGATACGATTGACCTTAAGCGTTGGAACGGCTCTCCGCGCAGTCACGATCTGGATCGGTTATGGGATGAGATCGCGCGTTTGACAGAGAAGGAGCAAGCCCCGGATATGCGCGGTATCCGCCAATTTGAGGCGACATGGCGGGGGTACGGGTCTTTATCAATGACAGAGTTTGCGTTGGAGGCGACAGAAAATGATGTCCAAGAGACGCCAATTGTGGTTCATGAGCGAAAACCGAAGCCGCGAACAGTACGAAAGATGCCGCAAGAGGAAAGCCGTGCCCAGGTTCAACAACAGAGTAAACCCGCCAAAAATGAGGACGTCAAGTCACCGTCACCGGATAAGATAAAGCCTGCGGAATTTGATAAGCCAGATAACAGTATCGAACAGAGAAATAGTGAAACTGTTGAACAAAAAGAAGAAACAGCGAGCTCTGTTGAGACGGCTAAAGCGCAGCCTGATGAAAAGATCTCTAAGCATACTTCAGCAGGCGATTCCCATAAAAACAAAGTATGGCGATTACAGAAAAATCAACAAAGACTGCTTAGGAATCTGAAAAATGATGCGTTTGAGCCGGTTATTTGGGAGGAAGAGTACTCGCTTGATCTCGATGTGGCGCAAGAAAATGTTATTGATAAGGACGTTCAAAAAATTGAGTTGGAAACAGAAAGTTCAAAGTTGTTTTTCCAGATTCTCTTGGTTTTAATAATAACACTCTTATTGTTAATTCTTGTCGCATAAAATCCATAGAAATCTTCGCTTAAGCCCCGCAAGAATCCCTCACGATAATATTGGTATCGAGGCGCTCTGAAATCATTTCGCCGCCGTCTCTGGCGTTGAGCAATTTGGAGACCATTAACCGGCCGGCTTGGGCAAGGTCTTGGCGGATGGTTGTTAGCGCGGGCTGGCTGTAGCGGGCGAGCATGACATCATCATAGCCGACCACCGATATATCATCGGGCACGGAGACGCCGCGCCGCGTAAGCGCGCGGATCGCGCCGATGGCAATGGCGTCACTGCCGCCGAAAACGGCATCAAATGGTATATTTTCCGCAATGAGCGAGTCGACCGCCGCTTGCGCGCTTTCAATTTCAAAATGAGCGGGGCTAACGAGCTTCTCATCATAGGCCACATCCGCGCGGGCCAGCGCGTCTTTATAGCCTTCAAAGCGCTGACGGACTTCGGGCGCTTCGGTGTCGCCGATAAAGGCGATGCGCCGCCGCCCGAGCCGCAAAAGATGCGCCGCCGCCCGGCGCCCGCCGCGTACATTGTCACTGCCGACCGAGCAATAGCGCTGACCGGGCAGCTCGCCCCCCCAGACGATAAAGCCTTTTTCCACAGCCGCGAGGCGGTTAAGCCGTTCATGCAGGTAGCTTTGCCCCAAAAATATCACCCCGTCAGAGCGGTTGACCTCCACCAATTTCGACAAATCATCATAGGATTGCGGCGAGGCGTGGGACACCAGAAAATCACAGCGGCTATCGCGCGCGGCTTCGCCAATGCCGCCCAGAAGCTCCAGAAAGAACGGGTCGAGCAGCCATCCGTCACGGCCTTGCGGTGTCGGTACGACAATGCTGATCGTGGCGACAGACTGGCTGAGGCTTGTCGGCATGTTGGGGCGAAACCCGTAACCCTGCTCACGCGCAAGCTTCCATATGGCGCGTTTGGTGCGGTCATTGACCGCCGGGCTATCATTAAGCGCCCGCGAGACGGTGGCTGTGGAGACGCCCGCTAGCGCGGCCAGATCTTCGAGACGTGTTTTCTTACTGGCCATAGTGCTCTTAGAGTGCGGGGTCGGATTGGATATTAACATCCCATTTATGGCGGGTTGAGCTAACAAAGTATAGGCTCACAGCGGCAAAAATAAACGAGACTCCGCCGACCCAGAAAATCAGAATGGTTTGCCCGCCCAGCAATGTCGTCAGGATCGTACCCATAATGCTGGCGACGACAAGCTGCGGCAGCACGATGAAGAAATTAAAGATGCCCATATAAATCCCCATTTTTTTAGCGGGGATGCCATTGGATAAAATCGCGTAGGGCATGGTGAGAACTGAGCCCCACGCGATCCCGATACAGACCATGGAAATCAGCAGCATGCGCGGGTCGGTAAACAGGGCGTAAGAGGCCAGACCGGCTGCGCCGATGAGCATATTCACAGCGTGGGTCAGGCGCAGACCTAAGCGGCGCGCGATAGCGGGCAGAATAAAGGCATAGAGAGCCGATACGCCATTATAGACGCCGAACATAATCCCGACCCAATCTCCGGCATTTTGGTAGGCTTGGGACGATGCGTCCGTATTGCCGAAATATTGCCCGGCAACGGCGGTGGTCGAGTAAATCCACATCACGAAAAATCCGATCCATGAGAAGAACTGCACAACGGCGAGCTGCTTCATGATCTTTGGCATAGCGATGAGATCATCCAGAATTTCAGAGATAAATATTTTGGGTTTGGAAGAACGGATGAGCAGGGCATTTAAAACAAACAACGCGCCCAAAATCGCGATGCCGCCGCCGATGACGTAAAGCTGTTTGTCGCTCCCTGTTACGTTAACGAGAGCGCACAGCCCTAGGCCCAAGACAAGCGAAATAATGCCCCACAAACTATAAAATCCGGGTGCTTTATCGGCGGGGCGGATATATTCATCATCGCCCGCGTGGCTCGCTTCATTGGCTTCAAACGCGCTCATTTCATCAGGCGAATATTCACCGCTGGTGACAACCGTCCAGATGACGCTAATCAGTATAGCGGCTGCACCGATCATAAAGGAATAGACCACATTGTCCGGAACGCGTCCGCCATCGGCCAAATTAGACACGCCAGCCCATGTCAGTATAGCCGGAAGCCATGAGCCGAGCAGGCCGCCAATCCCGATGAAAACGGTTTGCATAGCAAAGCCCGCCGTGCGTTGACGCCGGGATAATTTATCGCCGACAAAGGCGCGAAACGGCTCCATAGATATATTGATGGAGGCATCCAATATCCAGAGCGAAGCCACCGCCATCCACAGCATAGGCGCGTTGGGCATGAGCAGAAGCGCGATTGCGGCCCATATGGCGCCTGCGAGAAAGAACGGACGCCTGCGCCCGAACCGCGTCCATGTATTGTCGCTAAAATGTCCAACAAGCGGCTGCACAATCAGGCCTGTCACCGGCCCAGCGAGCCAGTAAATGGCAAGGTTCGAAACATCTGAGCCCAAGGTTTCAAAGATACGGCTGGCATTGGCGTTTTGCAGGGCGAACGCCATCTGAATGCCAAAAAACCCAACGGCCATATTGGCGATTTGCAAGATGCTAAGCTGCGGCTTTTGCACGCCTATTGTGTCTGTCTGTGTATCCGGCATGATCTTATCTCCCCTCACGAAGTGCAAGTCTTCGCAAATTTTTACATTTTTTTGCATAAAACAAGAGGCTTGTCGATGGGAAATACGCGCATAATCTTTTTTTGATTAGGCCGTGGTGACATATTAGGATTTGTTAAGACGGGAGTGATTTTGTGCGAATTTTAGGAGCAAAGCGCAAGGCGGTGTGTGCACCGCCGAGCATTTGTAACGCGAAAGTCGTGCAAAAGCGCCCCGCCGCTTCGCGGTATGACCAAAACCATCCACTTTCGCGTCGAACACCTTCGCCGTGCGGACGCACGCCTTCACGTATTCTCCTAAAACTGAATGATTTTGCTTCATATCTTAATCAATCCCTCATATGTCACCACGGCCTAAAGGCTCTGCTCCCGCATAGAACAATGCAGTCAGCGCAGATGCTGGTAAATAAAAAGAAAAGGCGGCGGAGCCGTAGACGTAGGGCTTAGTGCCCTTGTGTGTATCTATAAATAAACCAAAGCGCGAGGATGGCTACGAATACGGCGACCGTGAACCAAGCGAAATGGTCTTTCATGATCTGCTCGGCGCGCGGGCCAAACAGGCGGACAATGCCGGCCACAAGGAAAAACCGTAAAGACCGTGCCATCACGCTGGCGGCAACAAAAATGCCGAAATTAATACCCGCCGCGCCGCTGGTAATGGTGATGACCTTGTAGGGGAAAGGCGTCAGGCCTGCGCCAAAGACGGCCATGCCGCCATATTCCAATATACGCGCTTTAAACTCAGCCACTTTCTCGGCCTTGCCGAGCGATTCCAGCACGGGCAGGGCTAGGCTTTCATAGAAAAACAGGCCCAAGAAATATCCGGCAATGCCGCCGAGGACGGAAAAAACCGTAGCATTAAGCGCTAATATCCACCACCGCTTTTGATTGGCTTGCACCATCGGAATCAGCATTAAGTCCGGCGGGATCGGGAACACGGAACTTTCAATAAAGGATATGAAAGACAGCCAGTAATCGGCTTTGGGGTGGCGCGCGAGCGCCTTTGTTCCCTCATACCACCGTTCTAAAAATGCGAGTTTACCCTTCATGCGCGCCTCTTAGCAGACGGGTCATGAATGTCACGCGAAATAGGTATAGGAGGGAGCATTCTCGGTGCTCTCGCCGCGTTTACCGAAACCCTTTTTGCAAGTCTTTCAGAGCCGCCGCGCCGGGGTTTAATTCGGCATAGGGAATGGCGTTGAGCGGGCGGTCCTCCATCCTGTTGAGGACGTGCATATCGGGTTGGCTTTCATCAATATATAAAAGGCCGGTAAGAATTTCATTGCCCTTTTGCGATTCTAGGACCTTGGTAAAGGCCGCGCCGCGATCGGTTGGGTCATAATCTGGGTCCAGTTTGCGCAGGTTAATCACGCCGCCGTCATGGAGCTCAACCGGCATCATATCGCCCGCCTCATAGGCGGTTTTAATCTCCCGGCTCGGCGGGACATAATCCACATGAACGGCTTTGTGATAATATTTATAGGTATGGGCGTAAGATTTGGTTGAGCCTTTATGGTCGTTAAAGCTGACGCAGGGCGAGATTACATCAATAATGGCAAAGCCCTTATGTTTAATCCCCGCCTTAATCAGGCTAACGAGTTGCTCGCGGTCACCAGAGAAGCTGCGCGCGACAAAGCTGGCCCCGACTGAGAGCGCCAACGCAACCGGGTCAATCGGCGGCTGTTCATTGGCCGGGCCTTTCTTGGCGGTCGAGCCGAGATCGGCCGAGGCTGAAAATTGTCCCTTTGTAAGGCCGTAAACCCCGTTATTTTCCAACATATAGAGCATGTTTACATTGCGCCGCATGGCATGAATAAGCTGGCCTGCGCCAATAGACAGGCTATCGCCGTCGCCGGAAACGCCGAAATAGGTCAGGCTACTATTGGCTGCTGCCGCGCCTGTGGCGACAGAGGGCATGCGGCCATGGGTCGTATTATTCCCGTGCGCGTTGGCCAGTAGGTAGCTTGTGGTTTTTGACGAGCAGCCAATGCCGGAGACTTTGGCAACGCGGTGCGGCTCAATTGACAGCTCAAAAAAGGCGCGCGCTAGCGCTGCCGTTGCGCTGTCATGGCCGCAGCCAGCACACAGTGTTGACATCGGGCCGTCATAGTCAGACCGGATGAGGCCAATTTCGTTTTCTACCGCATTTTTGCGGCGAATTTTGGGTTTCGCAAAAGAACTCATGCGCTCTGCCTCATATCCATTTGTTGCGTCAGCGCGTCGAGAACAAAGCGGTAGCTGAGCGGCTCGCCTGCATAATAACGCACGGAGACAAGCTTTTCGCGGGGGACGTTGGTCTCAGTTAGCAAGAGATCATGAAGCTGCCCGTCGCGGTTTTGCTCGATGATAAAGACTTGGTCGTGATCCATGATGAAATCTTCGACGGATTGTGCGAACGGAAATGCGCGTACCCGCATATAATCAAAATGCATGCCTTGCGCGGCGAGTTTGTCGCAGGCCTCCAAAACAGCGCCGTCGCTCGACCCGATAGCGATGAGTCCGTAAGGCGCGCGGCCTTTGGCCTTGGTCACAATCGGAGCCGGGAGATGTTCGGCGGCGCTTTTCCATTTAAGCTTCAAGCGGTCAACGACTTCCTGATATTCGCCGCTATCTTCGGTGTATTTGCCGTATTTACTGTGCCCGGAGCCGCGCGTGAAAAAAGCGCCTTTTGTCGGGTGGGTGCCGGGCAGGGTGCGGTAGGGAATATGGTCGCCGTCCACATCAAGATAACGGTAAAACTCGCCCATATTATCCAGATCATCCGCTGAGAGCACTTTGCCGCGGTCCGGCACGTAATTATCGTCCCATGTCAGCTCGTCGATCATCCAGTCATTCATGCCAATATCTATGTCCGACAAAAAGAACACAGGCGTTTGGAACCGCTCGGCCAGATCCAGCGCGTTGACAGACATCTCAAAACACTCGCCGGGATGCGCCGGGTAGAGCACAATATGTTTGGTGTCCCCGTGCGAGGCATAGGCCGTTAATTGAATATCGCATTGTTGCGTGCGGGTTGGCATGCCGGTTGACGGGCCTACGCGCATAATATCGCAAAAGACGGTCGGAGTTTCGGTGTAATAGGCAAAGCCGATAAATTCGGTCATCAGGGAGATCCCCGCGCCGGATGTCGGGGTAAAGCACCGCGCCCCGTTCCATGCCGCGCCGATAATCATCCCGGCGGCGGCCAGTTCATCTTCGGCTTGCAGGATGCAAAACTTATGTTTGCCGGTGTCCGCATCGACGCGCAGCATATGGCAATATTTTGTAAAGGCATCCATTAACGAGGTTGACGGCGTAATCGGATACCACGCGCCAAAGGTCGCGCCGCCGTAAACAAAGCCGAGGCCCGCCGCAGAGTTCCCGTCGAGCATAACTTTGCCTTTGGTTAAGTCCCGCGCCTCGACGCGGAAATCCAGCGGACAGTCATAGGTCTGTTTGATGTAATTATAGCCGAGCTCCAGCGCCTGCATATTGGCGGGGATAAGCTTGGTCTTGGCGGCAAACATGTCTTCGACGAGGCCTTTCAGCACAGACATATCCAGATCAATCAAAGCCGCGACAGCCCCGACATAGGCCATATTCTTCATGAGGATACGTGAGCGGGCCACAGCAAAAGCGTCATTACACATTTTCGATAAGGGCACACCGATGACGGTGATGTCCGGACGGTTTAAAGTATGCGGGCGCGGCCACGTATTATCATAAAGCAGCACGCCGCCGGGGCTTAAAGCCGCGAGGTCTTTGTCATAGGTGGCCGCGTTCATGGCGATCATCAGGTGTACGTCGCCGGAGCGCCCCCGGTACCCGGCTTCTGTCACCCGGATTTCATACCATGTCGGCAGGCCTTGAATATTGGACGGGAAGATATTTTTTCCGACCACAGGCACGCCCATGCGGAAAATTGCCTTCATCAACAGCTCATTGGCGCTGGCGGAGCCAGTGCCGTTGACATTGCCGACTTTTATCACAAAGTCGTTGATCCCGGCATTGGGTGCTGGCGTATTCATTCTGCGGCCTCCAGCGCGTCCTGCTCATCGGCGTGATGGATATGGATGATGCCCTCCTGCATATCCCACGCAGCCGTAGGGCAGCGCTCAGCGCACAACCCGCAATGCAGGCATATGTCTTCGTCTTTGATCATGACGCGCCCGGTCAGCGGCAAGGCTTCCGAGACATAAAGCGCCTGATCCTCATTAGCCGCGCTGACCACGGCTCGCAGTTCCGCCTCATCGGCGGCGGGCGTAATCGATAGGCATTCAACGGGGCAGACATCAATACAGGCGTCACATTCCGTACAGAGCGAGTCGCTAAACACTGTCTGGATATCGCAATTCAGGCAGCGCTGGACTTCGGTGGCGATTTTCTCGGCTGAAAAGCCGAGCTCGACTTCAATATCGAGTTTCTCAAACCGCTTCGTCATGGCCACATGATCCATTTCGCGGCGCTCTGATCCGTCATATGCGTTGGAATAGCGCCATTCAAACATGCCCATTTTCGTCGGCTCTAATTGCAGCTTATCCGGTCGGCGCTCATCCAGCGGCGTGCCTTGGCAATGTTTGTGAATGGAAATCGCGGCTTGGTGGCCGTGCTCTACGGCCCATATAATATTTTTCGGCCCAAACGCCGAGTCCCCGCCGAAAAACACGCCTTTTTTGGTGGATTCAAATGTCTGCGTATCGACAACCGGCACGTCCCATTTATCAAATTCAATGCCGGTGTCTTTTTCAATCCACGGAAAGGCATTTTCCTGACCGATCGCGAGGATAACGTCATCACAGGGCAAGGTAACCTCGCCCGTCACGCGGCTATCCGTGATGCGGCCTTTGGCATCGACATCATATTCCATCAGCTCAAACACCATGCCGGTGAGCTTGCCGTTTTCATGCACGAATGATTTCGGAGAATGGTTGACCATGATCTCGACATCTTCTTCTTCGGCGTCGTCAAGCTCCCATGGTGAGGCTTTGAAAAAGGCGCGCGGCTTTCGCGCCATTACCCGAACGCTCTCGGCTCCGAGGCGCAAGGACGTGCGGCAGCAATCCATAGCGGTATTGCCAACGCCGATGATAATCACATTTTTGCCGATGGCGTCCGTGTGCTCAAAGGCGACAGATTCGAGCCAGTCAATGCCGATATGAATATTAGCGCTGGCTTCCTCGCGTCCCGGAAGTTTCAGGTTTTTTCCCTTGGGCGCGCCCGTGCCGACAAACACCGCGTCATAGCCTTGTTCGAGCAAATCAGTCATAGAGCTTACAGGCGTATTGAGCTTTAATTCCACGCCCATATCCAGAATATACCCCAGCTCCTCCATCAGCACATCTTCGGGCAGGCGGAAGGCTGGAATGTTGGAGCGCATTAAGCCGCCGGGTTTGCCCAGCTTTTCAAAGATTGTGCATTCATACCCCATGGGCGCGAGGTCATTGGCCACAGTAAAGGATGCTGGCCCTGCGCCAATCAGCGCGATTTTTTTACCGTTCATGACCTCCGGCTTTTTCGGAAGATGCGCGGTAATATCGTCCCGGTGATCAGCGGCCACGCGCTTAAGACGGCAAATCGCGACAGGCTCTTCTTCGACGCGGGTGCGGCGGCAGGCGGGCTCGCATGGGCGGTCACACACGCGGCCTAAAATCCCGGGGAACACATTAGATGCACGGTTGACCAAATAGGCGCCGCTATAATCGCCCTGGGCAATAAGCCGGATATAGGCGGGAACAGGCGTATGTGCGGGGCACGCCCACTGACAATCCACCACTTTATGGAAATAATCGGGATTGCCCGTATCAGTCGGTGTCATAGGCCTAAGGCTTTCTGTCTATTTTCCAAAAATCTAACGAGACAAAAGCCTATGTGCAAGAACAGAATTAGCGAAGTGTTAAGAGGGGGAGGGGGCGAGAAATGTCTGCATGAGATATGGCGCAGCGACTGCAATGGAGCGCTGACACCGTTAAGGGAATCCGCTGGAAGCCAACGGCCATTATCCGTCTTGCGTGGGCCGACCCTCGCGTATGGGCACCAGTTGTTCAAATACAAACATGCTGCTGGGATAGTATGAAGGATCGTCCCCTT
This sequence comes from uncultured Caulobacterales bacterium, assembly GCA_964352275.1. GTDB lineage: Bacteria > Pseudomonadota > Alphaproteobacteria > Caulobacterales > Maricaulaceae > JACOMS01. The sequence continues at coordinate 20,210 of CAYGRF010000041.1, forward strand.
TCTCTCCATTCATCCCTGCTTTCGCAGGGAAGAATGTGGTGGGGGTAGAGCTCAGATAATATTGCCACCTAATTGTGTTCGCTGCCTCTCATTTTGCGTTTCTTTTCCTCCCCCGCTCCGCGAGAGCAGGACAATCGCGTATGATATAAATTCTTCTCATCGTTTGCGGGGAAAGGGCGTTTTTGGCGAAAGCCAAAAGGTCGATGGGAGCTTGATGAGCGAAAATCGTAGGAGATCATACGCGCAAAGTCCCCATCCGCCTCCGCTGCGCTCCGGGTACCATTCGCGACACGGGCTTCTTAAGCCCGTTTTGGCTCAAACCCCACAATTGGGGAGAAGAGGATTCAGACTGCATTTTTTCTCATATGCGATTGCCCTGGCGAACCGAGGGAGGAAAAAATGTGAATTTAGGGCTAAAGTTTAAGAGTGTCATTTAAACCGGACAGTACCGGTATAAATCCGGCAATGACGGTTAGTACAAACACTATAATCCTCGATTAT